>NZID01000039.1 GCA_002691605.1 Crocinitomicaceae bacterium
AAAGCTAATCCAAAATAAATATATATGTTCTTTGAGTAAATGATATTAAAAGCTAAAAATTAATATTCCACTAACTATTCCGGCAGAAATGGTTAATATATTTTTAAATTTTCTTTTAGAATGATGATGCTCTTCAAAAATTAGTAATGTGGTGATATGTAAAAGCATTCCGCATGAAATTGCTAAAAAATTATTAGACCAATTCTTGAAAATATCAAAATTTAACAAATACTCTCCAAAAAAAGCACCAGCTGGAGTTGAAATTGCAAATAGTAATAGAAAAATAATTTTCAAAGAATATTTAGAACTGATACCGTTTAAAAAAATAATCAGTACAGCTGCAATTGGTAATTTGCCGGTAGATAGGACCCCAATAAACAATGTCTCAATCATTTCTTATTTTTTTTTGACTGCTAAAATTAATCTGTTACTATCTTTGGAATAGGTTCTCATGTCATAATCTCCATAATTAGAAACCAAATCAAAACCTGTTTTATCAAACATTTTTTTGAATTGATCTAAATCAAACAATTGAACTTTTTCTTTAAATTTAAAAGTTTTATTGCCGTCTGTTATTTTTATATTTTTTATAACACAATTATCAATAATAGTTTTATTTAATTCAAACAATACATTATTAATGGATTTAATTTCAATTTTATTGTTTATGGATGGAATAACTTTCTGGGCGTTTAAAAAGTCAATTATAAGCATACCCTTTGACTTTAAATGATTGTTNCAGTTTTCGAGGACTTTAATATTATCCTCTTCATTTTTAAAGTAACCAAAACTCGTAAANAAGTTAAAAATATANCCATACTGCTTTTTCATTTTAAATTTNCTCATNTCTGCAATATAAAATTGCTGNTTGGAGGCTTTATTCTTTNTTGCAAATGCAATGTTTTCTGGAGATATATCAACCCCATNTAAATTTTTAAATAAATTACTTAAAGTATTGGAGTGTCTTCCTTTACCACATCCTAAATCTAAAACATTCTCGTTNGGATTTAGCTCCAAAGTTTNGACTAATTGTCGAATAAAATTATTAGCCTCGTTTTGACTTCTGTTNNTATATAAAATATGATAATATTTAGAATCAAACCAATTTAAAAACCAATCATTTGAATTAACCATTTTATCAAAAAAAATATTTGACAAATCTACTACTTAATTTATTTGATAAAGGTTTTATTTTTTTGTTTATCCTTTCAAGTATTTATTATATTTGTTGTGATTNTATGGCTACTTCTACATTTGACTTATATAATTTAATGGAACGCGACAATGTTCTTTTAGCTTTTAAAGGAACAGTTACTTCTGAACTATTGTCTTCTGTTTTTCAAATTATGGAATCTAAAATGGATGATCTTAACGATTCACCAGCTACCAAAAAGAAAGTTTTCAATGTTTTAGTAGAATGTCTACAAAATCTATATCATCATATAGATGATTTTGATAATGAAAATGTTATTTTGGATTCTACCGGTGACAAAAAATCAGCTATTTTTAGTATTTTAAGAAATGATGATTCCTACAACATAGTAACTGGAAACTTCATTTTTCCAAAAAATGTAGATGAGATTACCAAAAAAATTAATTATATTAACTCCCTAAATAGGGATGAACTAAAAGCATACTATAAAGAGGTTTTAAACAATGGTAAATTAAGTGAAAAAGGCGGAGGTGGTTTGGGTCTTATAGATATTGCTAAAAAGTCAAGAAACAAATTACAATATAGCTTTAGAGAAATCGATGATGATTATTCTTTTTTNACATTAACAGTTAAAATATTAAAATAAAAATTATGGAAGATTTAAAACAAGAGGGTTCTGCAAAAACACCAGTAGTTGAGTTCAGCACTAGTGGAGAATTATTATTAAAAGGCAGATCAATTCCAGAAAACTCTATCGAATTCTATAAACCTCTTATTGAATGGATTGAATCTTATTCTGAATCCCCAAATAGTACAACAGTCTTAAATGTTCAGTTAGAATATTTTAATACCAGTTCATCAAAGTGTATTCTAGATGTTTTTAAAAAATTAGAAACCGTTTCGGGGAGTGAAGTTTCTGTTAAATGGTACTATGAAGAGGATGATGAAGATATGCTGGAAGCTGGAGAAGATTATGAAGCGATCATAGATTTACCTTTTGAAATGATAGAGGTTGAAGAAATTTAATGATAAGTATTTTTATAATTTAAGGCTGTCATAGACAGCCTTTTTTTTTGCTAAAAATGAAAAAGATCATAATTACTATTGATGGTCATTCGGGGTGTGGTAAAAGTACTCTGGCTAAATCTCTTGCAAGAAAGTTGAATTTTCTCTATATAGATAGCGGAGCTATGTATCGCGCAATATCATTGTTTTTTGAAAGATCTAATTTCATCTTAGCAGACGGAGCTCTAAAAAATGGCTTTCTAGAATTAATGACTAATGCCCATATAGATTTTTCAAAACCAAATGAGAATGGAGTAAGCTACGTTAGATTAAATAACGAAATAGTTGAAGAGGAAATNAGAAAAGTAAAAATCTCCAATCTAGTGAGTGAAGTTAGTAAGAACCCTTATGTAAGAAAAAGAATGGTNGCTTTACAACAATCATATGGGTTAGAAAATAACGTAATTATGGATGGAAGAGATATCGGATCTGTTGTGTTCCCTGATGCTGATTTAAAGTTTTGGTTAACTGCTTCAGTAGAAAAAAGAGCATATAGAAGATGGTTGGAATACNAAAATAATGGTGAGTCAATATTATTAGAAAAGGTGATAGAAAATTTAAAATTCCGAGATGAAAATGATGAAATGCGTGAAGAAAGTCCCTTAGTAATACCTTTAAATTCAATTAAAATAGATAACTCAGATTTAGATATTTATCAAACGTATATACATACCTTAAACCTTATCAATCAACATCTTAAACTTTAAATTGAAAAGGGTTTTATTTGAAATAGCATTTAATGGAGAAAATTATCANGGTTGGCAAATCCAAGATAATGCAACTTCTATTCAGGAACATATTNCAAAAAGTATTAATATAATTATAAAATCAGAAAATGTAATAAATATAATTGGATGTGGTCGTACTGATAAGGGAGTTCATGCAGAAAAGTTTTATTTTCATGTAGACTTGCCTGTAAATATTGATTTGAATAGTTTTAGTTATAAAATTAATCAAATCTTACCACCAGATATATTAATAATAAACTACAAGAATGTTAACGAAGATTTTCATGCTAGGTATGATGCAGTAAGTAGAACTTATGAATATAGAATTACACAAAAGAAAGAACCGTTTCAAAATGGACTTTTTAACTTTATAAAACACGAATTAGATATTCAATTATTGAATGAAAGTTGTAAAAAGTTAATTCAGTACAAAGATTTCACATCTTTTAGTAAAGTACATACTGATGTAAAAAATTTTAATTGTAATATTTTTGAAGCATTTTGGAAACAAAATGGACATCAAATTATTTTTACTATTACGTCCAATAGATTTTTAAGAAATATGGTAAGAGCTATTGTAGGTACAATGCTTTTAGTGGGTCAAAAAAAAATTTCTCTTCAAGATTTTTGTCAAATAATTGAATTGAAAGATCGCTCTTTGGCAGGTTCCTCCGTTAAAGCGAAAGGTCTTTTTTTAGTGAATGTAGATTATTATACGAATGAAGACTAAGGCCGATCCAAAAACTTGGGATTCTCAACTTTTTAGAAGAATTTTAAAAATAGCAAAACCCCACTTAAACTTATTAATTTATGGGATAGTTTTAACAATCTTCTTGGCATTTTTATCACCCCTTAGACCTTATATAATTGGCAAATTAGTCGGAGAATATGTTAGATTATTGGATGAAAGATCGTTGTTTTTTGGAGCTTTATTAGTGGTAGGAATATTAATTATAGAGTCAATAATGCTGGTTACTCTTTCTTATATTTCTAGTGACCTAGGACAAAGAGTTGTAAAAGACTTAAGAGATAAGTTATTCAACCATATTACTCAATTGAAGTTAAGGTATTTTGATCAAAAACCTATAGGTATGTTGGTTACTAGATCTGTAAGTGATATGGAGACTATAGCAGATGTTTTTTCTCAAGGTCTTTTAGTTATACTTGGAGATTTATTAAAATTAACTGGAGTACTTTCTTTTATGTTTTATATTAATTGGAGACTAACATTAATTGTTTTAATTCCTATTCCTGTTTTATTAATAAGTACTACTATTTTTAAAAAAGCGATTAAAAGTTCTTTTCAAGATGTTAGAAAGCAAATTTCAGTTTTAAATTCGTTTGTTCAGGAACATATTACGGGAATGAATATAGTTCAGATTTTTAGTAGAGAAAAAGTAGAGTCAAATAAGTTCAGCAAAATAAATGAAGCGCATAAAAAAGCTCATATTAAAGGAATTATGGCGTATTCTATATTTTTTCCTGTTGTAGAAACTTTAAGTGCTACTTCAGTAGCTTTTTTGGTTTTATTCAGTGTTTGGTCCATTTCTTATGGAGGAGTAGACTATGGTACAGTAACCACTGAAATGATGTCTTTTATACTATATATTAGTATGCTTTTTAGACCAATAAGAATGTTGGCAGATAGATTTAATACCTTGCAAATGGGCATGGTAGGATCTTCTAGAGTTTTTGAACTTTTAGATAGCCAGGAATATATTTTTCAAAATAATGCTTTTAATCTTGATGGTTTTAAGGGCAATATAAAATTTGAAAATGTGTTTTTTTCATATGATCAGAAAGAACCTGTATTTAATGGTTTATCTTTTGAAGTCAAAGCAGGTCAAACCGTAGCAATTGTCGGACCTACAGGTGCTGGAAAAACATCATTAATAAACCTAATTTCCAGATATTACGAATTTCAAAAAGGGAGAATTAAATTAGACGAATTAGATATTAGAGATATAGACTTAAATATTTTAAGATCTAAAATAGCAGTAGTTTTACAAGAAGTCTTCTTATTCAATACTAGTATTTTAGAAAATATCACAATTGGAGATAAAAATATTTCAAGACAAGAAGTAATTAATGCAGCAAAAAAAGTGGGTGTTCATGAATTTATTAATCAGCTTCCAAATGGTTATGACTTTAAAGTAAAAGAAAGAGGCGGTTTATTATCTTCCGGTCAAAGGCAGATAATTGCATTTTTGAGAGCTTATGTCTATAAACCTCAGTTATTAATTCTTGACGAAGCAACTTCATCAATTGATTCTTTTTCTGAAGAATACATCCAAAATGCAACTATTGAAATTACTAAATCTAGGACTTCAATTATTATAGCTCATCGTTTATCAACTATTCAAAATGCAGATGCAATTTTAGTTATGAATAAAGGAATTATTGTAGAAAAAGGAACACATAATGAACTATTAAAACAAAAAGGTCAATATTATGACTTATATCAAAATCAATTTATAGCTAACATAAATAAGGAATAATTTAAAAATATTCTTTTAAATATTTTTGAGTGTAGGAGTGGAGTTGGTTTTTATTTATAAATTCCTCAGGATTACCCTCAAATAATAAACTTCCCCCTTTTTCTCCTCCCTCTGGTCCTAAATCTATAATATAATCTGAACATTTTATTATATCCATATGATGTTCTATTATGATTACATGATGTCCCATTTCTACTAAATCTTGTAAAGCTTTAATAAGTTTTTTGATGTCATGAAAGTGTAATCCTGTAGTTGGTTCATCAAAAATAAATAGCTTTTGTAGTTTAGACTTGCTTTGACATAAAAAAGAAGCTAATTTTATTCTTTGAGCTTCGCCACCACTAAGTGTATTTGATGGTTGACCAAGTTGAACATATTCCAGTCCAACATCATAAAGTGCTTGAATTTTTATTTTTATTTTTTTACAAATTGTAGATTCTTCATTAAAAAAATCTAAAGATTCTAGTACGGTCATTTCAAGGATTTCAGCAATGTTTTTACCTTTATATTTGACTTCTAATACCTCTTCTTTAAATCTGCTTCCATTACATTCGTCACATTTTAAATGAACATCTGCCATAAATTGCATTGAAATGGTGATTTGACCTTCACCTTGGCATTTTTCACATCTTCCTCCATCTACATTAAAACTAAAATATCCAGCTTTAAAGCCGTTAATTTGTGCATGTTTTTGTTTGGAAAATAATTGCCTTATGTCATCGTATCCCTTAGTATAGGTAATTGGATTAGAGCGCGAGCTTTTTCCAATCGGATTTTGGTTAATTAATTCTACCCCAGAAATTAAATCAATATTTAAATTAATACTTTTACAGTAGGATGCCTTTTCTATTCCTGTAAGGAAATATCTTTCTAAAAAAGAATATAATATGCCATTTATAAGTGTAGATTTTCCACTTCCACTCACACCAGTTACTACACAAATTTGATTTAAAGGTATTTTAACAGAAATATTTTTTAAATTATGTAAATAGGCTTCTTCAATTATAATATAGTTTTTAGGTTTTCTTCTCACCTTTGGCATTTCTATTTGAAGTTTACCACTTAAATATTGGGCTGTTAAGCTAGAACTAGATTTAATTAATTGATCATGGTTTCCTTTAAATACTATTTCACCACCTAGTCTGCCTGCTTCAGGACCTATATCAATAATCATATCGGCTGCTCTCATCATTTCTTCATCATGTTCTACAACGATTACTGTGTTTCCAACATCTCTTAATTTTTTTAAAACTTTTATTAATCTTTGACTGTCTCTGGAATGAAGTCCTATAGACGGTTCATCTAAAATGTACATTGAACCTACTAAAGAGCTTCCTATGGATGTAGCTAAATTAATTCTTTGTGATTCTCCTCCTGATAGTGTGTTAGAAGATCTCATCAGACTTAAATAACCTAATCCTACATCACTTAAATATTCTAGTCTAGAAATAATTTCATAAATAATTCTTTTGGAAATTTGAGCATCATTGTTATTTAATTGGATCTTTTTAAAAAAGTCTAATGCGTTATTAATGGTCATATTAGTTATAGTACTTATAGAAGTATTATCAATTTTAACGTAGTTGGCATCTTTTCTAATTCTACTTCCATTACATGAGTCACAAGTTGTCTTGCCACGATATCTTGAAAGCATTACTCTGTACTGAATTTTATAAGAATTACTTTCTAAATATTTAAAAAATTTGTTAAGTCCTTTAAAATACTGATTGCCTTCCCATATCAGTGCTAAATTTTCTTTTGAAAGATTTCTTATTGGGTCATGAATTGGAAAATTAAAGTGATGAGAATTTAATATTAGCTCCTGTTTCCAAGCACTCATTTTTTCTCCTTTCCAACAAACAATGGCATCCTCATAAAGACTTAAATTGGGATTGGGAATTACTAAGTCAGTATCAATGCCCATTATTTTACCAAACCCCTCACACTTTTTACAAGCTCCATATGGGCTATTAAAAGAAAAAAAATCAAGATTTGGTTCTTCAAATACTATACCATCCTTAGAAAATAAATTGTTGAAATTTTTAATGTTTGTTTTACCGTTTTGAAAGTCAATTATATTACACATTCCTTTACCTTCATGGAATGCCAGTTCTAGAGAGTCAAGTATCCTTGATTGATTTTCTGCAGTATCATCATTTTTTATTCTATCTATTATTATCTCAAAATGTTCGGAATTAATATCCTCATTTAATTCTTCAATATTTCCATCTTCCCAAATTTTAGAATATCCTTGATGTAAGTATAAGTTAACTTGATCTTCAATTTCTCTTCCTTTGGGAACTGTAACAGGACATGAAATTATTAATTTAGAATCTTTAGGTAAATGAAGAATATAGTTTAATATACTTTCTGGACTATCTTTACTAACAATCTCATTACTAACAGGTGAAAACGTCTTTCCAATTCTAGCATATAAAAGTTTTAAGTAGTCATAAATTTCAGTAGTTGTTCCTACTGTACTTCTTGGATTGGAAGAATTTACTTTTTGTTCTATTGCAATCGCTGGAGAAATGCCTTTTATATCGTCAATATCTGGTTTTTCAATTCGTCCTAAAAACAATCTAGCATAAGCACTAAGACTTTCAATATATCTTCTATGACCTTCGGCGTATAAAGTATCAAAAGCTAGAGATGATTTTCCTGAACCTGATACTCCAGTAATAACCGTTAGTTGATTTCTAGGAATAGATACAGAAATATTTTTCAAATTATGGACTCTAGTACCTATTATCTCTATATTTTTATGTTCTTTCAAGCCCAATTTTTTAAACTAAGCGCTAAAATAACAGAATAGTTTTCAGATAATAAATTTGTTTCCTATATTTGCAATATAAATTCTTAACATCACGCCTATAGATTAATTCTACAAAATAATTTCTTTTTATTAATTAAACGTAGAATTATGTATGTAAATGATAGTGATGATTTCCTAATTAAACAATTCAGAAAAGGCAATAGTAAGTGTTTTGATCAATTGCTTGAAAGATACAAGCAAAGAGTTTTTTCTTATATTTTTCAAATGGTTAAAGACCATGATAATGCCAATGATATTTTTCAAGAAGTATTTATTAAAGTTATCAAAAGTCTAAAAAAAGATACTTATAATCATGAAGGAAAATTGTTGTCTTGGATATTAAGAATCGCTCATAACCAAGTGATAGATTATTTTAGAAAAAACTCTAAAATGCCAATAGCTGGCAGGTCTTCAAACTCAAATGAAGATTTCGATATTTTTGACCATATTAAATTAGAAGAAAAGTCAGCCGAGGACGTAATGATAGATCAGCAAATTTCTGAAGATATTCGCTTACTCATTGAGGAACTTCCAATGGAACAAATGGAAGTAGTTAAAATGAGATATTTTCTACAAATGAGTTTTAAGGATATTTCTGAAAAAACTGGAGTCAGTATCAACACTTCTCTTGGAAGGATGAGATATGCTTTAATCAACTTAAGAAAATTAGTTGCCGATAAGAATTTAATTCTCTCAAGTATATAACAATAAATTTTTTTTTTAACCGTTTGGCATTATATAAATATTATTATGCCTATGGTGAAAATTACTAATGTTATCAACGAAAAGAACAAAATGCATCCCTCCAAAGAAGTTGAAAATTCTTTAAAAGCATTTGCAAGGTCTTACCACTCAGTTTTTTTAAAAAGTTTGGATAATTCAATAAAATGGGTCGATAATTAATTTTTAAAATAATCTGAGACAATAAGATCTTTTGTTTGGTGTTTCCATGAATAAAAACCTTCAGAAGATTTAACACCTAATTTTCCTGCTGTTACCATATTTATTAGTAGAGGACAAGGAGCATATTTGTCAGTTCCAAAGCCTTCTTGAAGTACTTTAAGAATAGCTAAACAGACATCAAGACCAATAAAATCTGCTAATTGTAAGGGACCCATAGGATGTGCCATTCCTAGTTTCATAACCGTATCAATTTCTTCCACTCCTGCCACTCCTTCATGAAGCGTAATTATTGCTTCGTTGATCATGGGAATTAAAATCTTATTAGCTACAAATCCTGGATAATCTTTTACTTCTACCGGAGATTTTCCAATGTTTTTTGATAAACTCATAATAGTATTTAGGGTGGATTTTGAGGTAGAATAGCCTTTTATTACTTCAATTAGTTTCATAATGGGAACCGGATTCATAAAATGCATTCCAATGACTTTATCTACTCTTTTAGTTTTTGAGGCAATTTTGGTAATTGAAATGGAGGAGGTGTTGGTAGCTAAAATACAATTTTTAGGGGCAAATTTGTCAATTTATTTAAATAAAGAAAGTTTTGTATCGATATTTTCTGTAGCTGCCTCAATAACTAAATCTGCATTTTGAACACCCTTTTCAAGGTTTGAAACTTTATTTAAGTGATTAAGTGTATTTTCTTTTATGTCAATAGTTATTTTCTCTTTTTTAACCATTCTGTCCAAATTATTAGCAATGGTTAAAAATGCTTTTTCTAAGGCTGCTTCGGAAATATCAATTAGGTTAACATGATAACCGTTTTGAGCAAATACATGTGCGATACCATTTCCCATAGTCCCAGCACCAATTACAGCAATATTTTTCATATAATTTTTTTTCAAATATAAAGAACTACTGAAATTTTATTTACCCGATCCTTTAAGTATTATTATAATTGTGTAGAATAAAATTTTAATGTCTAATGTTAAAGACATATTTTCTACATACAACAAATCAAATTTTAATCTGGCAATCATTTCGTCTACATTTTCTGCATAACCATATTTAACTTGACCCCAACTTGTTATACCTGGCTTTACTTTGCTAATATGTTTATAATGAGGAGCTTTTGAAATTATTTGATCAATGAAAAACTGCCTTTCAGGCCTGGGGCCTACAAGAGACATTTCCCCTTTTATTACATTATAGAACTGAGGGGTTTCATCTAATCTGGTTTTACGCATAAATCTTCCAATTCTAGTAATCCTTGTATCATTTTCGCTTGAAAGTTGTGGTCCGTTTTTTTCAGAATCTAAATACATGGATCGGAATTTTAAAATTTTAAAACGACTGTTATGAATACCAATTCTTTCTTGCTGAAATAGAATGGTTCCCCTACTATCTATTTTGATTAAAATACTTAAAATTAAAAATATTGGGCTTAGAATTATTATAGCAAATCCAGAAATTGAAACATCCATAATTCTTTTGAGTATTTTTTGCCAGGATGGCATAATTTCAGGACTAACTGTAATTAAAAGAGCTCCAAATATGGAGTTCATTTTTACAGATCCAGTTAAAATATTATACATGTCAGCTATTACCTTAATTTCTACATTAAAATTTGCCAAATCGTTAATAATGGAATTTATTTTTTGGTGTTCACTTGGTTCTGTTGCAATAACCACTTGTTCTACTGAGTATTCTTTTATTATTTTAGAAATACCGCTGTAATTACCATGATTTTTGAGACCTGATTGAAAAAGTTGATCTTTAGCATCATTTGTAGAGACATATCCGATAAAAAAATGTCCAGTTCCTTTTTTTAGATTAGTAATTTCTAGAAAAGTATCTTTTGCTTTTTGACTAGATCCTATAATCAATGTGTTAAAACCAATTTTTTTTTGATGTATTTTTTTTACAATATTGGAAGTAAGAACTATTCTAGGAAAAAGTGTTAGGGTGGTGTGAGTAGCTAATAAAACAATAAAAAGCCTGTAATAATCTTGATAAGTATTGATTTTATCGTCTAGTAAAAGAATAAAGAAAATAAAAATACAACCTGTAAACGATTGCGAAATAGTTTGTGAAATCTCCCTTATCCTATATTTTTTGTATACCTTTTTGTAATTTCCGTATATCCCGTACAAAGTCAACCAAAATACGGTAATAGAAAAAGAAGTTACAATCAATTTGAAGGTAATTTCAAAATGATATTTTTCAATGTAAATTTTCCTAAAATAATTGAATAAAAACCAACTTACAATCGCAGTTAAAAAATCAAATAAGAAATAGACAATCCAGAAATATTTCTTTTTCATGGTCTGTAAATCACTTTAAAATTGTCAAATAATATCATAATATCGTTCTGATTATTATCGTTAATAACGGAAATGTAAATGTCAAACTCTGTAGCACTAGAGTACAAGCTAGTGGCATCAGGTATGTATAAATATGTTTTATTCCAAATTACACTGTCTTCAAAAGTGGGAATCATGGTGATTAATGCTTGATTTTGATAGGCAGGTAAAGAGGCATTTTTATGAAGTATTCCCAATGAAAACGGAAAATTATTAGCATAGTTCAGTTCTATGTAAGCAGGAATATTTAAGTTTTTAGGAAATTGATTGAAATCTAATTCATTAGTTCTGATTTCGCAATTAAACTGACTGCTATCCATGGTAATTATTCCAGCATTACCTTCAAAAAGGATGGATTCTGGAGAATCTAAAATGGATAAATCTACTTGAGAAGTAGAATGAGATTGAAATTTATGTTGAGGATCTTCAAAGTCTTCCACCCAAAAGAATAAATCCTCTTCGTATTCGGTTGAAGGATTGATTTCTATAATACTATCCGGTATTAGGTTAATGGATGTGTTGTAGGGAAGGTAAAATGGATATTTTTTTCTATCGGCTGAAATTCCATTTCTCTTAATTCCAGGATATATAGATAAATTTTTAACTCCTTGGTAATGAAGTGGAATTGTTGCTGGCATTTCGTAAACACCTTCTAAATTTCCATTAATATAAATCCAAGCGTCTATTATTTTTTCGCTATTAGATCCTTGATTACTATTGTTAATTGAGAACGAAAAATCATTTACATGAATAAAAGAAGGTATTTCTTCGGGTTGATCAATAAGTTGACAACTTAAATTAAAAAGTATTAAAAGTAAAAAGAAACGTTTCATGATTATTCAAAACGCGAAAATAAGATTAATTATTATAATAGAAATAATCAATTTTGCCCCATGGTAATTTGTTCCATGATATCAGTTGTTAATTGTAAAGCCATTTGAGCAGATTTTAGATCTACAATTGGGTTATTGTTGGATTCTATCGAGTTAATAAAAGATTTCAGTTCTTCTTCTATAGGATTTACCTTACTACTGCTTTCGGTTTGTATCATTACGCTTTCATTAGGTTGAAAATTTGAGTTACTAATGAGTGCTTTATCTGTAGGTATTTTGTTAGAGTCTAGTCGTATAAATTCATGAGATCTGTTCAAAAAATCCACAGAAACGTAAGCATTTTTTTGAAAAAATCTTGATTTCCTTACATTATTTAGAGACATTCTACTAGATGTGATATTAGCTACACAACCATTAATAAACTCTATTCTTGCATTGGCTATATCAGGCGTATTACTTAGCACACTTACTCCACTTGCATTAATTGATTTTACAGGTGATTTTACTACATGAAGCACAATATCTAAATCGTGTATCATTAAATCGTGAATTACAGAAACGTCGGTACCTCTAGAATTAAATTGAGCTAACCGATGAACTTCAATAAATCTAGGGTGTAGAATAAGTTTTTGGGCTTCTGTAAATGCAGGGTTAAATCTCTCAACATGACCCACTTGTACTTTTTTATTGGTGATTTGTGCAAGAGTAATTAACTTTTTAACCTCGTCTATAGTGTGTGTCACAGGTTTTTCAATAAAAACATGTTTGTTAGCCTTCAAGGCTTCTTTTGCACATGAATAGTGAGATAAAGTAGGTGTTACAATATCAATTATATCAGATTCTTTAATCATTTCCTGATAGGAATCAAAAGATCTGATGTTAAAATCTTTTTTTACATTTGCTCTGACTGCAAGGTCGTTATCAAAAAATCCAATCAAATTGACAAATGGAGCATTTTGAAGAATTTTCAAGTGAATTTTTCCTAAATGACCTGCACCTACAACACCTATCTTAAACATGATTCAAAGTTATTATATTTTATTATTTATAAAGTTATGTTTAATATAAACGCACTTTATGAACATATATTGTTGGCAATATTTCAAATGAAAAGTGAATTTATAATGTTAATACTGTTTTTTTGTATTTAAATGAAAGATGTTAAATTTAAAGGTCTTTGTGCCAAGCTTATTTTAGAATTAAAATCAAAGGGGATTAGCGATAATAAAGTCTTAGATGCTATCAGTAAAATTCCAAGACATTTGTTATTTGAACCAGTTTTTAGAGATAAGTTTGCTTACCAGGATATAGCATTTCCTATTGGAGCTAATCAAACAATAAGCCAGCCCTACACGGTAGCTTTTCAATCTGAACTTTTGATGGTAAATAGAGCCAGTAAGATCTTAGAAATAGGCACTGGATCTGGATATCAAACAGCAGTTTTATGTCAATTAGGTGCTAAGGTGTTTTCTATTGAGAGGCATAAGTCGTTATTCCAGAGTGCTAAATTATTTTTAAATCAAAATAATTATCGAGCACAATTATTTTTTGGGGATGGATTTTTAGGTAAAAAAGTCTTTGCACCTTTTGACGGTATTATAGTAACTTGTGGAGCTCCATTTATTCCAAAAGAATTGAAAACACAACTTAAGATTGGAGGAAGATTAGTAATTCCTGTTGGAGAGGGAGACGTGCAACAAATGACGTTAATTCAGCGTTTAAATGATTCGGATTATAAAGAAACTATATATGGTGAGTTTAAATTTGTTCCAATGCTAAAAAATATAAATAACTAATAACCAGTAATTTAAATCATTTCATATAAATTAAATAATTAAAAATGAAAAAATCTTTCTTATCTACATTATTGACATTAATTATTACTTGTTTATCAACTATTTTTTATAGTCAAGACACTGCAGTAAATTATAAAAATAGGATTTCAATAGAAGGTCAAATTTATCCAAATTTTAATCAAGATATTTATCGACCTAAAATTAAAATTAGGTATAATTTAAATAATAAATCTGCTCTTAGAATAAATACCAATTTGAAGAGATCAGTAAATTACCAGGAAATTTATGAAGTAAATGGTCCTGGAGTAGGTAGTGTGGAGAAAATTAATTCAATGTATTTATTTTCTATGGGTTATGAATCACAAAAAAGATGGAAAAATTCTGCTATATACTCTGGTTTAGAGGGTGTTTTGGGATTTGGAAGAAATGACGAATATGGTTCAAGAACAGACTCTGTTAATTATGTTTCTGATTTAGACTACAACTATCAAAGACCTATTCAGAAAATGGGATTAAGAGTTTTTTTTGGCGGGGAATATTACTTGAAATCCAATCTTTATTTCGGAACGGAATTTGGGATAATGCTTTTAAAAACCTCTTTTTTAAAGGGTAGCTATAACGTGATTGACTACAGTTCTCTTACTTCATCAGATGTAACAGTGGAAATGCCAAAAAGTCTTAATTCTGGAATTTATTATTCAGGAATTGGAGTAATTAGAGTGGGTTTTATATTTAAATAATTTATATTGAACTTTTCTTAAAATTAATACTATATTTGCAGCCGCAATAAGCATAACAATAACTAAAAAAGTGTTGAAATGTATTTAGATTCGAGTAAAAAAAAAGATATTTTTAAGAAATTCGGTAAAGGGGAGTCCGATACCGGATCATCTGAAGGGCAAATAGCCTTATTTTCACATAGAATAAAACATTTAACTGATCATTTAAAGTTCAATAAAAAAGACTACAATACACAAAGATCGTTGATTAGACTAGTAGGTAAAAGAAGAGATCAGTTAGATTATTTGAAAAATAAAGATATTGAAAGATATAGAGCTATTATTAAAAAGTTAAATATAAGAAGGTAATAGCAATTAAAACGTATTATGAGGGGACTGTTGCGTACGCGTGATGGTCCTTTTTTGTAAAATTTAAACTAAAAAAATGAATATAATAAATAAAAAAATAAATCTTCCAAATGGAAAAGAAATTTCCATAGAAACAGGAAAGTTAGCTAAACAAGCTGATGGTTCTGTCGTAGTTAGAATGGGAGATACCATGTTGTTAGCAACTGTAGTAGCTAATGTAGATGTAAAAGATGGTGTAGATTTTATGCCACTAACAGTTGATTACAGGGAGAAGTTTGCTTCAACTGGTAAATTTCCTGGTGGATTTTTAAAAAGAGAAGCAAGACCATCAGATGAAGAAATTTTAACCATGAGATTAGTTGATAGAGCTTTGAGACCACTTTTCCCGGATGATTATCACGCAGATACCCAAGTTATGATTCAGCTAATGTCTTCTGATAAAGAAAATATGCCGGATGCTTTAGCTTGTTTGGCTGCCTCTGCTTGTTTAGCTGTTTCAGATATTCCATTTGATGGGCCTGTTTCGGAAGTGAGAATTGTTCTAATAGATGGTGCCTTTTTAATTAATCCGACTTTCGAAGAAATGAAAAATGCTGACATGGATTTAATTATTGCTGGAACCATGGATAGCATAGTTATGGTAGAAGGGGAGATGAATGAAGTTTCAGAAAATGAGATGTTGGAAGCTATTAAACAAGCCCATGTTGTTATTAAAGAGCAATGTCAGTTGCAATTAGATGTTGCTTCCGAAGTAGCTAAAGCGAATCCTAAAAGAGAATATACCCATGAAATTCACAATGAGGAGCTTAGAAAAAATATTTATGATTTTTCTTACCAAAGATGTTATGACATAGCCAAACAAGGTATTGCTGATAAGCATAAGAGAGCAGAAATGTTTGTTGCTGTTAAAGAAGAATTCAAAGCAAGTATGTCTGATGAAGAGGCCTCAGAATTTGGTTTTTTGGTTGGACAGTATTTTAAGGCAGCTCAAAAAGAAGCTGTTAGAAGAGTTGTATTAGATGAGCAGATAAGGTTAGATGGTAGAAAAACAACTGAAATTAGACCTATTTCATCAGAAGTTGGATATTTACCAGGTTTTGTTCATGGTTCTGCTCTTTTCACGAGAGGTGAGACTCAATCCTTGACTACTTTAACTTTAGGAAGTTCTCTTGACGTTCAAAGAAAAGATGGTGCTTTGGCTGAAGACGATTTAGACTTTTTACTACATTACAATTTTCCTCCATTTTCCACGGGTGAAGCTAGAATGAGGTTTAGTGTCAGTAGAAGAGAAATTGGACATGGTAATTTAGCTTTGAGAGCCTTAAAGCCTATGATTCCTGGAAAGCCTGAAAATCCTTACACTATTAGGTTGGTATCAGAAATTTTAGAATCTAATGGATCATCTTCGATGGCAACTGTTTGTGCAGGAACATTAGCTCTTATGGATGGCGGTATTAAATTAAAAAGACCAGTTTCTGGAATTGCAATGGGTTTAATTCAAGACCAAGCAGGTAAATATGCTGTACTTTCGGATATTCTTGGCGATGAGGATCACTTAGGAGATATGGATTTCAAGGTTACTGGTTCAGAAAAGGGAATTACTGCTTGCCAAATGGATATTAAGGTAAATGGTCTAGATTACAAGGTCTTAGAAGAGGCTTTAAGTCAGGCTAAAGCTGGAAGAATTCATATTCTTGAAGAAATGATGAAAACTTTACCTGAGCCAAGGAAAGACTTTAAAGCACATGTTCCTAGAATAGAGAATATTTCGGTACCTGAAGAAGCCATTGGAGGAATCATTGGTAAAGGGGGTGAGACTATTCAGACTATTCAATCGGAGACTAAAACATCAATAGGAATTGGTGATGCAGTAGACGGGATGGCAAATGTAGAAATTTTCGCCGAAGAAAAAGAGGGAATGGTTGAGGCTTTGAGAAGAATCAATTTGATTGCCTACCCACCAGTTGCTGAAGTGGGTGAAACTTACCAAGGTAAGGTAAAAAATATTGTTGCTTTTGGTGCCTTTTTAGAAATATTACCAGGAACAGATGCTTTATTACATATTTCTGAAATAGATCATAAAAGGGTTGAAAAGGTGGAGGAATATATGAAGCCGGGTGATGTGATGGATGTTAAAGTAATAGGAAGGGATCCTAAAAATGGAAAACTTAAAATCTCCAGAAAAGCTTTAATTGAAAAACCAGCTGCTCCTTCACAGGAATGATTTTTTTTGTAAAACCCACACAATGTGGGTTTTATGATTAATTTTACGATAATGTAACTTTAACAATATCCCTGCGTAAAAAAAAATTNGCAATCATGCTTNTAGAAAATATAAATTAATAAATGAGACAANTAAAAATAACAAAACAGGTNACTAACAGGGANACCGCTTCTTTAGATAAATATCTCCAAGAAATAGGTAGNGTTGATTTAATTACAGCTGAGGAAGAGGTAGAATTAGCNAAAAGAATTAAAGAGGGAGATCACCCTGCGTTAGAAAGGTTGGTAAAAGCCAACTTNCGTTTTGTTGTTTCTGTTTCAAAACAATATCAAAATCAAGGTTTAACACTTCCTGATTTAATTAATGAAGGAAATTTAGGTTTGATTAAGGCAGCACAAAGATTTGACGAGACAAGAGGTTTTAAGTTTATTTCTTATGCCGTATGGTGGATTAGACAATCTATCTTACAAGCTTTGGCAGAGCAGTCTAGGATAGTTAGACTTCCTTTGAATAAAATTGGTTCAATTAATAAAATAAATAGAGCTTTTTCNGACTTAGAACAAAAGTATGGAAGACCTCCTACACCTGAAGAAATAGCTGAATCTTTAGATATTACTATTGAAGAGGTAAAGCAGTCAATTAAAAATAATGGAAGACACTTATCTATGGATGCTCCTTTAAAAGATTCTGAAGACAGTAATAACATGTATGAGGTGATGTCTTCTGACTCTTCACCTAAGCCTGACAAACAGTTGATGAATGAATCTTTAAGAAGAGAAATAGAACGTTCTTTATCAACATTAACTCCAAGAGAGGCAGATGTGATACGTTTGTATTTTGGATTAAGTGGAAAGCACCCTATGACTTTAGAAGAAATAGGTGAGAAGTTNGACCTGACAAGAGAAAGAGTTCGTCAGATAAAAGAAAAGTCTATAAGAAGGTTGAAACACACATCAAGAAGTAAGTTGTTGAAATCTTACTTAGGATAATTCCAATTTACTACTTTACTTTTATTTTCTTTGTGGGATAAAATTAATTCTCAATTAAATGAGTCATTTAATAGCTCCATCACTTTTGGCATCCGACTTTGCCAACTTACAAAAAGAATGTGAAATGATTAATTCTAGTGATGCTGATTGGTATCATTTGGATGTGATGGATGGTGTATTTGTTCCTAACATTTCTTTTGGGATACCAGTAATTAAATACATTAATAAACACACTTTAAAGCCATTGGATGTTCATTTAATGATAGTTGAACCAGAGCGTTATATAAAAGACTTTAAAAACGTGGGAGCCAATATATTAACTGTTCATATAGAAGCTTCAAAACACTTGCACAGAACCCTTCAAGCTATTAAACAAGAAGATATGAAAGCTGGTGTTGCATTGAATCCTCACACTGCTGTTGAGCAGTTAGAACCTGTGCTAGAAGAAGCAGATTTGATATGTATGATGTCCGTTAATCCGGGTTTTGGAGGTCAGGCATTTATAGAAGGTACTTATAGAAAAGTAGAGAAGCTTAAAAATATGATTGTGAAAATGGGGCTAGATACCAAAATAGAAATTGATGGGGGTGTTACATCTTCAAACGCTAAAAAGTTAGTTGACTGCGGTGCAGACGTATTAGTGGCTGGAAGTTTTGTTTTTAAATCAAAAAATCCTATCCAAACCATAGCGGAGCTCAAAAATATTTAATCATTTCCCTCTAAATAGTCTTNTAAGTATTTAAAATGGGGTGTTAACTTTCCATTAANTGTTTCAGATGCTCTGTAGATGATATCTTCAGGATCGTTACCTAATAATGGTTCTAGAACATGTTCAATAAACATTTTTCCAAATTCTTCAGAGGCATCTTTTGGTAGTTCACAAGGAAGGTTATCTACTGCCATAACACCAACAGCATTTTCATTATTAAAATCAACNTCTTTTTCTAATGTAGGGCTATAGCCATAAAAAGGATTTTCGATTGTAGAGGGTNTCAAGGTAGAAGCTACAGGNCCATCGATATCGCAACTAACATCGGCAACTATTTTTATATTCCATTTAGGATTTTTCACATCTTCTCTGGAAAATATATATGGAGATNGATTATCCCAGTAGTGGCATGCGACATATAAATCGGCTTTTTGGGCATAACTCATAAATGTTGAGCTATATCCTTTAGGGTCATTAAAAAAATCAGATTTATTGAAAGATTGGTTATCGTCTCTTTTAATATAATCCTCTACATCTAGTTGAGTGAAAACTGGAAAGTTGAATTCTTTGGCAAGAAAATCTTCGGGGAAAACCTTTTTAATATTGGTTTTTTCTAATACTTCCATAGCTCCTTGGGATACACGACCTCCTCCGGTAATTACCAATTTAAAATTATTAGGAAGTTGTATTTTGGAAAGTTCTCCTTCCATTTCTTGACGATCTTCACACAAATAAGCTCTTTTAAGAGCGTAACTATTATTTTTTAACCCATACCCNAATAATCCATTGTAGCAGCCTACAATGCCTGCAAAACGACCAAATGCGATTAATCTTTGTCCTTTTGCATTGGTTATAGTTTCCCAATCTACTAATTGTATATTTTTTTGAATTATAGCTTGTAATAAATTTCTATTGTAAGGCTGCTTTTTTAAAGTGTGAGAGAAAAAGAAATACATCTTACTAGGAATTAATTGATCAATGGGGACTTCTTTTACTCCNAGAAGAACATCACAATCATTTAGTTGATCAACAAGTTTAATTCCAAGGTTTGAATAGTCCTGATCTTTGTATTTTCTAATAGGACTTTTTTGAACAACCANNTCAAGATGGGGATAATTATCTTTTATCCATTTGCACTGTTTTGGAGAAAGAGGAACTCTTTTATCTGGTGGTGTNTTACCTTCTTTGATAATGCCAATTTTCAANAGAANAAATTTTTGACAAATATAACATTTGAAACGATGATAATTTNCNTAATTTTGTAACACTTAATTATATGGGGCCGATTTTGGATTTGACAGCAAGAGAAATGGTTAAGTAAGCATGTCGAGTGTTGTGAATACTCTCGTAAAATTGAATTCTCAAGTCTATAAACGACAACAACAACTACAGGCTTGCAGCTTAATCACCGAGTGATTAAGCTTAATCTTGCAGATTAGATTTGTAAGACAAGCTACCCAGCTATAACTACCTGTTCAGCGGTTATAGTAACCGGGTACCGTTGGTCTGAACTAAGTGATGTAAAGTCTTGGTGCATCAACTAAAATTTAAGAGACTAAGAGTAGGTTAGGGTGTTTGTGCTCAGACTTACTTCGACAATTAATCACAAAATAAACATGTAGAAATCTTGGTTGTTCCTTGTTTGGACGAGGGTTCGAAACCCTCCGGCTCCACTATTTAATATGTTGTTGATAATTAAATAAGCGAAATAAGACAAATAA
>NZID01000040.1 GCA_002691605.1 Crocinitomicaceae bacterium
AAAATAAGCAGTTTTAAAAAGTAACTTAAGATCATTTCATAAGTTTTAAACCATTAAAATAAGAAAAAGTTGACTTTGTAAGACAGCATGGGGGAGTAGTTTCTTTTTTCCAAACAAAAAAAGATAAACCAGTAACACTTAAATTAAATAGTATTTCAATTATTAGTTGGTTTGGCTAAAGTTTTTAGTAGAACAATTAACCCTGCTATACAGTTTATATATTTAATTTTAAAAGTTTTAAATTTATTTTAAGGTCTACATCATCGCTTATTAACATATCTTTTGATGATCCTTTAAACAATACTCCATATTTTTGACGATCAAAAGAAATAGTTCCTGATACAGTGCTAAGTTCTTTGTCAAAAAATATTTCACTAACAGTTTCAGAATTGGTAATACCTCTAATGGTTAAGTTTCCTGTGATACTATTATTTTCGGATTTGGATTCAGTAATTGTAAAAGATGCTGTGGGATAGTTTATCACATCAAAAAAATCTGCAGATTCTAAATGTCGAACTAACTTATTTTCTTCCGTTTTATATAAGGTGTCTAATTGTGTTATAGATTTCATATTTATAGTAAATTTTCCTTCATAAAATGAATTTCCGTTCCAAGATAAATTGCCTTCTTTTATGCCAATTAAACCATTATGCTTATATATTCCTACCATAGTTCCAACCCAACTAATAGAGCTATTAGCTGTATCCACTTCAAATAATATCTCATTTGGTGTTGTAGAATTATTGTCAGTAATTGTCTTGTTATTTTCATTACTATTACAAGAAAAAAGAGAAACAAGAAATAGAAATGTGAGTTTTTTTATGCTGTTTTTCATTTTGTAAGTTTTAAATTATTAAAATAAGAAAAAGTTGATTTAATAAAGTAAGTAAAAAGGGGTTAATAATAAGTTTTATGAGTTTATTTATTAAGTTAGATTTAATTAAAATTTATAACTAATTATAAGACTAATAGGAATTGTAACTTTGTTTTTTTCAGAAGAAATCCAATTATTTGTTTTAGTGTCATATCTTTCAATTGTAATTAAGTTTACCTTTTCATATTCCTTATATTTAACAACCCCTCTGTAATATTTTTCACCGGTTTTGAACAATACACTCATTCCTTTTTTAAGTTTTACATTGCTATTAAAGTCTACGAAATTCTTCTTTAATACACTTTGAACATCTGAGCCTAATTGTGTGGTTTGTAAGTCATTTCTAAGGACTGGTTTTGGTTTAGATTCTGTATTTAGGTCGTCTGCATATTCTCCATTATTAGAAAACTCAAAAACATCTGCTGTTAATACTGCTTTTAGCTGTCTTAAAACTAGATATTGTCCTGAAGGTGCTCCTACCTTTACAAAGTCTAAGGTGAAATTGGTTGGCACTTGATTTTCTTTTAGGTGTAACTGCTGGTATAAATTTTGCTTTGCTTCATTAACAATTCCATTAACTTTTTTATCGTCCCATCCATAGCTACCAAAAGTTGCATTTGAAGTTCCTGTAACAGTATTTATGTACTTAAAGTTTGGTTTATCGAAAGTAACATTCGAAGGAAATATTTCACCTGAATAACGTGAAACAGTTACACAACTACTAAATATAAATACTGAAAAAGTAAATATTATAAGTTTTTTCATTTCATAAGTTTTAAACTATTAAAGTAAGAAAATGTTGACTTAGTTTAGAAAGCAAAGGGGAATACTTCAACACTTTACCCCCAATTCTATTTTTAAAATGTCCCTGAGCAAATCCTAAAACTTAAAACATCAACCATCACTATAGTTTTTAGAGAAAATGTATTGACTTTTGAAATATTGATAATTATTTAGATTTAAGCCTATTTCCTTTGCAAATTTTACAAGGTTCTCTTCTTGATCTGGATTAAGTTTAAGCTTACCACCAGTATAAAATTTTTCAAACTCTTTATACATTGTTTTTCCTAGTCTGTTTACTTGGTCAAGTTTTAAATTTATACTTTCTTTATTTATGCCTTGCGCTAGTGCGTAATCATTTAACTGTTTAATTACGTTTCCGAAAAGCGTAATGTAAATAGATAAGTTTTTTTCTAATATAGCTATATTCTCATAACTTATTAGTTCATTGTCCATAAAATCGTCCATTATCCAAAAATTAGATAACAAATTAAATTCTTGGTTAGTATCGTAGTGCGTCATAATTTCAAAATCTTCTTTATTGCTTAAATAATAATCTATTGGTACAGTGTCCCCTTTATCATTCTCTCTACGAAGACACTGCACGTGAGCACCTATTTTTTTTAATAGTTCTAAATTTTCTTCCATCATTTTCAAAACCAGTCTTTTATATTCAATTAAGAGGCTGCCATTTTGATCAATTTTAGCTGCAAATTTATCATCTATAGCTGGCCACATAAGAACACAAGGCTGATTAATTCTTTCCTTAACTTTTTCATATTGAACATTTCTAAGCCATTTAAATGAACGACAAACAGCAAAACCTATATGAAATGCATGGGTAAGTGGTGCTTCTGAAGGGTATATCTTAGCCCAATAGGTATAAGCTAATTCTCCTATCTGCCAACTGTTTGGTGTCATTTTCCATTCCTTACTACTTTCTTCGTCATTTTCTACGTTAGAATTCAAGTTAGTATCTATAAGGTGATTTGTAAAAGTGCTGATGTCAGACCAAAGATTTTTATGAATGGACCATTGTCTATATTGACCTACTTTTGACTCTTTGGCATTTATTAATTCAATTTTATCATCCACAGCTTGATACTTTTGTTGCCTTTCAATTTCAATTTCTTCAATTTTTACAATCATCTCTTCGATTTGATTATCGAAGTCGAGTCGCTTCAAATCAATTGTTTCTTTTAATGCGTTTATATCATCTAATAGAGATGCTTTTTTCTCTGGTTCAGAAGCATTTTTACGCATTTCGCGTTTAGCAGAGATCCGTTCGTTGATTTTCTTAATTTGTGCTGTTTTCTGACTTCTTTTTTCTTTAAGTTTAATTTTAGCTGACGCTAACCTCTTATTTATTGGAAGTGCTACTTTTGATTTTTTTAATTTATCAATAGCTGATTTCGCTTTTTCAGCCTGTTGTTTTTCTGCTTTAGGAATAGTTTTATCAATATTTTTAACCATTGCTAAATAATTTAACCACCAAGGATTAAATGTAGGAGCACTTTTAGTGTTCTTTTCGTTTATAAATATATCTCCTTTATTTTGGGGAGATCCTACAGACTCTTTTATGCCAAGTTTGTTTTTAACTTTTTCAATTAACTGAAATAATTTTTCGTCACTGACAGTCGCTGTTTTTGCCGTATCTCTAAGAACTAGGAATTCTAATTCATCAATTTTTCCATCATCTTTAAGTTTTCCTAATATCATTTCAAGAAGATGAGGCTCCATGGCCTTGGCTTTTTCTCTATCTATAATTTTTTTTGCTATTTCTGGGTTAAGCTGTGGTATTTCGTGGTAGTAAAGCTTAACAAACAATTTGTTGTTTTTATCCAGCAGATATCGTAGGTCAGTATTTACAAAGTTTAAATCTTCCTTATTTAGGTCTAATTCTAGTTCTTTGTCTTTCTCTCCCTGTTCCACTAGAAAGGATGCTTTTTTATTTTTGTCGTCAACTAGTTTAACCAAAATAGGCTTGTAGGATTCTAAAACTTCAAAATCATCTATTAGTTCCATCAAAGCAGCGTTCATTGAAGGATTAATAAAATTATAATATTCATCTCCCAAGGGCCACTTTCG
The DNA here is from genome assembly GCA_002691605.1 of Crocinitomicaceae bacterium. Classification (GTDB taxonomy): domain Bacteria; phylum Bacteroidota; class Bacteroidia; order Flavobacteriales_D; family Parvicellaceae; genus MED-G20. The sequence goes on from NZID01000040.1 coordinate 3,743, forward strand.
TTTTTTTTCTTTTGAGCCCGCTTTTTCATCTGGATGAGCATAAATGTTTCTTATCATAATAAACGTGTCAAAAAAATCCATCAGACCATTAGACCCAGGTGTTCTGCCTTTTAATATGGGACCAGAAATGTTGAGAAAATCATTGTCAGCTCCATCATTAACTATTTTTTTTAGCACATTAAATTGTAAAAAAAAGTCTGATACAGCTGCATACTTTTTACCTTTTTCAAACTTTTCTGCAAGTATTGTGTCTTTTAGTTCTTTTGAAAGAACCCTCATAAAAGAAAGAAATACTCCAAAACTTGGTTTCCTTGAAGAGTATTTATAAAACTCCGTCTCAAGAGGATCGCTAATTATTCCGGATCGTTTATATTCTCCAAACATAATTCCGACTAAATAGGTTAGAAAAGATTCTCCTAAGTCTAACAATGATTTATGTTTTTCTGACGGGGCAGAATTGTCTCCTACTGAGTTCAAAGGAGTTACTAATTTTGAAGGGTATTTTTCTAATGATTTCATTTATTTACTTGTTAATATAACGTAGTTAAATTAGTGTTTTTTTTGCAGTCAAAAAATAATGTATTTAAATGCCTTTCAACTCTTTTAAATGTTTCTCCATGAGCTTTGTTCTTTCGTGATTAACTCCCATTTTTATTTTAAAAATATTGTAGGCTTTTTGGTAATATTCTTTTGCTTTGTTCTGATTGTTTTTTCCTTTGTAAATATCCCCTATATTTTCATATGTCTTGCCAATGGAAGGGTGATCTTCAGTGTAATGCTTCCTTTTTATAAAGAGTGACTTTTCACAATAAATCAAAGCATTGCCAAAGTCTTTAAGATCTCCATAAGCTGCGCCAATATTGTTGTAGTTTATACCTACCACAGGGTGGTTATCCCCTTTTAATTTAATGAAAATATTTAAAGATTTTTTATAATATTCTATACACTGTATATACTCTTCTTTTTTTCTTAAAACAAATCCTAAATTATTATAAATAAGAGCAGTAGAGTTGTGTTGATCTCCAAAAACTTTTAAACGTATGGCTAAAGCTTTTTTATAGTACTCAATGCATTTATCATTTTCCCCTTTTTTTTCTAACGAGCCTCCAAGACCGCTATAGCTTGTGGCGGTAGTACTATGTTGATCTCCGAAAACTTTTAAACGTATAGCTAACGCTTTTTCATAGTATTCTGTAGATTTATCATATTCTCCTTTGTTTTTCCAAACTAAGCCAAGATTTCCGTAGCTTTTTGCGATAGAATTGTGTTGGTCACCATATACATTTAGACGAATGCCCAGAGCTGTCTCAAAGTGCTTAATCGCTTTATCATAGTCCCCTTTAGTTTGGTATATACTACCTAATTTACCAAAAATTATTGCTGTTTCTGGTTGATTTTCTCTATTTTGGCTCTGCAATATAGATAATGATTTATTGTAATAAAAAATTGCATCATCATGTTTAGCATTGTTTTCAAAGTAAGTTGCTAAATATTTAATCAGGTTCTCCTTTTTTTCAAAAAGAGGGTTTTTTAAATCAAATTTTTTAAAAAATACCTCCTGCTCTTTCTTATTTAAAATTTTTAACGTTTTAAAGCCAATTATTAACTGATTTTCAGATGCCAGTTCGTTTTTGTTTATAGATCCCATTAAGAGTTCTCTACTTAAGTTTTTAAGTAATAATTCGTCTAAGTTGTTTAAAAGCTTTTTTAGTGCTAACCAGTCTAAGTGGGTTGGGTTATCAAATAATGCCTTTAAGGTGTTTTCTGCACCAAAAGTTTTTATATACTCGGTTAGTGCTGGGATGGTCAATTCTAAGGTTGTCTCTCCATGGTCTATTAAATCTGAAATTAATTTTATTTCATTTTTTTCCGCACATTCAACTAGGTAACTCTGTATTGCGCTCGTTTTAATAATAGAACTATTCTTTAACCATTTGTTAATTAAGTTTATATTAATATTTAATTCATCAGTTAAATAAAGTCCAAGTAAATAAAACAGAAGTCCCTCCACTGTTAAACAGATATAAATATTATTTCCTTTATTAAACCTACTAAGCCAACCTAATGCAATTAGTCTACGGTAAGGGGCGTTTACTTTATGATCTGTAATAAAAGGTTCTAATTCCGAATCGTTTAATAGTTCTTCAAGTTCTAATTCATTGCTGTTTTTCTGCCAAACTTTTTTTGAAAGTATTTTTAATAGTGTTTTTTCTTCTTCTTTAAAACTTCTAAACCAATCCCTCCATACTTTTAGTTTTTTCTTTCCCTTTTTAGGCAGGGGCTTATTATGATAAGTATCTAAAAATATTCTTAGTATCAATGGATTTTTTATCTTTTGATAAAGCGATCTATCGTAGTCTGCAATATCCTTAAAGTTAAACTGGGGGTTATTTGTTTTTTTTTTTTTGTTGTATAAGTGTTCCATGCGCCCTCTAACTCTATCATATTGAGAGGAGTTAACCAAAAGACTGCATCTGACAACTGTTTAACTTCTTCCTTAGACTCTGTGTAAAGTAGCTTCTTATTATCCCCTAAATCAAAGCGTTCCAGGTCTTTCTTCCCATTGACTCTACAGCTAACTACAAACTTAATAACTCCGGGAGCAAATAATTTACTTATTTCTTGAACCTCTTTCCAAATCTCCTTCTCAAACTGGGATTCGTTAATTCCATCGATTAAAATAAATAATGGGGCTTCTTGTTTCTGATTTAAAGAGTTATAGTCTTTTAAATTTTTATTCGGATCAATGTTGAGTAAATAGCATATTTCCTCTTTCAAAGTTTTTTTAGCCATTCTACATGCCCTTATAAGTAAAGAGTTCAAATTGATTTCTTTGTATTGTTTCTGTATTTCAACTAGCAAATTCGTTTTGCCACTGCCTGCTTCTGCTGCTATAAAAAACACATTGTCCATTCCCCCTACCCAAGATCTTAATTTTGATTCTATAACCTCTCTAGATTGGTAAATGCCTTTAATAACTTTCCTTTCGTCCAATAAAGTTTGTAAAACAAACTGGTTTTCTTTAGCAATTCTTTCTTTGAGCAATTCTGCTGTAAAATTACTTGGTGAAAAAGGGGTTTCTACTTGTTTATCTCTAATTAAAAGATTTAATCTTTCTAGTGTTCTTCCACTTGTTGTTTTGTCTATTCCTTCAGGACTAAAAAATTTTATTGATTTTCCAGTGTAAGATTCATAAGCAAGTAATTTGGTTTCTTGATCTGTAAGGGCAACTTCTCCAGGGACGATGAAAAAAGGAACCAAATTGATTTTTTCTCCAGTTTTGTTTTGTAGCCAAATATTTTCTTGAGTCTTAGGCACTTCTACTTGGTATATTTCTGCCCCCTGTAGCTGCCAAGTATTTTTACCTTCGTTCTTAAAAATGACATAGTCTTTACACCAATTTAAACCTATTAAAAGGTCTTTAAATATAGGATAATATTGTTCCCAGAGCATTTCAGATTTTGCTTTATCAAGGGTTAGCCCATGACCTAAATAGCGGTTTCGAAAATTAATTAACATTCCTATTGCTGTAGCTTGTTGCTTTTTTAGCTGAATATCTCCCCTTGCGTCAATAATCTCAATTTCACCGTTATAGAGTTTTCTTTTCTTGCCTGTTTCTACCTTATTATAATATTCCTTTAGTTCGGGACAAAAGTATTCATGGTTATTTTCATTTAAAAATTGGAGTGTTTCCCTTATAAATGCATTCCAAGAACCAAATGACGGATGAGATAGATTCTTATAAAAAGAGGCAATAATATTTTTATCCTTAAATGGACTATTGAAAAATTCACTTGCTGTTATTAAACCCATAAATTTAAGATAATTAAGAAGGGTGTCTTTTAATAAGTTAACCTTGGTCCATGCGTGTTTTTCTTTAAGCGTTCTCTCAAGCGGAAATGCAATTAAGTATGGGAGAAAAGAGGTAATCTCTCTTTCCTCCTCGCTGATTGTACTCTTTTGTGGTAGTTCTGTTTCGGTTTTCTTGCTTGGGACTTGAACCAATTCTTTAATCAAGTCTTTTATTTCTTTAACGACATATTGTAATTCTTGTTTGGATACATATTTCTCTTCGATTTCAAATAAACTATTTTTACATACGGGACACCTTCCTTTCGATGGAAAAGTTGCTTGTGATAAGGCAATTGCACAATTAGGAGTTTTGCAAATAAACATTATTAAAACTAGTAATAATTTAACTCTCCTGTAAAATTTTTTATACCCTAGGTAAAAAAGTATGCTTTATTTATTTACAAGCGTTAATATTTCATTAAAATTTGATTTATCAATATTTAAAACTAGGAATATTAAAAATTAATCTTTTTATTTTTTTAGTTATTGTCAGGTTTACTACTTTCGCCTCATGAACTTATGAGATTATTGATTTTATTCTTGTTTTTTTTGAATGGTTTTTCTTTTTTTTCACAAGATGAGGATATAAGACATTTACATATTCATTTCAAAGTGACTAATACCTTTGGTGAGCTAACTAACCTAATCGTAAGAGAAATTTATGAAGACGGAGCTGTAGATACTATATACACTGAAAAAGCCAATCACTCTATAGATATTGATGTAAATGAACATGTACTATTAGAATTTATTTGTAAAGGGCATGTCACTAAAAGNGTNGCTTTCAATACAGATGTTCCTGANGAACTAAAGGTGTTGCCATTTTTTGATCTNGTCGTTGAATTGATTGAAGAAGACTTGCTCAACTCCATAGAAAATAAAGAAGAAATACAAACATTAATGGATTTTCCCATGGGTTATATTAAATACAGTCCNTCCACTAGGGACTGGTATAACTCTCAATTAGAATTTACTAAAACTATAAATAAGCTAATTAAAAAAAGTTTTAAGTAAGNTTTCTTTNCTCTATTTTTTCTGNTNATNTNTACCTTTTCTTCACTAGAATACATTTACTTTACAGCGTGAATACAGAAGNTAAAACTATTTTTTTTCACGTTGGNATAAGTAAAACNGGCAGCACTTTTTTACAAAATAGGGTTTTCCCATTAATTAAAAAACTTCATTATATNCCTACGAATCGATATAGAAAAATATTTTCAGATTTAAAAAACTTAAAAAAAACACGAGTTCTTGTTTCTAGAGAGTTGGACCGGCAATTTGAAGCAGAAATAATTCGCTTTTCTAACCAATATAAAAATGTAACGCCAATAATTGTTCTTAGGAAACATGANGAGTATTTTGCCTCTCAATACAGGCGATTTGTTAAAAANGGATTTAAAGGAGAGGTCCATGAATTTCTTTNCTTAAAANAGGATAATGGTTTTTTTAAAAAAATTCATTTTAACTTTCTTCATCAAATTAATTTTCTCAAAAAGCACTTTAATAAGGAACCCATTGTCCTATTTCATCATGATTTGATATCCGACCCTTTAAATTTTATAAAAACTTTCTGTCTGTTAACTAGTGCGGAAGTGGACCTAGATAACATCAACTTTAGGAAAAAACACAGTTCTTACAGTGAAAAACAGCTTAAAACAATTAAAGCTGCNTCAAAGTGGGTTAATTTAGAGAAAAGACGTNTTTTTAAAAATCNGATTTTACATCTCTTTTGGCGGTTTTTTCAGGCTTCGTTAAGGTATGGAATATTGTATTTTTCTATATTATTGCCTAATTTTATATATAGTAAAGAGCCGCTAATTGACCCTAGCTATCTAAAAAAAATTAAGCACTATTTTAAGGACGATTGGGAGGCTTGTTTGAATTATCAAAATGAAAAAAAATGAAAAAAATATTCGTTTTATTAACTTTATTATGGTGGNTTCCTTTGTTTTCGCAAGTAGGNACCGTAAAGGACAATCTAAGTTTGGAAAGTAAAATTCTGAATGGAGAAAGAAAATATGCCATCTATTTACCACCAGATTATGAANTTTCAAAAAGAGATTATCCNGTTTTATATTTATTACACGGTTCTGGAGATGACCAAACTGGTTGGGTTCAGTTTGGGGAAGTTCTTCAAATTGCAGACAAGGCCATTTTGCAAGGAAATGCAACAAGNATGATTATTGTAATGCCCGATGCGAATAGTGTTAAAAAAGGGTACTTTAATTCTATTGANAAAAANTGGAATTATGAAGATTTTTTCTTCCAAGAGTTTATTCCTTTTATAGAAAAAAAATATAGAATAAAGTCGGAAAAAAGATTTAGAGCAATTGCCGGTTTATCTATGGGTGGTGGTGGCGCTTTTATTTATGCCCTGAGACACCCCGGTCTATTTTCTTCAGCTTGTCCTCTAAGTGCAAATNTGGGCCACCTNTCTTTGGAGAGTTTTACTAAGTCGCATNAAGAAAGCATAAANAACCTTAAAAGAGCCACCGTTTATAATTACTACNCTAACCATAATGCCTTGTCTATAATTAAAAACCAAAGTGACGAAAAGATTAAAAGTGTTAAATGGTATATAGACTGTGGTGATGATGATTATTTATACGAAGGAAACTCTCTAGTGCATATTGCCCTTAAAAAAAGAAATATTCCGCACGAATATAGGGTGAGAGATGGTGCTCATAATTGGACNTACTGGAGAAGNGCTCTTTNCAGTGTATTAGAATTTGTTTCTGGCTACTTTCATCAATTATAAGGTATTAAANCCGCTTTTTGAATAAATAAAGGTTTTTTTAGAANGGTTTAGTGGTTCATTATCTTTTTTTCTAAATANGTCTTAATTAAATTTCGTTTTCGCATTGNTCGCAACTACAGTNGTCCCAAACTAATAAAAGACAATCTCCACTTAAAACACCCTTGGAGTAGGAGATTTGATTGTTAGAAGATAGNTGAAGAGCCCATTTTATTTCTTCTGAATCTATGTAATCATTGTAATCTAATTTATTCCATGTATACTGGTATTCCGAGTGATTGTATCCCGGNGAATCCTCTTTTAGAGCGTTTATACAATCTGTAATAATATTTGATCCATGCCCGCTATCACAGGCATAATATACAATTTCAGTACTTAGAAAAATCTCCTCAAACAACATATCTTCTTTTTCTTCCTGAGNATTTGTTCCGAGTTTTTCAAAAAAATCTTTTTTTGCTTCTTCAAAAGAAAATTCANNTNTTATTTCCCATAAAGTAAAATCTGTATTTTTTATATTGATTTCTTTCATTTTTTATACTTGGTTTAAATTANCATTAAAACTATATAATGAATGCACATAANNNNGTCTATNGCGCGAACTNGTNTTTTACAAACATTTAAAATACTCAAATGGCTCCCAGCATGAAATACATTTGTACATTGCTTTACAAGCAGTAGAACTAAACTGACTCACCATTTCTGTTTCTTTGGATTTACAACGTGGNCATTCAATCTTAACTTCTTTTCCTAAAATAGTTTTTTTATCCTGAGATTTATAAGCTGGAGGTGCTATGCCATAGCTTTTTAGCTTTTCTTTGGCTTCTTCGGTAATCCAATCTGTAGTCCAAGCTGGATCATATTGCATTTTAATTTTATACTTTTTCACCTTGAGCAAAGCTAATTGTTCTTTAATGTCCTTCTTAAACCGGTCCATTGCAGGGCACCCTGAATAGGTTGGAGTAATAGTAATAATTAAGCCGTCGTCTTGTTGCTCAATACTTCTTAATACACCCAGCTCTTTTATAGAAATAACCGGGATTTCTGGATCTGGAATATTAGAAATTGCGCTCGATATTTCATTTATATTAAACACTTTTTAAATCCATTTTGCCGTAGGAGGCATTGACATCATTATTGCTTCTGTAGACCCNCCTGTTTTCAAGCCAAACAAAGTGCCTCTATCCCATATTAGATTAAACTCCACATATCTTCCCCTTTTCAAGAGCTGTTGTTCTTTTTCNTCTTTNGTCCAGGGTTCGTCCTTNTGTCTTATAATTATTTCAGAAANAGCCTCAACAGTTCTTAATCCAACGTCCTTTACAAATGCAAAATCCTGCTCCCAGTTTCCGGAGTTCATATAGTCAAAAAATATACCGCCTTCTCCCCTAGCTTCTCTTCTGTGAGGTAAATAAAAATATTCGTCGCAATTTTTTTTAAATTTTGGATAATAGTTCTCATTGTGATAGTCGCAAGCTTCTTTCATTTTTTTATGAAAATGTTCCGTGTCTTCTTTGTTTATTAGTGTGGGGGTCATATCTGCCCCTCCTCCAAACCAGTTTTCTCCAGTTGACAAAAACCTTGTATTAAAATGAAATGCCGGCACTTTTGGAGACTGCATATGGGCNACTAAGCTTATTCCTGAAGCCCAATAATTAGGTGATTGTTCTGTGCCCTTGACTTTGCTCCTATATTCTTCACTAAACTGTCCTGATACAGTTGAAATATTTACTCCCACCTTTTCAAAAACACGTCCCTTCATAATACTCATTTCTCCTCCGCCCTTGCCCTTATGTTTCCACTTTTTTCTTTTGAATAATGAGCCATCTATTTCTTGGAAAACAGTGCAAAAATGATCTCTTAGCTCTTTAAACCAATATGCCGCAGCNCTCTTTTTTTCTTCAATTTCCTTCATTTAACCGCTATTTTATTGGTCTTTTTTATGCCATTCTACATAGCTACTTGGCGTTTCTCTTAGAAATGCTGAGCACAAAACCACCTTTGTGTTTTTTTCAAAACCATTAGAAACAATTTCTACTATCTCCAATAACATATTTTCAGTAGTNGGTTGGTAATCAACATATCTGATTCTTTCATTTTTTCGCTCCAAGCCAAGAAACCTAGAGTCGCTTCTTAAAATAAGGCGGTGGTCAAATAAAGGCTTGATTTTTTTAGTTAAAAAATCTTTAATGTCTCCAAAGTCTACTACCATTCCTGAGTTTGAAACGCTTTTATCTTTTTCAGGTTCTCCCAAAAAGGTTAAAGTTAGGTGATAATTATGACCATGAATATCTTGACATTTACCCGCATAGCCGTCTAGAGCATGGGCCGCCTCAAAGTCAAATTCTTTTGTAACTCTTATTTTCAAAACAATAATTTAGTGGCAAATTTATGAATATCTCTATAATTGTTCTTTTAGTTGAGCATATTNAGTGTTAATTGTGAACTTTATTCAGTACATGTGATGTTTTTACTTTAATTTTATCCCTAGTGAAAGAACATAGTCAGGCATATTTATCTCTTTCTAATCAATTAAATAAGTTTATTGATAAACATTACCGACTAGTTGCTCTAAAAGGCCTTTTGGTGGTGGGAGTGCTTTCCATTGGGATATTTTTTGGGGTGATTTTATTAGAACTTCTATTTCATTTTTCTTCTTTAGGCCGTTCCATTCTTTTTTTTGGAAGCATTGCGGTGTTATTTTATGCGTTTAGTGCTCAGTTTATTTACCCTTTAGCTAAATCACTTCGTCTATTTTCCAGAATGGACTTTAGAGAGGCGGCCCATCTAGTTACCAACCGCCTGCCTGAAGTTACAGACCAATTACTTAATGCTATTGAACTTGAAAATGAGCCCAATAACTTTAAAGGCGACCTTGCTGCTGCCTCCATTACCCAAAAAGCCAACAAAGTGCTTAGTTTTAACCTTTTAAACTCCCTTTCTTTTGTAGAGCATAGAAAATATTTAGTTGGGTTTTTAGTGGTTTTTGGAATTGCATTTCTTTGTTCCGTTTCATTCCCTACTTTTGTCTCAGGACCCCTTAAAAGAGTAGTACATTTTGAAAAGAGTTTTATTCCTCCCAATCCTTTTGAGTTTCAAATCAACAATAATAAGCCTCTAGTTGTTTTGGAGGGGGAAGCTCTCCAAGTTAATATTAGAACTATTGGCGCTGTTGATCCGGAACAACTCTTTTTATTTGTTGATGATCAACGTTTTTTTCCAATTAAGGTTCAAAAAAACAACTTTACACATAATTTTAGATCTATAAAAAGTAGTTTTAATTTTACCTTAATTGACGGTAAACAAGACTCTGTTTTATTTACCGTTAATGTGCTTCCTAAAGCACAAATAGTATCGGAAAAAAAAATAGTTGCTTATCCGGCATATACAAAACTAGAAAACGATACCTTTTATGATTTAAGTAGATTGATATTACCAGAAGGCTCAACTATAAAATGGAATATTAATTGCTTAAATACTGTAGATTGTAAGGTTATTTTTACAGATACTGTTTTTATGGGAAATAATAACCCCTTGATATTTAATTATGCTCCAAAAAANAATCAAGACTATTTAATTTACGCTAAAAACAACTTCTCAACATATAAAGACTCTAGTTTNTACAATATCGAGCTAGTTAAAGATCAGTTTCCAAAGATTTTTATTGAAGACTTGGTAGATAGTAATGATATTAAAAAGCATTTATTCTACGGTGAAATNTCCGACGACTATGGCTTTTCGAGTTTGTCTTTTCATTGCGAAAATAAAGACAGTATTGTTTTTGAAAAGCGGNTCGTTTTTGAAAAGGGCATTCGGTCTGTTTTTTCGTTGGAGCTTGACTTTAGAAAATTAGGATTGAAAGCNGATGAAATTATGGAATATTATTTTGTGGTTCAGGATAATGATGCTGTAAATGGCCCTAAAAAAAGTATTTCAAAAAAAATGTTTTTTCGGGAACCCTCCAAAAAACAGATTAAAGAGCTAGCCAAAGCAAAAAGCGAATCCCAAAATAAGTCATTTAGCTCTTTGCAAAAAAAAATGCATAGTCTTANCTCTCAACTTAACGAAATAAAATCCTCTTTGATTAATAAAAAAACTCCTAATTGGGAGGATAAGTCTTCGCTAGAAAACTTTCTCAAAGACCAGAAAAAACTTCAAAATGATTTGGAAGAGNTTAAAAATAANTTGGCGAAAGANCTGAANAATGATCAGAATGATAGGTCAGAAGATATTCTTAAAAAGCAAGAACAAATTAGCAAAATGATGGAAGAGCTAATGTCTGATGAAATGAAAAAGCTTCTAGACGAACTCTTTGAGCTGGCCCAAGAAATGAATAAAGAAAAAGTACTAGACAAGTTAGACGATATTGATTTTTCCCAGGAAAANATGATAAAGGAATTAGACAGAACTATTGAGCACTTTAAAAAAATGGAAATAGAAAAAATGGCTAAAGATATTTCCAAAGANTTGAAAGATTTGGCAATAAAACAAGATGAATTGTCGGAAAAAACTTTAAATAAAGATTTTTCTGAGTTTAAAAAAAATCAAGAACAGGAACAACTTAAAGATGAGTTTAATGATATCCAAAATGACCTTTTTGATCTTAAAAAGAAAAATAAAGAGCTTTCTAATCCAAAANACCTAAATACCGATGAAAAAGAAATGGAGATTAATAAGTCTATGGAAAAAAGTATCGAAGAACTGTCTGATAATAAACTTAAAAAAGCAAAAGAACAGCAGGGTCAGAGCAGTAAAAGCTTGAAGGACCTGGCTGAATCAATGGACAAACTTGGCAGCAATGGATCAGAGCAGGAAGAAGAAGACTTAGAATCATTAAGAATCCTGTTAGAACATTTAATCACTTTTTCATTAGATCAAGAAGAAGTTCTTAATGACCTTAAGACCACAAAGGTTAAAGATCCTAATTACGTAAATATTGGACAGAGTCAAAGAAAGCTAAACGATGAGATCAAAATAATTGAAGATTCCTTAACTGCTTTAGGCTTGAGACAAATCATGTTAAGTAGTAAAATAAATNAAGANNTGCAAACCATCAAAAGGTCTCTTAGTTCAAGCATTAAAAACTTAACGGAAAGAAGAACAAGGAATGCTCAAATTGAACAACAAAAAGTAATGATGCATACAAATGAANTAGGGCTATTGTTAAGTGAGATGATGAATCAAATGCAAAACAATATGCCTGGTTCTGGGCAATGTAACAAGCCTGGAGGTAAAAATAAAAAGCCAGGAAAAGGCCTACCTCAAAGTGCGGAGCAAATGAAAAAACAAATAGAGTCTATGAAAAAGTTTTTGGAGGGCAAAAAGAAAGNTAAAAATTCTGGCAATAGCAACAATACTTTTGAACAGCTTGGGAGAATGGCTGCAGAACAGGCCGCATTAAAAAAACAATTAATGGAAATAAGCCAAAAACTAAATAAAGATGGAACTGGAAAAGGAAATGGTATAAAAGAAATAATTAAAAAAATTGAAGAAGTNGAGGATGAAATTATTCAAAATAACATTACACTGTCTTCAATTGAAAGACAGCAAGAGATCAAAATAAAAATGCTGGAACTAGATAAAGCATCTAAGGAACAAGAAGAAGAAGAGAAAAGAGAGTCCAAGGAGTCTTTAGAAGATTACAAGAAAAATAACTCTGATTTGTTTGAAGAATATCTTCAATTAAAAAGGGGGGAAGTGGAAATGTTAAAAACAATTCCTACTAATTTGAAACCTTATTATAAAAATAAAGTAAATAAGTACATAAAATTTATTGAAAAAAATTATGATTAGTATTGTNAANCCTGAAATAAAGCATCTTTCTCTCGCTTCTGANCCCAATAGCTTATTGTCTTTGGAAAGTTGGGTAAACTCCATCTGCGATGGATATAAAATTAGCGTCGAGCTTTATGGGAATATATTAATTGCGCTTTCTGAAGCGGTCAACAATGCTATAATTCATGGAAACGAAAACCATATAGAAAAAAAAGCAACTATTATTTCTAAAATTGAACAAAAAAAAATTGTTTTTTCTGTATCTGACGAAGGTNTTGGTTTTGATTTTACCCAACTTCCCGATCCAACTTTGCCTGAAAATATTGAAAAGCCCCAGGGAAGAGGCATCTTCTTAATGAAACACCTCTCAGACGGGGTGGTTTTTGAGGAGCCCGGAAATAAGGTGGAAATCACCTTTAAAATATGATTTTTGGAAATTTCCTTCCATAAAAAAGGAGTCTATTTAGTTGTAAAATCGTCCTTGTTAAAAGAGTGGATTAAAAAAACTTTAATTCATTTTGGAAACAAAAATGCAGAAATTGATGTCATTTTTTGCGATGACAACTATCTAAAAAAAATCAATTTTGAATACCTAAAACACAACTACTTCACAGACGTTATCACTTTTGACTATTCAAATAAAAAACTAATAAAAGGAGATATTTTTATTTCNATTGATAGGGTAAAAGATAACGCCAAAAACTATAAGGTATCTTTTAATGATGAATTATTTAGGGTTATTATTCATGGTGTTTTACATTTGTGCGGTTTTAATGATAAAACTGTGAAAGAAAAAGAAGAAATGAGAAAACAAGAAAACTTTTTTTTAAANCTAAANCCTTGTAAATCAACNGATTAGTTGTGTTTCACGTGAAACAAAATGCTTAAAGAATATGACATANTTGTTGTTGGAGCTGGTCACGCTGGCAACGAAGCTGCTGCAAGCGCTGCTAGAATGGGCTCATCTGTTTTGCTAATCACGATGAACATGGAGACTATTGGACAAATGAGTTGCAACCCTGCAATTGGAGGAATTGCTAAAGGTCAAATTGTAAGAGAGATTGATGCGCTAGGCGGTTACACAGGCTTAGTTACAGACATTAGNTCTATACAGTATAAGTTGTTAAATCGTTCTAAAGGGCCTGCCATGTGGAGTCCAAGAGCCCAGTGTGATAGAAAACTTTTTAGTGCCACTTGGAGAAGGATGCTAGAACAAATAGAAAACCTTGACTTTTGGCAAGATGTGGTAGAAGAAGTGGTNGTTAAAAATAACAAAGTAAGTGGTGTAAAAACCAGTATGGGTCTTGAAATAAAAGCNAAAGCTGTTGTTTTAAATAGCGGCACCTTTTTAAATGGCTCTATACATTTAGGNGAAAAGGAGTTTGGTGGTGGGAGAATGGGAGAAAAAGCAATNAAAGGAATAACCTCACAACTAGAAAGCTTAGGGTTTACTTCTGGAAGGATGAAAACAGGAACCCCTGCCCGTGTAGATGGGAGAAGTATTGATTTTAAAGCAATGGAAGAGCANCCAGGNGATCTTAANCCNGGAAAATTTTCCTNNTTTAATGANACNGAGGCTTTGAAAAAACAAAAAAGCTGTTTTATAACGTATACCAACTCAAAAACTCACGAAGTTTTAAGAAAGGGATTTGATCGTAGTCCTCTATTTAACGGGGCCATTAATTCTGTTGGGCCTAGATATTGTCCATCAATTGAGGATAAAATTAACCGCTTTAGTCACAGGCCTAGACATCAAATATTTGCTGAACCAGAGGGCTGGGACACCATAGAGTATTATATTAATGGATTCTCAAGTAGTCTTCCTGANGAAGTGCAGTTGCAGGGCTTNAGAACTATAAAAGGNTTTGAAAATGCTAAAATGTTNAGGCCTGGNTATGCAGTTGAATACGATTTCTTTCAGCCCACACAACTCAAGCACACCTTAGAAACTAAACTAGTNGAAAACTTNTTTTTTAGTGGACAAATTAATGGAACCACAGGATATGAGGAGGCTGCTTGTCAGGGCTTGGTAGCTGGAATAAATGCACACTTAAAATGCAGAGAAGCTAAACCTTTTTATTTAACTAGAGACGAGGCGTACATAGGCGTCTTGATTGACGACTTAATAACAAAAGGTACTGAAGAACCTTATAGAATGTTTACATCTAGGGCAGAGTATAGAATTTTGCTTCGACAAGACAATGCAGACACAAGACTGACAAAAAAGGGGTTTGATTTAGGACTTATTACAGAAAACAAATATTCTCAGTTTAAAAAGAAAGAAGAAGAGAGACAGATTTTAAAAAAGTTTGTTAAAAAACTCTCGCTAGAACCTGGCGAAATCAATGCGTATTTAAAAGAAAAAAATTCTTCAGAAATAAAGCAAAAAGTAAAAGCCCCAAGCATTATATCTAGACCAGGAATAAAAATAGACGAGTTGGCAGAAAGATGCCAAGAATTAACTGGATACATGAAAGAAAACAGACACAGCAAAGAGGTTTTAGAGCAAGTAGAAATTGACATCAAATATAGTGGTTACATAGAAAGAGAAAAAGAAAACGCAAGTAAACTAAAAAGGTTAGAGTATGTAAAAATTCCTAGCGATATTAACTATTTTAAGTTATCTTCTTTATCGAACGAATCAAAAGAAAAATTAGACGCTGTTCGACCAGTTGATATAGGACAAGCTTCTAGAATTAGCGGCATTAAGCCATCGGACGTATCCATTTTATTAATTTACTTAGGGAGGTAGTTTCACGTGAAACATGATTTAGAAAATATATATTCCTGTCCGGTATGCAACGGAAAATCTTTTAAAAATTTTTTAAAGGTGGTTGATCACAATGTTAGTGGAGATAAATTCAACATTTCTGAATGTAATGGTTGTGGATTTAGATTTACCAACCCAAGGCCCAAGGAAAATTCAATAGGTAAATACTATAAAAGTGGTAATTATATATCTCATAATTCCACCAAAAAGGGCCTTATAAATAAAATATATCACGTTGTTAGAGATTATCAATTTAAAATA
The DNA here is from genome assembly GCA_002691605.1 of Crocinitomicaceae bacterium. Classification (GTDB taxonomy): domain Bacteria; phylum Bacteroidota; class Bacteroidia; order Flavobacteriales_D; family Parvicellaceae; genus MED-G20. Next base: position 19,153 of record NZID01000040.1, read on the forward strand.
AAAAGAAACAACATTGCCAAAAGATTAGCTTCTAATGAAAAAAACTTATTAGACGTGGGGTGTGGAACTGGAGATTTTGTTAAATATTTAAAAAATAAAGGGTGGTCCGCCACCGGGGTTGAGACAGATGACGCAGCAAGGGCATTTGCAATAGAACAAAACAAACAGAGAGTTTTAAAAAGTGTGAAAAATCTAGAAGGCGAATCTTTTGATGTTATTACAATGTGGCATGTTTTAGAGCATGTTTATGATTTAAATAGTTATTTAAAAAAACTTTTTTCTTTATTAAAGGATGGGGGC
>NZID01000041.1 GCA_002691605.1 Crocinitomicaceae bacterium
ACAAAAACTGAAAAAGTATCTCTTACAAAACATCCAAAAGTATTAGAACCAGTAAAAATATATTCAGTACTAGTGGAAGGGTTAAAAGTTGGATTCTGTAAAGTATTATTGTTGATTCCTATATTTGGAGTCCAAAGATAATTATCCGCGTCAACAGGCGCACTAATGCTTAAAGAAGATCCATTACAAATGGATTGATCTATCATTTCATTAAAATAAGTTCCACTATTGTACCTTACTTTATGTTCGTTATTACTTCCACCTGTTGCCGATGTGAATCCCCAAAATGTAGCTGAAGTTCCTGGAAACACATTATTTATAATATCATAATTAAAACTAACTACCTGAACTCCATCAAATTCAACGGTTAATAATTGATTAGTTGGATTCCAATCAAAAATACAGTTATGCCATTGTCCATCTTCAATATTCCCCGATCCTAAGGAAATTGGAGGAACTAAATTAAATGGAGAATTATGATTTGGAGAGCCATTGTATTGAACAGCAATGTGGTCATTAAATAAATCTCCATTAGTAGTATTTTGCCAAGTATCAAATTCTATAAATAGTGAAGGGGTGATCCCCCCATATCCAATACCACCTCCAAAACCTAATTGTTGATTACTGAGTTGTTGCAGTCCAAAAGCAATACCATCTGCACCGTTAAAATCCTTTGTGCCAAAATATAAATCAACATCAATGTGAAAGGGCTGATTTAAGTTAACCAATGTACTATTCCAAATTGCGCCCGTATCAGAATTAATAGCACTTGTTAACCTATACTCATCATTTCCAAGGTTTGCAGCTGCTCCATTTAAAATAAAGTCTGGACTTGATCCCGGTACGGGATTTATAAATACAACAACAGAATCTTCAGCTAGACAATTATTAGGAGAACTGTATTGTACGTAATATTGAGTTGTAGAATTTGGCCAAACTAATGGATTTTGTATGTTGGTTTGTGAAATATTTGTAGATGGATTCCATACATAATTAGTCCCATTTCCACCAAATACATCAAGCTGTATAGAATCACCTAAACAAATAGTTGTGTCATTTCCTGCGTCTATGTTTACGCTTTCAACATTTACAGTAATACTATCTCCGCCAATGCAGCTGGTTCCTCTTTGAACTAATAGGTAGTAAGAAGTTGTAGCAGTAGGATTGACCCATGTCGATAAACTGTTAGGACTAGATACATTGGTATTAGGTTGCCATAATGATACATATCCTGGAAGTGCGGTGGTAGTACCATTTAATAAAACACTATCTCCAATACAAATACTTACATCACTTCCAGCATCTACCGTTGGAGCTGGAGTAATGGTAGTATTCATAGTTATGGGATCAGACTCACAACCATATTGGTTGATTGCTTTTAAAAAGACTGTTCCGGTTCCAGGTGCTGTCCAAAATATCTTTACACTATCTCCGTAATTTTGAGTGATAATACCATTATTAGAAACGTCCCAACTATATCCGGAGATATTGGGGTTGTCATCAGTAGTATAGACGGTTTCAGCATTTTGACATTCAATAATACTTCCATATAAATTGGCTGGAGGATTAGTTTTACTTACGGTAACTTCATATACAACACTTGTTGTTTTAGGTGGACATCCTCTATCAGAAACTGATGCAGACAATACATAGGGAAGTGTTTGAGCTTGCCCACAATCAGTATCCCAACAAAATGTAGTACTTACGGTATCAACTCCATTTAAAGGATCACTGTACAATGTGTCAAAGTAACCACCAACTGTTGCAGGAGGGTTAGTAAAAGTAGAATCAAAAATTTGTCCATTGACATTTAAAGTAAGACTGTCTGCAGGAGTGTCAGGATCAAAAAAAGAAATATCAAAGCATAGATTTTCTCCTTCTTCCATAAAAAACTCTGTAGAGTCAAATCCACCTTGGGGATTGATATTTGGACTTAAACTTGGGGCGTCATTTGGAGGACATGCAATCACATTTAGCTGAACTTCTCTTGTTGATATACCAATCAAAGTTCCATTCCTATACTCTTTAATTATTAAACCTACTACAAATTTTCCTTGATTATTTGATTTGTATTTGGTGAGTCCGTTTGAAGCAGAAATATAATAATAACCAGTGGGGCCAAATGGTTGTTGATAGGAATATCCACCAGCATAAGTTACTTCTTCTATAGGCCAAGGATAATTTGTAGGATACCAGGTCAAACTTCCTCCTGGTCCAGCTCCACCATTTCCTATATTATTGGCACCACCCCAGCCCCCTGCGTGATTTCCATCTAGTGGAGCCATAAAACTAAATATTAGCTCATCACCGTCAGGGTCAATAGCAGTATTTAAAAACGTTGTAGTATCACCAGAACAAATAAAAGGAACTGGGTTATCAGTAAATATAGGACTATCGTTTTCATATCCATAAGGAGGAATATAAGAGTAAAAGGCCATACCTGCACTACCTGGGGATTGAATGTTGTCAATTCCGTTACCTCCACCGTTTCTACAACAAGCCTCATGAATTAAAAAATATCCTCCTACAACAGGCTGTCCTGTAGCAGGATTAATGGGTGCTAAATCAATTTGTCCAGTATACAAAACTGTATATACACAAGTTGAAGTTCCAACAGTACATCCACTTGGATTATTAGGGGTCACTTCAAAATATTGCTGAACAGCAGAATTATAAACCATATCTACATCTGTGCCACCATATTTTGGATAACTCCCTGATGTTGTTGGAAATATATCAGTTGGATCGTCATGCGCGTAAACTGCAACAGACATGTTTTGAGGTATATTTGGTGGCTGCCAATTGGAAGCTGAACCACAATCAAAATAGTAATTCAGTTTAAGAGTATATCTAAAGTCTCCATTGGGTTGAATCCCTACAAATTCGTAGGCTAAATTACCTCCTACAAGGTGTGTAGCAAATAAATTGCTAATTACTAAAATATTTAATATTAAGATAGTAAGTATTCTTACCATGTATTTTATTTACAGATAATTCTTTTAATTATATAATTGCCGTCCTGATAATTCAACTTTATGAAATAAATTCCTGATGGCTTTTCTTCTATATTTATTTGAAATAAATTAGATTGANANTTTAACGATTTAATNGTGTTTCCAATAATATCTAAAATTTCTATTGANNCTATATTTGAAGAACTTTGAANATTAAAAANNNTGTTGTTAGGNTTNGGATANANNCTTACCTTAGTNTCTACAGGGTTTNAAATATTTAATGTAGTGGCATTAAAAGGACCTATCCAATTGCTGGTATTTCCAGTACAAATGGATTGTATGTAGAAATCGTAGCTGGTTAATTCATCTAAACCAGTAACAAAAAANTTATTGACAAAAACATTATTAATTGTAGTTCCTGTTCCACTAAAAAGACCAAAACCCGTAGGGCCGTATCTAATATTCCAAGAATCTTCTGTTCCTCCAGCATCCCAGCTAAGCTCAACAGATGTTTTTGTTATTTGACCAAACACAATGTTTGCTGGTTCTGGGCAGGTAGCTACTATAATAGCGTAATCTTCAACNTGGCCTCTGTAAACATCNTTCAATGGACCATTACCATTACCTACTTCATCGCTAGAAATTCTNAGTCTAACGGGTGTATTTGTAACAATATTTGATGGTATTTGAATAATAGAAACAGGGTCAATTTCATTAATTTTTTCCATCACTTTTTCATTAACTGAAAAAANTCCNTCATTATTATAATCAATCCATGCTCTGGTATCCTGTGGATTGTTACCACTTGTAAAAATTCTTAACGCATAGTTTGTTCCAGATTCCACATATGCTTGTTGGAGACAAGAAAAATCTTCATANCCAGCAGATCCNTCAAATGAAGGATTATTTATNTTAGCTAGTTGAACTCTTGAGATTCCATAATCACAACAATAGCTAAGAGTATTTGGATTGTAACCTACAGGAATTAGTAAGTTAGTAGAATCTACTTCAATGTATTGTGAAAAAGTAATGGTATCAGAACCATATAAATTACTTGAAATTAATGTAACGTCGTAAATGCCATTGTTTATATAATTATGAATTGGATTTTGGAATAAAGAATTATTACCATCTCCAAAATCCCAATACCATGAGTAGGGTACGTTGGTCGATAAATCTGTAAATTGAATTTCTCCATCACAAGAAAAATTTAAGTCTGAACTGAAATCTGCAATAGGAGGATTAGTATTATTAGCTAAATAGATAGTATAATCTTCTGCTTGACCATAAACGGGATTNTCACATGGGTCTAACTGTCCAGAAAATGAAGCATCTGACATTATTCTTAACCTTAGAGGTGTATTGGTAGTAGCTGTGGAAGGTATTGAAATTACTGATGANGTAGAATCACTTGANAGATTAGAAACTATTTCTTCGCTGGGAACTTCAAAAATACCATTGTTGTTAAAATCTATCCAACCAAAAAAGTTTTGTGGTATTGCAGATGNATGTATTGCTCTTAAATTATAGTTTTGTCCTATGTAAAAAAGCGAAGAATCACAAGTAAAGTCGGAATATCCTTCAGATGATCCACCAGACATATTAGATAGATTACCAAAATGAAATTCNGTAATACCATAATTCCCCAATTGACCCGCAATTCCTGTGGTGGGGGTGCAAGAAGCAGCAACAGGAGGNGTATTGGTTAAATTAACCTGAATATAATTATTAAAAGTGACAGAATCACTTCCGAAAGGATTATTGGTAATTAATTCTACAGTAAAAGATCCAGAACTNGTATAAGTATGAGTAGGATTTTGTAAAGTAGAGGTACTNCCATCACCAAAACTCCAAAGCCATGAAGTTGGAGAATTGGAACTTTGATCAAAAAAACTTACTGACCCACTGCAAGTAGAGGAAGAGCTCACCGTGAAATCAGTNATAGGAGGACTACTAGGGTCTAACCATGAAAACCTGATATTGGGTCTCTCACTTTCCACACCGTTTATCCAATTTGAATTACATGGCGATGAATTACTTCTCCTTCTGTAAATTAAAGTATTATAAGAATAGTTTGACATATTCATTATAGCATTGGAAGAATAACCATTACTGTAAAAACAGGTTTGAATNACTAAGTTAGAANTGCCGTCCCANTAATATGGATTATAAAAATCGTGTTGGTTCCATCCAGACTGGTCTGTGTAGGAAGNTGGTCCAAAAACAGTTACTAAATTGGCATTATTCCAAGTACTTAAAGATTGTTGGGTAGTTGAGGTGATTTCAATTTCAAAACCTTGAATATTTCCTCCTGATGGTTGCACAATATCAAAGGCTAAACCCGTAAGATTTCCAGCAGAAATTCCTGCAGCTTGAAGTTCAGTAGCACGTATCAACATCTGATTTTTAACACCTCGGAACCAATTTCCATAAATAGAAGGGTAAGTGGAGTTGGTGTTTTGTAAAGTACCAGTTCCTACAAAATGNTAGGTAGCTTGAGAAAACGAATTATTTAAATAACATCCAAAAAGGATAATAACAATTATTAATCCTGATTTTAAAATATTTAAAAATTTCATATAATTAATTATTTTCAATATGTAAATATAAGAATAATATTTCTTGTTTAGCTTTTAAAATAAAAGTTTGAACAAAAATAAAATTCTTTCCTATCACATTTGAATTTTTAAAAACATTTGAAAATTACTAAAATTTAGTAAAATAGAACTTTTAATAGTATAATTTAACACGTAGCAAAAAATAAAAAGTTGGGTATTTATTAAAGAACTCACCAATTTAAGTTCCATTTTTTTCTTTGTGAACAATTTTTAAACAGATCATCTACTTTAATAAAGGCATTTTTTGCCGATTTATAAACCCACTCATCCATTGTTTTACTTTGTTTTTCATTTAGTGCAAACTGTTGAATATATTCGTAATCATCACTTAAATTGGCTTTATGAGGAACAGTTCTATCTTCTAATTTTAGTATTCTATATCCGATATTTCCCTTTGAATCTTCATAGTACAATGGTTCGGAATATTGTCCAATTTCTAAATTATTGATCCCAATAAATAAAGATTTATCAATATTTTGCATGTCCCAATACATGTCTCCCTTTGATTCGTTAAAAATCAAACCATTTGCAGCAGCATTTTTTAAAGTCGAATATTTTGTTATTGCTTTTTGCCAGGTTATTTTTTGTGATTTAATTTCACCAGAAATGGAAATGCATTTTTCTTTTAAATCAGCTAAATCTTGTTCGCTTATTTCATTTTTTAAAAGAATATGAGAACCATAATATTGATCACCTCTTCTTTTTTCAATCCTAAGTATGTGAAATCCAAAGGGGCTTTCAAATACATTAGAAATAGTATTTAGTGGAATGGTGTAAGCAATAGCATCAAATTCTGGCACAAAATCTCCTCTACTTACCCAACCAAAATTTCCTCCATTTGCTTTTGAACCAGGGTCATTTGAATAAAATTCAGCGGCAACTGCAAAAGATATTTCGTTAGAATTAATTCTATTTTTAATTTGATGTAACTTCCTTCTAGTGTTTTCCTTTTGGTTATAGGTTATTTCTGGAGCAATAACCAATTGTGATACTTTTACCTTACTATTTATAAATGGTACACTATCAAATGGAATGTTATAAAAAAAACTTTTAACTTCCTTTGGAGAAATAGAAATACTTCCAATAACTTCTTGTTGCATTTTTTGAGCTTTCATTTTGTCTTCAATTTGGCCAAAAAATTCTTCCTTTATTTCTTCTATAGATTGCCCATAAAAATCTTCAAGAGCTTCAGTTCCTCCAACCTGAGAGGAGAAATATTGAATTCGCTGTTCTAATTCCACTTTTACCATTTCTTCAGTAACTTCAAGACTATCAATTTCAGCTTGATGAATTAAGAGTTGTTGAGTCATAAATTCATCTAGTAAAAAACAATCTATATCCTCATCGAGGTTAGAGCCCTGTTGTAATAATTGAAGTTTTTGCCCTTGAATTTCTGAATAAAGAATAGGGTTTTCTCCAACAATTGCAACTACTTTATCAATTACTTCTTGACAAGCCCCTTCCCAAAAAAATAAATTTATAATTAGTAACAGTATTATTTTATTCATAACGTGTATTTTTCAACGTAATTATTTTTTATGCCATCTTCATATAAATCCAATCTTAATTTTTTTCTTAAATCTTTAGATCTTTGATTTAGAATAATACTTTTGATTTTGTTGGTTTCAAAACTTAGTGGAGAAGTCCCGTCTTTTATAATGAAGTCGAAAATATTTACAAAATAAATATTATCATTATATTCCAAAATTGTTTTTTTCTTCTTTTGAATAAATTCTACTTTTGAATAATTTTCAAGAATGGGTATTTCTTTAAGAAGATCATCAAAAAATATCCATTCATCAGGGTTATAATAAAAATTCACATTATCGTTTTGACTAATTTTTATCATCTGATCAACCATTTGTTCGTCTTTCATATGGTAATTTTTTTTTGCCACTTGATAAAATTTAGACATTTTAGGAATTTTAATATACATGCATTTTACTACATAATCATTTAATACAAAATCGTCTAAATGATTTTTGTAATATTCCTTAATTTCAAAATCACTTACACTGGTATCTAACCTTTTATTTATGTAAAATTGTTCAAACTCATAGGAAATTAAAGAAAGTTTGTACTTATTTATTTTTTTATTAACGCTAATAACTTCTTGAGGTATCATTTCTTCAGATTTTTCCATAATCATTTGATCAACTAACCACTTATGGATGTAATTGTCTACAAAAATAGTACTGTCTTTATCATTAAGCGATAAGGGCACTTCGTTGAAAAGTTCAGATTGATACAAAAAAATATTTTTAAATCTCGCTAGTTTAACTTCTTTTATTTCGTCTTCACAACATAGAAAAAAGAAGGCTGATAGGATAGGGATGATTGTTTTAGTTGATGATCTAATCAATGACTATGGTTTTTCCTTTATACTATATAATATGTCGTAATTTATTTCAATATTATATTTTTCCTTTAAACTTCTCAACCAAGATTCCTCTAAAAAACTTTGATAACCAGAAACAATAATCCCTTCCGCTTCATTAAACTCCTTAGTTCTAGTGACTAATTTTTCTTTCACAAAAAATAAATACCATTTTCCATTTGCATAAATTGGCTTATTTGCTCCATCATTTAAATTGTCAAAACTGGTGTTGTAATTTTTAAAATCATCAATATTTTTTTCTTTGTAGGATATATTTAATGCATCTTCCTTGTTTAATAAGGCAATTATAGAATCATTATTTATCCGACCTTTTACTATTAATTTATATGCTCTGTTGATAATCTTTTTAGAATTACTTGTAAACAGAGTTCCATTTATTCTATTGGGATATTGCCATAAGGTTCTGTTATTATTAAAATATTTTTTTAGTCCTGTAGTATCTTTAAGAGCCTTAGACCATATTTTTTGATCTGAAATTTCAAAAAGTAATATTCCGTCTCTGTATTCTTTCATTAGTGCTCTAAAATCAGGATGTTTTTTTTCTAATTGAGTTTTTTCATATTCAATTAATTCCTTAGCAACGAATTTTTGAAAGTGAATCTTTACTAAATCTATATTATTTATACATTTTTCATATAGATTTCCTTTTATTAAATATTGAATAAAATCAATATTACTAAATGTTAAATCATTAAAAGTTAATATGGGAGTTTTTAGAACCTTATTATTATTAAATTCTTTAAAATTTTGATCATTGATTCCTTTCTTTTTAACTAAATCGAATAAGATCTTCGGGTTAAATGATTCTTTGGTATTGTATTCTGCTTTTAATTTATTAATAAAAGATGCTTTTGTTTTTTGAGCTCTAGAATCTTTTTGAATTTTGTTTTTAAGCTCATATTTCATACTATTCAAATCACCAACAGGTTCAAATTCTAATCTCTTTACGATATGCCATCCATTTGGAGTTTGAAATGGTTTGGAAAATTCTTCATCGTCTTTTAAAGAAAACACAGTTTCTTTAAATGAAGGATAAAAATTATCTGCTGAAGATACCCAGCCAATTTCCCCACCTCTTTTAGCAGACTTTCTGTCTTCTGAATATTCATTTGCCAAAGCTTCAAATGTTTTGTTTTGCAATGTCAATTCTTTATATATGGAATTGATTTTATTTTCAGCAGCTTTAATGTCTTTAGTTTTAGGGTTAATTGTGATCATAATATGACTAGTTCTAGTTCTTCCTTTAGCTTTTCTTATATTATTGGGTTTTACCAGGTGATAACCATATTTTGATCTAATAATTTTAGAAATTTTTCCAACTGGTGTATTATAAGCTGCACATTCAAAAGGATAAATCATTTTAAAGGCGTTAAAATATCCAAGATTTCCTTTATTAAATTTTGCAGATGGGTCTTCAGATACTTCTTCAGCAAGTTCTTCAAAACTTGCAATCCCAGAATTAATTTTAAGTTTTATATCTTCAATTTTTCGAAAAGCTGCTAAGGTATCTTTAGGACTAGGATTAGGACTAAGTTGCACCATAATATGGCTAGCACTTACTTCGTTTAAAGTACGGTAATATGCTTCGTTTATTAGATTTTCATTTATTGAGGTGTCTATTAAGTAAGGTCTTTCTAATTGAACTCTGTATCCAGCTAATTCATCTTTAAATTTTTTGGAAGTATCCAAGCCCATTTCTTCGGCTGCTTTTACTTTTAACTTAAAATTGACAAATAATTGTATATAATCATCTAAATCTTCTTTGGTAGCAATATTTTCTTTTTTGTTTTTCCAATAAATTTGCTCGAATTCTGATATATACACTTCATCATCATCTATCTTTAAAATAGGTTTTTCTTGACCATAAAAAAGATTGAAGCTTAAAAAAACTATAAATAGCTGAATTAGTTTCATAAATAAATTATCTTAAATTGTAGTTTGGTGATTCTCTTGTAATTGTCACATCGTGAGGGTGACTTTCTATCATTCCCGAATGGGTTATTTTAATAAATTGTGCATCTACTAGACTTTTAATATTTTTTGCACCGCAATATCCCATTCCTGCTCTTAATCCACCAATTAATTGATGCATTACTTCTTTTAACGATCCTTTAAATGGAACTCGAGCTGAAATACCTTCTGGAACTAATTTTTTAATATCCCCTTCATTCTCCTGAAAGTAACGGTCTTTAGAGCCTTGCTGCATAGCTTCAATAGACCCCATTCCTCTGTATGATTTAAATTTTCTGCCTTCATAAATAATGGTTTCTCCAGGAGATTCTTGTGTTCCAGCAAACATAGATCCCATCATAACGCTAGAGGCTCCCGCAGCCAATGCTTTTGGAATGTCACCAGTAAATCGTATTCCTCCGTCAGCAATGATTGGGACATCAGAATTTTTTATCGAATTATAAACACTCATAATAGCAGATAATTGTGGATAACCTACTCCAGCAATTACCCTTGTTGTGCATATTGATCCAGGACCAATCCCAACTTTTACCGCATCTGCACCAGCTCTAACTAAGTCTAGTGCAGCTTCTCCAGTAGCTATGTTTCCGACAACGACATCTAGATCAGGACATTGTTTTTTAACTTTTTTTAGAACACTTATTACCCCTTTTGAATGACCATGTGCTGTATCTATAACTATGGCATCAACTCCACATTTTACAAGTGCATTTATCCTATCAAAAGTATCTTTTGCAACACCAACAGCAGCAGCGACTCTTAATCTCCCAAATTGATCTTTACAACTATTTGGATGTTGTTTTACTTTAATAATATCTTTAAATGTGATTAGACCAACTAAGACGTTATTTTTATCTGTTACAGGTAATTTTTCAATTTTATGATTTTGAAGAATATTTTCTGCCTTGAAAAGATCTACATCTTCATTTGCGGTAACTAAATTTTCTGCGGTCATTACTTCAGAAATCTTTTTATTCAATTCTTTTTCAAATCGCAGATCTCTATTAGTTACGATTCCTTTTAAATTTTTGTCTTTATTGACTACGGGAATTCCCCCTATTTTATTTTCAGACATTAATCTTAAAGCATCTCCAATTAGGGCATTTTCATCCAAAGTAATTGGGTCTAAAATCATACCACTTTCCGATCTTTTCACTTTTCTGACTTCATTTGCTTGTCTTTCTATAGACATATTTTTATGAATCACTCCTATCCCACCTTGCTGAGCTATTGATATCGCTAAATCATGCTCCGTAACAGTGTCCATGGCAGCAGAAATGATGGGTGTTTTAATGGAAATATTTCTTGTAAATCTAGAACTCAGATTTACTTCGTTGGGTAGATGTTCTGAGTAAGAAGGTACTAAAAGTACATCATCGTAAGTTAGCCCTTCGCCTATAAATTTATCTTTGTTATTAATCATACAAGAAATGAAAGTTTTGCAAATTTAGAAAAATACTTGTATCCTATGTAATCTGTTTTGGTAATTAATATATGTTAACATATTTCTAAAAACTATTTAATTCTTGTAGACTAAATTCCCATCAACAATTGTGTTTATAACTTTTGTGTTCAAAATTTCTTTTTCATTTACTCTAAGAATATCATTGCTTAGAACTACAAAATCAGCTGATTTACCAATTTCAATACTTCCTTTTTCTTTTTCTTCAAAATTAGCTAATGCAGCCCAAATAGTCATTCCTTTAAGAGCATTAATTCTTTCTAGAGATTCTGTTTTTTGAAAACCATTTAAAGGACTTCCATCTTTATTTTTTCGAAATACTGCTGCAAAAAATGTATTAATGGGATTGATTTCTTCTACTGGAAAATCAGTTCCTAGAGCAATAATATTATTTTCTAATAATAAAGTACGATATCTGTAGCAATTTGCCAATCTGTTTTTACCTAATCTTCTTATGGCCCAAGTAAAATCTGAAGTGGCGTGAGTAGGTTGAACTGAAGGAATAATATTGAATTTACCAAGGTATGATAAATCTTCATCACTAATACATTGTACATGTTCAACTCTCCACCTTAAATCATTCGATTCTTCTAATATCTTACTGTATGATTGAAGAACAATTCTGTTAGTAGAATCACCTATAGCATGAGTACACGCCTGAAACCCATATTCTTTTAGTCTATTTAGTTTTTGTTCATAAACCTTAGTTTTTTGTAAAAGCATTCCATATGATTTTATTCGATCGCTGTAGGGTTTTAGTAAACAAGCCCCTCTTGAACCTAAGGACCCGTCCGCAAAAAATTTAAATGACCTTACATTTAGTTTATCAGTTTTAAAAGGCTGACCCAAAGTATCCAAATAATAATTAAAGTTTTTATCATTATCAAGTAGCATGGCATAAACTTTAATTTGTAATTCTTTAGTTAAGTGTAACTGATAAATAAGATCAATATCTTCCTTATTTAATCCTGCAATATCAATAGTGGTTAAACCCAACGAAAAACAGTCTTCTTGTGCTCTAATTAGTGCTCTTTTTTTAGTTTTTTCACTAGGACTGGGTATTTTACTCAATATCAACTCCATCGCGTTATCTACAAAAAGTCCTGTCATTTTCCCCTCTATTTTTTCAATATAACCACCATCAATTAAGGTGTCAGAATTAATTTTAGCACTTTTTATAGCCGCATCATTAGCCATAATAGCGTGCCCATCAATTCTTTTTAAAACAACACTAAGATTTTTAAAATTTTCATTTAAAAGATCGTTATTAGGCCAATTTTTATCTTTCCATTGATTTTGGTCCCATCCGTATCCAATAAGCCATTGATTATCATTTTTAGTATCAGATTTCTTTAAAATATCAATAATTTCATTAAACGATTGAGCCTTTGATAAATCTACCATTTCAAACTGTAGTCCATAAGTTAAAAAGTGGCAATGTGCATCAATAAACCCAGGGTACATGGTCTTACCTTTAAGGTCAATTTTTTCATTCGATTTATATTTATTTAGTATTTGATTATTTTTGCCAACCGCTAGTATTTTACCATTTTTTACAGCAGTCGCTTCATAGTTGAAATTATTTTCATCTAATGAGTATATATTGCCATTGTGGATGATTAAATCAACGTCAATTTTGGTATTACAAGAAATCAAAAAAAGTAAAACAAAAAATGATAATTTATTTAATAGAGCTTTTATATAATTGGTCATAGATTAAATTAATTGAAATTATTAAAAATAGAAGTCCTGGCACTTTGTATCTAACAAGTGCACCTATTACAGGAGTTCCGATTCCACTTATAACAAAAAGCATAGTGACAAAAAAAAGACAGTTCCATAAAGCATTTTTAAAACCAAACTTTATTTTAATTTTCAATTTAAATAACTTATAAAGGAAGTAGAATAAGCAAGAGTATAAAATCAAATTTTCTAATAGTGGATAAAAATGCAATGGTTTATTTATATTATTTGGATAAGGTCTCAAAAAACCATTGAGAAGTCCATCTGGCAGAATTTTTAAAAAAGAATAAAAATTAGGTTCTAAAGGGGTTAAATTAAATGAACTGCCAGCCTCAAAAACATCAGCTAATCTTATAAAATCATGTTGTTTTTTAGATAAAACTCTGATCGGGTTGATTTCAGAATCAAATTTAGACAACAGACCGATACTGATAAATATTATAGCAATAAATGAAAATATAGTGTAGTAGGGTTTAATAATAAACTTTTTAGAAATTAAAAAAGAAATTAAAGCAGGTAAAAAGCAAATAAAGACATAGAATTTTACTTTAAAAATAATTAGAGATCCGAGAATTAATAAAAATAAATTTAGCGACCCATATTTTATTTTATGACTTAGAAAATAAGTGATTAGTCCTATAGAAAAGATAATTAAAGGTTCCTTTAAAATACCTGATGTCCAAATCAACAAGGAGGGCAATAAAAAGATAGACCAAAACAACATTTTTGAATTTTTTAAATTAAATTCTTTTAGTACACTTTTAATAATTAAAAGTTTTCCTGTAAATCCAATAAGTATGAAAGATATCATGTTGAATACATAGCTTTTAAGTCCAATTAGATTTAGAATAGCGTTGGTTTTTATCAGTAGCCTGGTCTCATTCATAAAAGAATTCTTGTAGCTGGAATCCCAATGATTCATTTCTAACAAATGATTAGATAAAATAGGGTCCTTATCTTTATTAAACCCAATTAAAATTTTAAAAAAATCTGCAGAATTTTCAAAAAATAAATTATAAAGTACCAAACTATCGTCATAAAATTTAAAAATATCTGATGTGTATCTTACAGGATAGAATTTAGTGTAAATAATGTAGAGAATAAAACCAGTTGAAAACTGAATTAATAAAGCTAAATAAATATCTAGTTTTTTAATATTTTCAAAATTGAAAAATCTTGATTTTTTGATAAAAACAAAAATTAAAGCAACGTATAAAATGGAAATCAAATTATTTATATTATTTATTCTTTGTTAAAATAATTGAAAAAGTTTACTTATTGTTAGTAATTCAATATATTTTTAATTCCATCATTTACATCTTTAATTAATTTTGATATCTATTTAAATTTTATGTCAACTATTTTTTCAAAAAACATTGCTAACATAGATCAAGCCATTGAATTAGGTCTAAGGAAAGAAGAGTTCAAAGAAATTTGTAAAATCCTTGGAAGAACCCCAAATTTTACGGAATTAAGTATTTATTCTGTGATGTGGTCTGAACATTGCTCTTATAAAAATTCCATTCATTGGTTAAAAAAGCTTCCCAAAGACGGTCCTCACATGTTAGTCAAAGCTGGTGAAGAGAATGCTGGTTTAGTTGACATTGGAGATGGATTGGCGTGTGCATTTAAAATTGAGTCGCATAATCACCCCAGTGCCTTAGAGCCTTATCAAGGAGCAGCTACGGGTGTTGGCGGAATAAATAGAGATATTTTTACTATGGGAGCGAGACCGATAGCTCAAATGAACTCACTCAGATTCGGTAATTATGATTCTCCTAGAACTAAATGGTTATTAAAAGGGGTTGTAAAGGGAATAGGGAATTATGGAAATTCTTTTGGAATCCCAGTATTATCAGGTGAAGTTTTTTTTGATGAGAGTTATGATCAAAATCCCTTAGTAAATGCTTTTTCTGCAGGAGTTATGAATGTTGAAAATTTGATTTCTGCAACTGCTAAAGGTCCTGGAAATCCTGTCTTTATTGTAGGTTCATCCACTGGAAAAGATGGTATTCATGGAGCTGCTTTTGCATCAAAGGATATAACGGAAGATTCTATGGATGATTTGCCAGCAGTTCAGGTAGGTGATCCATTTCAAGAAAAGTTATTACTGGAGGCTTCTCTGGAATTGGCTAAGACCGATGCAGTGGTTGGTATGCAAGACATGGGTGCAGCTGGAATTACTTGTTCAACTTCTGAAATGAGTGCAGCTGGAAATGTGGGTATGAAAATAGATTTAGATAAAGTCCCAACACGACAGACAGAAATGAAAGATTGGGAAATTCTACTTTCCGAATCTCAAGAAAGAATGTTAGTGGTGGTTGAAAAAGGAAAAGAATCTCAAGTAAAAAAAATATTTGATAAATGGGATCTTAATTGTGAATTAATAGGCGAAGTAACCAGTGGTGACTTACTAGAATTTTATCAAAATGGTCAATGTGTAGCAAGCATTCCTCCCTCATCATTAGTTTTGGGTGGAGGAGCTCCTGTTTATCAACGAGAATATAAAGAGCCAGAATATTACAGTAAATACCAAGAATTCAATATTGAAAATATAGTTGTTCCAAATGATTTAGTAAAAGTTGGAAAATTTCTGTTTAGTTTACCAAATATTGCTTCTAAAAAATGGATTTACGAACAATACGACAGCATGGTTGGCACCAATAATGTTTCTACAAATAATCCATCTGATGCTGGTGTAGCTCTAGTTAAAGGAACTCACAGGGGAATCGCTATGTCTGTTGATTGTAACTCAAGATATGTTCATGGTGACCCTGAAAAAGGAACTGCAATTGCAGTTTCAGAAGCTGCTAGAAATATAGTAGTTTCTGGTGGCGAACCGTCTGCAATAACCAATTGTTTAAATTTTGGAAATCCGTATCATCCAGAATCTTATTGGCAATTTGTAGGGGCAATAAAAGGAATGTCTAAAGCATGTGAAAAATTCTCTACACCTGTAACTGGTGGCAATGTAAGTTTTTATAATCAGTCAATTGTAGAAGGAAAAGAAGTTCCTGTTTTTCCAACACCCACAATTGGAATGATAGGTTTATTAGAAGATGTAAGAAAAATAATGAGTTTAAATTTCAAGTATAAAGATGATCATATTTTCCTCATCGGAAAGTTAGTAGATGATATTTCATCTTCAGAATATCTAGTCAAATACCATAATGAAAAAGCATCTCCAGCCCCTTATTTTAATTTAGACGAAGAGTTTGAACTACAACAATGCATTAAACAATTAATATCGAAAAATATTGTTAATGCTGCTCACGATTGTGCTGACGGAGGATTGTTTGTAACGATTGTCGAGATGGCCATAGCATCTGATTTAGGTTGTGATTTGAAGTCTAATCAAAACTTTAGAAAAGATGCGTTTCTTTTTGGAGAATCTCAGGGAAGAGTAGTCGTTACGGTTTCTCCAAATTTATTAAATGCATTTAATACCCAAATGAATGAAAAAAATGTTCCATGTTTCCATTTAGGGAAAGTGACCCAAAACCCAGATATTATTATTGATTCCTCTGTTTTTGGAACTGCAGATAGTTTTAAGGAAATTTCTAATAGTGTTATAAATCTTTAATAAAATTTGTATATTTAAATCATGTTATATCTAAATCTTGTCTTATACTCTTTTATTGCTTTTCTAATTTTTAAATCAATTATGATTATTCCTGAACGTCAATCTTGGGTAATACAAAGGTTAGGTAAGTTTAATAGAATTTCATTACCTGGTTTAAAATTAAAAATCCCATTTATTGAAGATATTGCTTCAAAAGAAAATTTAAAAATTCAGCAATTAGATGTCGATGTAGAAACCAAAACACTCGATGATGTTTTTGTTATTTTAAAAATTTCAGTTCAATATAGAATTATTTCAGATAAGGTTTATGAAGCTTTTTATGAGTTAGATGATCCTCATGATCAAATTGCCTCCTATATTTTTGACGAAGTGAGAGCTGAAGTTCCTAAGCTAGGTTTAGATGACGTATTTGGCAAAAAAGACGATATTGCTCTTGCAGTAAGAGAAAACATATCTCAGCAAATGGAACAATATGGCTATAAAATTGTCAAGACCTTAATTACAGATATTAACCCAGATGAATTAGTTAAAGCTTCTATGAATAAGATCAATGCTGCTACTAGAGATAAAGAAGCAGCTTTTCAAGAGGCCGAGGGGGAAAAGATAAGAATAGTAAAAAAAGCCGAGGCAGAGGCTGATTCTAAGAGACTTTCTGGGGAGGGAATTGCTGCCCAAAGGTTAGAAATTGTTAGAGGATTTAAAGAGTCTGTAGAAGATTTTCAAAAAGCATTACAAGATGTTGACCCTCAAGAGATTATGCAGTTTGTATTAATGACCCAGTATTTTGACACATTGACGGCCATTGGTGCTAATGAAAATAATAACACTGTTTTAGTTCCCCACTCTCCTGGTGGAATGAAAGATTTTCAACAACAAATTATTGAGGGTACATTTGTTGGTAAAGAGTTGGCTAAAAACCAGAAAAAAACAAGTAAATAATTATTTTTTTTTGATTTTTCAATTGTTTTTTCTTTAAATTTTTGAAAAATTACCCAACATTTTCTTAGATATTACGTATAATTTAACAGATTTTAATATTACGATACTTACAATATGATAAATTATCATATGATATTTTACAATATATAAATCTTTCCTTAAATTTATGACTTGATAAAATTTTTGAAATATATATTTTCTACATTTTTATTACTTATATCTTTTACAAGTATTGAAGCTTCTCATGTTCCTGGTGGGAATATTACTTATGAATGTATAGGTCCAAACACTTACGTAGTTACTTTAACAGTTTTTGAGGATTGCGGTACTGCTTTTATAGGAAATATGCCTGAGTCTATAAGTGTGATTAATTCCTGTGGATTAGCGTTTTCAACTAATATCAGTTTACCCATTGTTACTTATCAACAGGAAATATCTCAATTATGTTTACCAATGATTGGTCAAAGTGAATGCAATGGTGGAGGATTTCCTGGCGTTTATATGCATGTATGGAGAGATACTATTACTCTTCCTGGGCCATGTGACAGTTGGATATTTTCCTATGACGATTGTTGTAGAAATGCATCTCAAAATTTAACCGGAACTGGAAATGATTACTATTTTGAAACGGTTTTGAATAGTAATACTGCTAGTTGTAACAGTTCTCCAATAATAACTGCTTCCCCTATACCTTATAACTGTTTAAATCAACCTGTAGTTTATAATTTTGGAGTCTANGAGCCTGATGGAGATTCTTTACATTATTCTTTGGTTAGTGCTCTCGACGATCCAGGAATTCCTGTTCCTTATCAAGGTGGATACTCAGGAGCAAGTCCAATTAATGGAATAAATATTGATCCAAATACAGGTGAAATAACATTTACCCCCACTATTCAAGGAAATTTTGTAGTAGTAGTATTAATTGAAGAATATGACTCAAACGGAAATTTAGTTGGAAGTGTTATGCAAGATTTTCAGTTTGAAATCATCATTTGCACCAATATTTCACCATCTGCACCTACAGCCGGTTTATTAAATTTCAATGGTACAGCAATACAGACGGGTCCTTTTGATATACAAGCTTGTGAGGGCGATAGTGTATGTTTTGAACTTGAGTTCTTGGATAATAATCCATCTGATTCAATATACATAAACTCAAATATTGCTCAACTTTTTCCAGGTGCCACTATAAATCAAAATAGTTTTTTTTCACCTGCTACTGCAACTTTTTGTTTTGTTGTCTTACCAGGCTCTAATCCATTTAGTACGATTAGTGTAAATGTTAATGATAATGCATGTCCTATTATGGGAACCACATCTGCAGCAGTCGGTGTTACAGTAATTTCTAGCACTTATGCTGGTCAAGATATTTCAATGTGTCAGGGAGAACCANGCCAACTATCTGCTTCCGGAGGGAATGTNTTTGTATGGTCAATTATTAGTGGAGANCCTATAAGTATTGGAAATAACTTTTCTTGCAATAATTGTGCTAATCCAGTTGCTAATCCAGCTTTTTCTACTCTTTACAAAGTAGTTAGTAACCTGTCTGGAGGTTGCTCTAATGTTGACACTATTAACGTAAATGTAGCCCCAAACTTTAATTACAACTTATTTCAATCGGATACGGTTACTTGCTTAAATGCTCCATTAGATTTTAGTATAACCCCGAATACCAGTGGTAGTTATACCTATCAGTGGAATCCTATAGCTTATTTAAGTGATCCAACTATATCAAACCCAGTTTTCAGTGCATCCATGCCCGGACCCTTTACATATGAGGTCACCGTTGAAAGTAGTTTAGGCTGTACAAAAAAAGACTCTATTCTTGTTGATGTTTATCCAGCTTATTCACCTGAAATAAATCTTACAGCTAGTGATACAAATGTAAATTGTGGAGATTCGGTTTTTATGAATGTTGATTTATTAGGAGGCAATCCTGCTTTGTGTTCACCAAGTGGTTCTACATCTTGTTCTTCACAATCCTCCACCCAGACAGTAGGAAATAATAATGGAACTAATGGCCAGTTTACTTATCCTGCTCCTTTTGGGCATTATTATAAAAATGCTAAACAACAATATTTATTTAAAGCATCAGAGCTTCAGGCTGCAGGGTTTTCTGGAGGAAAAATTACTGAATTATCTTGGGAAACCACCTCTCAAAATGGAGCAACTTCCAATTTTTATGGCTTTACCATTAGAATGGGATGTACTAATCAGAACTCTATTAATAATTGGCAGTCTGGTCTTTCTACAGTTTTTAGTCCCCAAACTGTAAATGCTTCTTTGGGATGGAACGATTTTGTTCTGACTACTGCATACGAATGGGATGGAATTTCTAATTTAATTGTTGAGGTTTGTTTTAATAATTTAAATAATGGATCTTATACTTTTAATTGGTCCACACCATATAAAATAACCCCTTTTAATTCTGCTATATATTATCGTAGTGACATTACTCAGGCATGTTCTTACACTGGTTCTCCTACGGGTGTGGAGAATAAAAGACCAGTAACGAAATTTAAAACTTGTCCTATGGTTCCAGATCCAAGTTTTTTTACTTTTCAATGGATCCCTCCTTCTTTCTTATCATCTACAACTGATCAAAATCCCTTTGCAATTCCAATGATTAGTACAAATTATACTGTTGTTGCAACAGATATTAACGGAGGTTGTACCGATACTGCTAGTATTTTTATTAACGCCTTATGCGATACCTGTGATGCAGCTATTCCTACTGTTAATGGATTGACTTGTTACGGTGGAAGTGATGCTTCTATTTCAGGAGTTCCTGGAGGCAATGACGGTCCNCCATGGATAGTTCAGCTAATGGATGGGTCAAGTATTAATGTTTTAGCTGTAGACAGCAATGTAGTAAGTTCATTTTTGTTTGATAGTTTAAGCGCTGGGACATATGTGATTAGGTCATTAGATACAGCTGGATGTTATGCCGATACCATGATAACAGTTCCTGATGGTGTTCCTATGGTAGTTACTATGAGTAACGACACTATTATTTGTATTGGAGGAACAGCAACAATTGGAGTTACAGCGAGTGGAGGAACCCAACCTTATAATTATAATTGGGTTGGAATTAGTGGTAATGGTCCACACGATGTTAGTCCTAATTATTCTAGGTATTATAAGGTCAGTGTTTCCGATTCGTTCAATTGCGTTTCCGATTACGATTCAGTATTGGTTGCTCTTAATCCTCCGATTTTAATAAACACTTCACCAGATACAGTTATCTGTCCAAATGACAGTGTCAATTTAGGATTGACGGTGTTAGGGGGTAATGGAGGTCCTTACAATTATAGTTGGAGTTCATCTTCAGGATCCATTTTAGGATCACAGAGCAGTACGACTGTAAGTCCTATGAGTAGTAATAGTTATTACTATATTACGGTGAGCGATAATTGTGAGACGCCTGAAAATAATGACTCGATTTTAGTTAGTTGGTATGCTATACCTGAGGTGTTGTTTGATTCGGATACAACAGGTGGATGTTACCCTATACAGGTTTATTTTTATAATAATACAGATGTTTCTCAGGTGATGAGTTGTGAGTGGGATATGGGGAATGGGTTGAATTCTAATAATTTAGATACAGTAGTCACAGTTTATAGTAATCCGGGTAGTTTTCATGTTACGTTAGAGGTGACCAATTCAAATGGGTGTAAGAATGATACAACGTTTTTTAATTATATAGAAATATACGATTATCCTGTAGCAGGGTTTACCTCTCATCCTAATCCGGCATCTATATTAACCCCTACGGTACAATTTCAGGATACATCGTCACAGGATGTAGTATTATTTGATTGGACATTTTACGATAGTACAAATACAATAATAGGGACTGATTATGAGCAGAATCCGATATATAATTTTTCAGGTGTGGTAGAGCAGCAATATTACGTACAGTTGTATGTAGAGAATCAGAATGGATGTTCGGATACAGTAAATGGGATACAGATAGTGGAAGGGGAGTATGCGTTATTTTTACCGAATTCATTTACTCCAAATGGAGATGGGACGAATGATAGTTTTTATCCGGTGGGCGATAAGATATCGGTGGAGAACTATAGTTTTAAGATATTTAATAGGTGGGGAGAGATGGTGTTTAGTACTAGGGAGTTTGGAGCATCTTGGGATGGGACATATAAGGGTAAGGAAGCAGTAACAGATGCATATATATGGAAAATAGATTTAGTAGATGCTAGTAATGGAGAGGAGAAGAACTTTAATGGTTATGTTCTTTTAACTAGATAATTCCCCAGTTTCTCCATACCTTTATAGTATGAGATTTTTTCAAACAGCAATTTTTAAAATAAGAAAATTAGGTTTTTTTACCATCTGCTTTCTAAATTTTAATTTTTACCTATCACAAGAATCATCTAAAAATACTCAAATTTCAACCTTTATTGAAGGAGGAAGTAGAAGTCAAATCTTAACTTTAGAAGAAAGCATAAATTCTTTTGATATAAATCATATTGAAACTATGATTCATAGTTATCATACAAAGTTGAAAAGTTTAGACACTCTAAATTCTAATAATACTTTATGGATTAGTAGAATTAATTACGAATTAGTTTTACTCAAAAAAAGAAGAAATGACTTAATCAACAGATGAAAAGGGTAATTTTTAGCATATTATTTTTAAATCTCTTTTTCAATTTTAAAGCACAAACTAATTCAAATTGTGCTAATATGACTGGTATCTGTACTACTACTGGTGTTTCTTTTACTGCTAATAGCGGTGTTCCAGATGCAAGCACTTCCAATCCAGGAAATAATTATGGTTGTCTTTTTAGTTCTCCAAATCCAGCTTGGTATTTTTTAGAAATTTCACAATCTGGAAGTCTATCAATGACACTTTCAGCAGCACAAGATATTGATTTTATTATGTGGGGCCCATTTCCAAACATTGCGAATGCAATAGCTAATTGTAATTCGTATTCGGCTGCAGATATTGTACCAGATTTACCCGTAGGATGTGGAGGTTTTTTTGGTCCTCCATGTACTCAGCAAGGATGCAGTTACTCGGCATCTAATATAGAAACCCCTTCATTAAGTAATGCTTTAGCGGGAGAAGTTTATGTTCTTTTAGTTACTAACTATGCAAACGTAGTTCAAAATATTTCTTTAGTTCAATCTGGAGGAACAGGGGCAACTAATTGTAATGTACTAAACCCATGTGATATAAATTATATTAATGCAAGTGTTACATCTTGCGATTCTATATTGGGAACTTATGAAATTTCCGGTTCATTAGAATTTTCTAATCCGCCTAATTTTGGTTCTTTAGTAGTGAAAAATTGTTCTGGAGACTCTACCATTTATAATCCTCCTTTTATTAGTCCTATGAACTATTCGATAAATACAATTTACAGTACTTACAGTCAAAATTGTACTGTAAATGCCTACTTTACTAATGATGTAGGCTGTAATTTGTCCACTAATTCTTTTATTGAGCCAGTTTGCCCTGGTCCATGCCTTGCATCAATACNTTCCTTTAGTGGTGCAACTTGTTATGGTGGAAGTGATGCTTCTATTTCAGGAGTTCCNGGAGGCAATGACGGTCCTCCATGGATAGTTCAACTCATTAACGGTAATTATACAAGTATTTTAGCTGTAGACAGCAATGTAGTAAGTTCATTTTTGTTTGATAGTTTAAGCGCTGGGACNTATGTGATTAGGTCATTAGATACAGCTGGATGTTATGCCGATACCATGATAACAGTTCCTGATGGTATTCCTATGGTAGTTACTATGAGTAACGACACTATTATTTGTATTGGAGGAACAGCAACAATTGGAGTTACAGCGAGTGGAGGAACCCAACCTTATAATTATAATTGGGTTGGAATTAGTGGTAATGGTCCACACGATGTTAGTCCTAATTATTCTAGGTATTATAAGGTCAGTGTTTCCGATTCGTTCAATTGCGTTTCCGATTACGATTCAGTATTGGTTGCTCTTAATCCTCCGATTTTAATAAACACTTCACCAGATACAGTTATCTGTCCAAATGACAGTGTCAATTTAGGATTGACGGTGTTAGGGGGTAATGGAGGTCCTTACAATTATAGTTGGAGTTCATCTTCAGGATCCATTTTAGGGTCACAGAGCAGTACGACTGTAAGTCCTATGAGTAGTAATAGTTATTACTATGTTACGGTGAGCGATAATTGTGAGACGCCTGAAAATAATGACTCGATTTTAGTTAGTTGGTATGCTATACCTGAGGTGTTGTTTGATTCGGATACAACAGGTGGATGTTACCCTATACAGGTTTATTTTTATAATAATACAGATGTTTCTCAGGTGATGAGTTGTGAGTGGGATATGGGGAATGGGTTGAATTCTAATAATTTAGATACAGTAGTCACAGTTTATAGTAATCCGGGTAGTTTTCATGTTACGTTAGAGGTGACCAATTCAAATGGGTGTAAGAATGATACAACGTTTTTTAATTATATAGAAATATACGATTATCCTGTAGCAGGGTTTACCTCTCATCCTAATCCGGCATCTATATTAACCCCTACGGTACAATTTCAGGATACATCGTCACAGGATGTAGTATTATTTGATTGGACATTTTACGATAGTACAAATACAATAATAGGGACTGATTATGAGCAGAATCCGATATATAATTTTTCAGGTGTGGTAGAGCAGCAATATTACGTACAGTTGTATGTAGAGAATCAGAATGGATGTTCGGATACAGTAAATGGGATACAGATAGTAGAAGGGGAGTATGCGTTATTTTTACCGAATTCATTTACTCCAAATGGAGATGGGACGAATGATAGTTTTTATCCGGTGGGCGATAAGATATCGGTGGAGAACTATAGTTTTAAGATATTTAATAGGTGGGGAGAGATGGTGTTTAGTACTAGGGAGTTTGGAGCATCTTGGGATGGGACATATAAGGGTAAGGAGGCAGTAACAGATGCATATATATGGAAAATAGATTTAGTAGATGCTAGTAATGGAGAGGAGAAGAACTTTAATGGTTATGTTCTTTTAACTAGATAATTCCCCAGTTTCTCCATACCTTTATAGTATGAGATTTTTTCAAACAGCAATTTTTAAAATAAGAAAATTAGGTTTTTTTACCATCTGCTTTCTAAATTTTAATTTTTACCTATCACAAGAATCATCTAAAAATACTCAAATTTCAACCTTTATTGAAGGAGGAAGTATAAGTCAAATCTTAACTTTAGAAGAAAGCATAAATTCTTTTGATATAAATCATATTGAAACTATGATTCATAGTTATCATACAAAGTTGAAAAGTTTAAACACTCTAAATTCTAATAATACTTTATGGATTAGTAGAATTAATTACGAATTAGTTTTACTCAAAAAAAGAAGAAATGACTTAATCAACAGATGAAAAGGGTAATTTTTAGCATATTATTTTTAAATCTCTTTTTCAATTTTAAAGCACAAACTAATTCAAATTGTGCTAATATGACTGGTATCTGTACTACTACTGGTGTTTCTTTTACTGCTAATAGCGGTGTTCCAGATGCAAGCACTTCCAATCCAGGAAATAATTATGGTTGTCTTTTTAGTTCTCCAAATCCAGCTTGGTATTTTTTAGAAATTTCACAATCTGGAAGTCTATCAATGACACTTTCAGCAGCACAAGATATTGATTTTATTATGTGGGGCCCATTTCCAAACATTGCGAATGCAATAGCTAATTGTAATTCGTATTCGGCTGCAGATATTGTACCAGATTTGCCCATAGGATGTGGAGGTTTTTTTGGTCCTCCATGTACTCAGCAAGGATGCAGTTACTCGGCATCTAATATAGAAACCCCTTCATTAAGTAATGCTTTAGCTGGAGAAGTTTATGTTCTTTTAGTTACTAACTATGCAAACGTAGTTCAAAATATTTCTTTAGTTCAATCTGGAGGAACAGGAGCGACTAATTGTAACGTACTAAACCCATGTGATTTAAATTATATTAATGCAAGTGTTACGTCTTGCGATTCTATATTGGGAACTTATGAAATTTCCGGTTCATTAGAATTTTCTAATCCACCTAATTTTGGTTCTTTAGTAGTGAAAAATTGTTCTGGAGACTCTACCATTTACAATCCTCCTTTTATTAGTCCTATGAACTATTCTATAAATTCAATTTACAGTACTTACAGTCAAAATTGTACTGTAAATGCCTACTTTACTAATGATGTAGGCTGTAATTTGTCCACTAATTCTTTTATTGA
>NZID01000042.1 GCA_002691605.1 Crocinitomicaceae bacterium
TTTTCTGTTAAAGCCATAGCGCTTAAAATGGAATCAAAGGAAAAAATAAGGTTCATAAAAACGATCATTAGTATTACATTTTTAGAAGATTTTTTTTCATTAGAAACCTCCTCAATTTCAAAAATTATCATATGCCAAATTTCTTTTATTGATGTGTAAAGAATAAACCCTCCACCAAATAATACAATTAGTGAATGTAAATTCATATTCAATTTGATAAATTCAGTATTTAAATAAATTAGCGGATTTTTAAAATTCTCAACAAGATTTACCAATAAAAAAAGTAGTACTAATCTTAGTATAATAGCGATGGAAATCCCTAACTTTCTTACATATTCTTGATTTTCTTTTGGGGCTTTTTTAGATTCTAATGCTATGTATAATAAGTTATCAAATCCTAATACTAATTGTAAAACAATTAGCATAAGTAATGTACCAATGCTCGAAATAATTTCCATCAACACAATTATAACAAAAATATATAATAATTAAGGATGTAAATTTTTATTTCTACTTTATTAAAAATAAAACCATTTAAATTCATTTTGATCTTGCAATATTAGAGTAGGAGCTGGGAACTTAATTAGTGAAAAAGAATTTAATAATAATTCTAGCACACGATTTTTGGTCTTAATTTCAGAAAAATCTAAATCTACGCTAAATAGTAATTGTGATTGCCTATTAATTTCATTGCATTCTGCACAGTTTAGAATATTATTATTTCTCGCTCCAATAAAACCGTCAATTGAGTATCCCAGAGAAAAATTTAAATATTTAAAAACTTTTAACCTATTTTGAATATCATTATCAAAATCAAATGTGAGCCAATAGGTTTGTCCGTTGTAATCTTTAAAAATTCTTTGTGATATATTTTTTTCATCTCCTAATAAACTTGGTCTATGAATAGCATATGGGCTTAAATGAGAAGAGAATTTTAATTTCAATGATTGTCTTTTAATTTTTTTTTGTTGAAAATAAAAAATCCCAGTTCCGACAAAATTGGAAAGTAGGTCATAATTTGAAAACCCCCATTTTTCTGAAAATCCATCTAAAACTTCAATTCCCAGCATAAAGAACAAACTGTAAAAACAACTTTTTTCTAAAGAATTTTTAATATTTTTTTTATTTAAAAATAAATGACTTTTTCTTGCAACTTGATAAGAAGAATAAACATGACCTGCTTTATCCATATAATTCCATTCTTCAAGGTCATTAAAAAAATGAAAAGAAGTTTGTTGGTAATTTTTATACCATAAATTATAAAGACCAAAGTAAGAGAATGTAGTAGCTCCTAAAGCCACGGAATTAAGAATTATATTTTTTTTTTGGGTACTATCTAGTCTATTTTCTTCTTGGGCAAAAGAGTAATCAACGATAATTGTAAATATCAAAATAATTAAAATATTAGAACTTCTTATATTTAAGAGTTTCATTTAATATTTTGATTGTTAAGGTTTTTTAGATATTTTGATCCATTTAAAACAATTCTAGCAAAAATGGAATTTTGAATACCCCAAGGATCTAAACTTTCGGAAAAATTAGTTTTTGAGTATTGAATGTGATATCCAAATTCGAAAGAAACCTCTTTATTTGCAAAATAATTTACTACCAAACCACTTCCAAATCCAAGACCAATTCTTCCTTGACTTTGATTAGAACTTGTAGATGTTTGAAAATTATGAATTATATTATAACGTTGATTATCAATTGTAATAAAATTATCTATAATTTTTACTTCCAAAAATTGAACAAAAATTGGGTAAAACAAAGTGATTTTTGATTCTTCGTAAATTTTTTTCTGAAAACCCAAATTTATCATGTTTCTTTTTTCATTTCCTGTAATGCTGATAGGTTCATAATCAGGATCTGGAGAAAGGTTGTTGGGATTATCAACTGCAATTGTAATAAAATCTTGAATTTTAATATCCGAAAAATTTATATCTACATAATATTTAGATTCTTTTTTTTTCCATCCGATATGGAATCCTATTTCTGAAGAGGGGTTGTATTTTATATCACTAGGTATATCATATATATAGTAAGGATATTGAAAAAATTGGTCAAATTTTGTCTGATTTAATGGATTGTTTAAAATACTTGATACACCATAATTATTGTAATTGCCATTATATTGATTGGATGTATTTTGATTAGCGATGTATAAACCTCCATTTATTCCCATTACAAAATTATTGTTTTGAGAAAAAACTATTAAAGGAAAAAGAATAAATAAAATTATATATTTCATAATTAGTAATTCATCAAATATTCAATTTTTTCTTTTAGAGTATTATTCGCTAAAAATTGAGTTTCTAATTCATGAGCAAATGGTATAGGAGTATCTAAACTTGCACATCTTAAAATTGGAGCATCTAAATTTTCAAAACAATTTTCATTAATTAATGAAGAAAGTTCTCCACCGATACCACCTGTTAAAGAGTCTTCATGAACAATGAGCACTTTATTAGTTTTTCGAACAGTTTTAAAAATGGCATTTTTATCCAATGGAAGAAGTGTTCTTAAGTCTAGAATATCAGCAGAAATTTTCATTTCATTGATGATGTTTATTGCCCAATGAACCCCCATTCCGTAAGTTATAATGCTTAAATCTTGCCCTTTTTGTAGGAGTTTTGCTTCTCCAATGGGTGTAGTGTAATAATTTTCAGAAACTTCGCCAGTAGTGCTTCTATATAATGCCTTGTGTTCAAATATTAGAACAGGGTTAGGATCTTCAATGGCTGCAGTCATTAATCCTTTGGCATCTGAGGGATTAGATGGATATACAATTTTTAATCCTGGAGTATGAAAAAACCAAGCTTCATTACTTTGAGAATGAAAAGGCCCAGCTCCAACTCCAGCACCAGTGGGCATTCTTATGACTACATCTGCATTTTTTCCCCATCTATAATGTAATTTAGCAAGGTTATTGACTATTTGATTAAATCCTACACTAGCAAAATCTGCAAATTGCATTTCCATGATAGCTTTTCTATTTTTTATAGAAAGCCCGAGCGCAGCACCCACAATGGCCGATTCACATAGTGGGGTGTTTCTAATTCTATCTTTACCAAATTTTTCTAGAAATCCATCAGTTACTTTAAATCCTCCGCCATACTCAGCAATATCTTGCCCCATTATAATGGAAGACTTGTATTTTTCCATTGCTTGAAATAAACCTTGAGAAAGAGCATCTATAAATCTTAATTCTTTTTTTTTGCCTTTCTCTTGATTCTCTTTAGGAATATGCTCTTTGTATAGATCGTTTAGTTCTGATTTTAAATTTGCTTCTAATCTTGGAGTAGAAAAGGCGGAATCCCATGAATGATTTATTCTTTTTTTTATTTCTTTCTTTTTTTCATTTATTTCATCTAAAGAAAAAATATTTTTATCTAGAACTAATTTCTCTAACCTCAAAATAGGATCTTTACTTTTCCATTTGTCCTGTAAACCTTGAGGGTAGTATTTTGTTCCAGATGCTTCTTCGTGACCCCTCATTCTGAAAGTGATCGCTTCTACTAAGAATGGTTCAGATTTTTTCTTTTGTGATGATTTTACTGAACTAATGCATTCATATACTTTAAGTATATTATTTCCATCTACTTGAGCAGTTTTCATACCATAGCCTATTCCCTTATCTATAAATTGTTTACAATTAAATTGTTCTTTTGAGGGGGTAGAAAGTCCCCATTGGTTATTTTCAATCACAAATATTACTGGAAGTTTCCATACTGAAGCCACATTTAATGCTTCATGAAAATCACCTTCACTTGCTCCACCATCTCCACTAAATACTAATACTGATTTTTTTGTTTTTTCAATTTTTTCAGCAAGAGCAATCCCACATGCTATTCCAAGTTGAGGTCCTAAATGAGATATCATACCAACAATATGATGTTTCATTGTTCCAAAATGAAAAGATCGATCTCTTCCTTTGGTAAATCCCTCTTTTTTACCCTGAAATTGACAGAAAAGTTGAAATAAATCAATATCTCTTGTTGTAAAAACTCCTAAATTTCTATGCATAGGTAATATAAATTCATCATTATCCATAGCAAGAGTTGAACCAACAGAAATAGCCTCTTGCCCAATTCCAGAAAACCATTTAGAAATTTTTCCTTGTCTAAGAAGAATGAGCATCTTTTCTTCAATAAACCTTGGCAACCACAAAGCATTCAACATCTGAGAAATCAATTCTTTATTCATNTACAATAAAAGTAATTTAAAAAACCATATTTAAAATATTTACTTAAATTTTTATAANATATCNATNAAACTCTNTTTTTNTNTTATTNNAANAAATGCCCCAAAAAAGTAATTTGATTTTATCAGTAAATAAATTAGTTTTACAATNCATTTAAATCTGTATGATAAANTTAATTTATAAAAATATTTTTCTTTTTGTAATTACATTACTCTTATTTTGCTCTTCAAAAATTCATGCTACTCANCTAATAGGTGGTGATTTTAAAGTAACAATGATCAGTCATGGTTCCAGTTCTAGTGTTTATGACGTTCAATTAAGACTTTACAGAGACGACGTTAACGGTGCAGTTAATATGCCCACTTCAGTTACTATTGGTATTTACAAAGTAGGAACCAATAATTTACAAACTATTAAGACTCTATATCTTAACGGAGGTTCTGGATCCATTGTCCCTCTAGGAGATCCTTGTTTTACCCCCAACCCTGCAATCTTCAGAATAGAGGAAGGAGTCTACAATAGTTTAACTCCTGTGACATTGCCTAACTTTTCTATGGGTTATTATCTACATTATGAAACTTGCTGTAGAAATGGTTTGGTAAGTAATTTGTTAAATCCCACTTCCGATGGTATTTCAATTTTTGCAATTATTCCCGATCCTGGTTTAGGTCAAAACTCAACACCTGATTTTGGCAGTTACCCTAATGACGCTTATTTTTGCGTAAATAATACTAAATTTTTCACTTGGCCGGTTACTGATCCAGATGGAGATTCTTTAGTTTTTTCATTGGTGCCCCCTTTAGATGATGGAACTAATCCTAATAACGGAAATTCAGCCCCTGGAGGCGGTGCTTATCCATTTTACCCTACTTGTGCATATGCACCTGGCTATAATCAATTTAATGCTATCGGAGGCTCACCGCAAATGTCTATAAACTCTGTAACTGGTGAAATAACAGCTTGCCCTTCAATTTTTGGATATTTCGCCTTTGCTGTTCGCGTAGAAGAGTTTAGAAACGGGGTAAAGATAGGAGAGGTTAGAAGAGATGCTCAATACAAATCTGAATCTTGTGTTTTAGCAAATCCACCTCAGATTTCTGTAAATGATGCTCCTAATAGTGCAACTTTGGATACTTTTTTAGTAGATGTTTATGTTACAGATAGTATTTGTTTTGATATTGAAGTAGGGACTAATGATCCTTTGGACTCAATGTATCTAAGATTAACCTCAAATAATTTTGATTTATATGACACTTATGTTGCTCCTGATTCTGTTATTTCTGGAAATAATAGTTTTGCTTACTATGATTGGAATAACATTACAGGTGATACCGTTAACTTTGGCAATATAATTTTATTGAATAATGGTTATATGGGAACAACAGGAACATTCTATAGAAGGCATTGTTGGCAAGCACCCTGTGAAGGAATCGATTCTACATTTTTTATTAACATGGACGCCTATACGGTTGATTGTAGCGGTTACAATCCGGAAGTTAAAGAAATTAGTGTTCATGTAAATAAAAAACCGTCTCCTACTTTTTTAGATATTCCTTCTGATATTAGCGTTACTCTTGATGATACCATGTGTATTGATTTATTTGCAGAAGATACTTTCAATATAAATGATACACTCTCTATTGAACCTTACTCGGGAAACTTTAGTTTTGATTCAACATTTGTCCATCCATTATTTAACAATTTAACAGGAGAGCATTATTATGAAAATTTTAATGACAGTTTGGGTTATACCGTCTCAATGATTGATTATTCTCATGTAGGTGATATTTCATCTGCAGTTCAAAAAGTAGCTTTAAGATTTTGTTGGGTTACGGACTGTGATTATGTTTTCCAGAAAGAATTTGATTTAAACTATAGAGCATTTTCTTCAGTTTGTGGTTCAGATACTGTATTTGCCTCCTCTCATGTTACTGTAGAACCACCTTCAGGAGATGTAAAAGAAATTCCTAACGTTTTTACACCTAATGGGGACGGTGATAATGATGTTTACAGTCTTGCTGGTCAAGAAGATCCATGTTATGATGTAATGGAAGTTAAAATTTATAATAGGTGGGGTCAACTAGTATTTTCATCTGATGACCCAAACTTTGAATGGGATGGAACATTAGATAACGGAAACCGATGTGGAGATGGAGCCTATTTAGTGATTATGGATGGAACATTTGGAAGTACTTACGACGAAGATGGTAACAGAACATCGAATCCTGTAAGAGATGAATTTTGGATTCATTTATTAAAATGACCTTCAATACAATCTTCATACAACTTTTCATATAGTGGTAATATCTTTTTTACATCAAATTTCTGAGCCTGTTTTAACGCATTAGCCTTAAATTTTTTTAATTGATGTTCGTTAGATAATATATTAAGGGTATTTTTTGCCATATTTTTAAAATCTCCAACATTACTTAGCATTCCACTTTCACCATGGACCACAACTTCTGGTATTCCTCCAGTTTTAGTAGATATAACAGGAACACTACAAGCCATAGCTTCTAAAGCAGATAACCCGAAACTTTCTGTTAAGGATGGTAGGAAAAATATATCAGAAATATTAAGAACTTCTTTAGTAGATTTTAAACTTCCTAAGTAGTAAATGTGGTTACTATAAACAGATTCTCTAGAAAGTCTTTCTAGGCTTGATCTTTCTGGTCCGTCCCCAACTAAAATTAACTTAACAGCAATTTTTTTTGAAATTATCTCAAAAGCTGCTAAAACGTCCTGAATCCTTTTTACTTTTCTAAAATTTGAAATATGACAAATAATTTTTTCATTATTTGGAGCAAATCTTTTTTTGTAAAAATCATTATTAACAAGTTGATAATCTTGAATACAAATAAAATTTGGAATAACGTTAATTTTCTTTTGAACTTTAAAAAGTTTTTCAGTTTCTTTCTTGAGACTTTTAGAAACAGCAGTAACTGAGCTGGAATGATTAATTGAAAAATTAATTACTGGTTCAAATGATGGGTCTTTTCCAACTAAAGTTATGTCTGTTCCGTGTAAGCTAGTAATAAAGGGAATTTTTATATTCTGGTCCAATAATATTTGTTGAGCCATGTATGCTGCAGAAGCATGAGGAATGGCATAATGAACATGTAATAAGTCTAATTTTTCAAATTTAACAACATCAACTAGTTTACTAGTGAGAACTTGCTCATAAGGAGTGTATTTGAAAAGAGGATAATCTGAGGTGGTAACTTCATGATAAAAAATATTTTTTCTAAGTTCTCCTAAACGGACAGGCTCTGTATAGGTAATGAAATGAACTTGATGATTTTTTTTAGCTAATTCTTTGCCAAGTTCTGTTGCTACTATTCCGCTTCCACCAAAAGTTGGATATAAAACAATCCCAATTTTCATTGATTTTTTTCTTTCAAATATACTTTAAAAGCTGTATAAGAGGTATCTTGATATTATTTATATTAGCTAATTAACTGTAAATAATTTTCTGATTAATGAAAGGTTCACCTAAAGAAATAGCATTTAATAAAAATGAAGATCAATTAAAACTTATGATATCTAAGTTGAATAAAGAGCTTAATTTAATTTATTTGGGAGGCGGCAAAGAAAAAATAGAAAAACAACATTCAAAAGGAAAACTTTCTGTAAGGGAAAGGGTTCGTCTACTTTTAGATAGAAATAGTACATCTATCGAAATAGGTGCTTTTGCGGGGTACCGTATGTATGATGAATATGGTGGATGTCCTGCAGGTGGGGTAATTGTTGTTTTAGGATACATTAATCAAAAATTATGTGTAGTTGTAGCTAATGATGCAACAGTAAAAGCAGGAGCATGGTTTCCAATTACAGCAAAGAAAAATCTTAGAGCTCAGGAAATAGCAATGGAAAATAGCTTACCTATTATTTACCTTGTTGATAGTGCAGGTGTTTTTCTTCCGTTACAAGATGAGATATTTCCTGACAAAGAACATTTTGGAAGAATATTTAGAAACAATGCCAAAATGAGTTCTATGGGAATTACTCAAATTGCTGCGGTAATGGGAAGTTGTGTAGCTGGAGGGGCCTATTTACCCATTATGAGTGATGAGTCATTAATTGTTGATAAAACTGGTACTATTTTTTTAGCAGGATCTTATTTAGTTAAGGCAGCTGTAGGTGAAATAATAGATAACGAAAGTTTAGGAGGAGCTACTACCCATAGTGAAATTAGTGGGGTTACTGACTATCATTCTTCAGATGAGAAAACCTGTATAAAAACTATCAGAGAAATAGTGGATAAAATATCTATTTCTGAAAAGCAAAATTTTAATAAAAGAGAAAGTAAACCCCCAAAATTAAATTTTGACGACTTTTATGGCACTTTCCCAGCCCTAAGAGCTACTAATTATGATGTAAAAGAAATTTTAAATTTTTTCATTGATGATGGAGAATTTACAGAGTATAAGGCAACTTATGGAAAAACAATAGTTTGTGGATATGCAAGAATCAATGGATGGGCAGTTGGAATAGTTGCAAACCAACGAAAAGTGGTAAAAACAAGTAGTTCTGAAATGCAATTTGGTGGAGTTATTTATAGCGATAGTGCTAATAAAGCATCCAGATTTATAATGAATTGTAATCAAAAAAGAATACCGCTAGTATTTTTTCAAGACGTCAGTGGTTTTATGGTGGGTAGTAGATCTGAACATGGAGGAATTATAAAAGACGGAGCTAAAATGGTAAACGCCATGTCAAATTCAGTTGTTCCTAAGTTTACTATAATTATGGGAAATTCTTATGGTGCTGGTAATTATGCTATGTGTGGAAAAGCTTACGATCCTACTTTAATTGTTGGTTGGCCTACAGCAAAAGTTGCAGTTATGGGCGGGGAACAGGCAGCAAAAGTACTGTTACAAATAGAGTTAGCATCTCTAAAATCAAAAGGAGAAAATATTTCCAAAGAAAAGGAAAAGGAATTACTTATTAATATACAAAATAAATATGATTCTCAAACCAAACCTTATTATGCTGCATCTAGGTTATGGGTAGATGCTATTATAGATCCAAAAGATACTAGAAAATGGATATCTTTAGGAATAGAAGCGGCAAACAATAATCCTGCAAAAGATGAATATAAAACTGGAGTTATTCAAACCTAATTTTAAATAGACTGTTTATTTTAATAATCTTCTTAAAATTTTACCAACATTGGATTTAGGTAGTTCATCTCTAAAACTGATACTTTTAGGTACTTTGTAATTTGTTAACTTTTCTCTACAAAAGCTAATTACCTCTTCTTCAGTAAGAGAAGGATCTTTTCTTACAATAAAAGCTCTTACAAATTCTGTTCCATCTTCTTTCTTCTCTCCTCTAACTCCGACTTCTAAAACTTTTGGGTTCTCAGAAATTGCTTTTTCAACATCATTAGGATAAACATTAAATCCAGAAACTAGAATCATTTCTTTTTTACGATCAACTATTTTAAAAAAGCCTTCTTCATCCATAGTTCCAATATCTCCAGTTAAGAAATAATCTCCATGCATACATTTTTTAGTTTCATCTTCTCTCTTCCAATAACCTTTCATTACTTGTGGACCTTTAATACCAATCTCTCCAGGATCACCTTGTTTTACTTCTTTAAGATTATCATCAAAAATTTTGATGTCAGTATTGGGAAGAGGTAACCCAATAGATCCAATTTTATGTTTATTATTCCATGGATTAATTGTTGCTGCTGGGCTGGTTTCAGATAATCCATATGCTTCTAAAAGTGCACTTCCAGTCAATTTTTCCCATTGCTGTGCTACAATATCTTGTACCGCCATTCCGCCACCTAAAGCTAGTTTCATTTTTGAAAAGTCTAAACCTTTAAAAACTTCTTGATTCATTAGACCAATAAAAAGAGTATTAACACCAGTAATTACAGAAAATGGATTCTTTTTTAAATCTGCACAAAATTTAGGCATGTCCCTTGGGTTGGTAATTAAAATATTTTTAGCCCCGTATCTAAAGAAAGTAAGACAGTTTGCTGTTAACGCAAAAATATGATATAATGGTAGCGCTGTTATAATTACTTCTTCACCATGTTCTATATTTTCACCAATCCATTCTTCAACTTGTGAAACATTTGCACAAATATTTCCATTAGTAAGTTCTGCCCCTTTTGAAACCCCAGTTGTTCCTCCAGTGTATTGCAAAAAAGCAGTGTCTTCAGCATTAATAACAACTGGTTCTCCTTTTTTACCTTTATTTTCTTTTAATATTTTTTTTAATGATATATTTCCAGGTAAAGAGTAGGCTGGAACCATTTTTTTTACATTTCTAACGACAAAATTTACTAGACCCCCTTTTAGCATTCCTAGAAGATCTCCTATAGTTGTGGTAATTACCGTTTCAATATTGGTTTTTGAAAGTATTTTTTCTAAGTTGTATGCAAAATTTTCTACTATGATAACTGCTTTTGCTCCAGAATCTTTGTATTGGTGTAACATTTCATCAGCTGTATAAAGAGGATTGGTATTGACAATTACAAATCCAGCCTTGAGACAAGCAAATATAGCAATTGGGTATTGTAGTAAATTAGGCATTTGAAGTGCTACTTTGTCTCCTTTTTTAAGATTGGTTTTATTCTGAAAGTACCAAACTAAAGAATCAACACATTCATTGACCTCATTGTAGGTAAGCTCTTCGTCCATATTTTTATAGGCAACCTTATTGCCAAAATTTTTAATTGATTGCTCATATATTTCTACAATATTTTGATAATTTATTTCTGTTGTAGGGGAAACAAAGTCAGGATAACTTTTAAGCCATGGAAAATCACTCATTTTTAGATTTTTAAAATATTTTAATTAAAGGACAATTTATGTAATATTTACATAATTATAAATATAGAAGTTATCCCTTAATTTTCAAATTTTTATTTTCTTATTAATTATTCATATTTGTTACGTTTTTTGATAATGTTGTTATTTTTATGCCTTTTACAGAACTAATTTCTATTTTATAAGTATAAATTATTTAATGGTAAGCAAATTTTTTACAAATAGATATTTAAAAATATGGGGAACTTTATTTGCGATAGTTTTATTATCAGAAATTAAAATATTTGCACAAGATCCTATATTTACCCAATTTTATTCTAATCCAGTTTATTTAAATCCTGCCTTTACAGGAAGTAATAAATGTCCTAGAATAGTATCTAATTACAGAAATCAGTGGCCTAGTTTCTCAGGAGATTTCATTACCACTTCCATTACTTACGACCAATATGTAGATGCATTCAAAGGCGGACTTGGAATCATTTTGTTAAGTGATCAAATTGCTAAGACTTTACAATCTAATGAGGCAAGTTTTGTATATTCATATCACCAACATGTTTCAAGAAAATTCACTTTGAATTTTGGCCTTCAGGGAACCTATATACAAAAGTCAGTAAATAGATCTAATTTAACTTTTGGAGATATGATTCATCCAAGAAGAGGATTTGTTTTTTCTACCAATGATGTAATTACAGCTGCACCTGTTAATATGTTTGACTTTTCTTCGGGTCTCTTGGGATATACAGATAATTTTTATATTGGAATTGCTGCTCATCATTTAACTGAGCCACAAGTTTCTTTTATTTCTGGTAGCGGAAGTACTTCTATTTTAAACACAAGGTATACGGCACATATGGGAACTGAAATTACTCTAGGTTCAAAATCTATTTACACAGAAGAGAATGAGTCCCTATCTCCAAGTATATTATTTGTAAAGCAAGGAGATTACCAGCAACTTAATGTAGGTTTATATTACTCAAAGGGAAATTATGTTATTGGGGCTTGGTATAGAGAAGGGGATTCTTTTATTGTAACTCTTGGAATGGAAACCAAAGTATTCAGAATTGGCTACAGTTATGATCTTACCACATCTCAATTGGGCACTTATTCAGGTGGCTCGCATGAACTTTCTGTAGCCCTTAAAATTTATTGCGCTCCAAAGAAAAAGACATTTAGAACAATGTCTTGTCCATCATTTTAATACAAGTCCGTCACTTAATACTATTTTTTTATCAGCTAGATCTGCTAATTTATTGTTGTGAGTGACAATTATAAATGTTTGTTTATTGAGGTCTCTTAACTTAAAGAAAAGTTCATGAAGTTGGTCGGCAGATTTAGTATCTAAATTCCCACTGGGTTCATCTGCAAAAATTACACTTGGCTCATTCATTAATGCTCTAGCCACACTTACTCTTTGTTGTTCTCCACCAGACAATTCATTAGGTTTGTGGTCTATCCTTTGGCCAATTCCCATAAGGTCCAACAAATATTTTGCTTTTTCAGTAGCTTTTTTTACAGAAGTTTTAGCAATATATGCAGGAATACAGATATTTTCAAGAGCAGTAAACTCTGGTAAAAGGTGATTAAATTGAAAAACAAAACCAATATTTTTATTTCTAAAAATCGCCAATTCTTTTTCGTTTAATTCAGATATATTCTGATTATTAATATAAATTTCACCAGAGCTTGGTTTTTCAAGAGTACCTAGAATTTGCAACAGTGTAGTTTTTCCAGCTCCACTTTTCCCAACAACAGAAACTATTTCTTTTTCATTTATTAAAATATCTATACCATTTAAGACTTTAAGATCATTAAATTTTTTATGTATTTTAATTCCTTTTATCATTTTATAAATGTAGTTAGTTTTAAGTTATTTGTTAATAAAATCACATTACATTGTAAAAATTTCAATTTAGGAAAGTGATCATGCCAACAAATTTTTACATTTACTTAAAATTATAATAAATCTTATGAACTTACACGAATATCAGGGAAAAGAAATATTGAAAAGTTATGGAGTAGCTATTCAGGAAGGAAAAGTTGTTCATTCTTCATCTGAAGCTATGGAAGCTGCCAAAGAACTCAATAAAGAAACAGGAACTGAGTGGTTTGTAGTTAAAGCTCAAATTCATGCTGGTGGAAGAGGTAAGGGAAAAGTTAAAGAAACAGGGTCTAATGGCGTCTTAATTGCCAAGGGAATGGGAGAATTAGAAGAAAAAGTAAATGGTATTTTGGGAGGACATTTAGTCACTGCTCAAACTTCTAAAGATGGTAAAAAAGTAAATAAAGTCTTAATCGCTGAGGATGCCTATGCTCCAGATTTTCATAAAACATCCGAATTTTATATGTCAGTTTTACTCAATAGAGATACTGGAAGAAATATCATAATGTATTCTACAGAAGGTGGAATGAATATTGAAGATGTTGCGGAAAATACCCCTCATTTAATTTTTAAAGAAGAGATTGATCCAAAAGTTGGAATAACTGGTTTTCAGTGTAGAAAAATTGCATTTAACTTAGGATTAAGTGGAAAGTCTTTTAAAGAAATGACCAAATTCGTTTATTCTTTATATGCTGCTTATTTAGGTTGTGATGCTTCTTTATTTGAAATCAATCCAGTACTTAGAACCTGTGATGACAGAATTATTGCAGTGGATTCAAAAGTGAGTTTAGATGATAATGCTTTATTTAGACATAAAGATTATGCTGAATTTAGAGATTTTTCTGAAGAAGATCCTATGGATGTTGAAGCTGATCAAGCAGGATTGAATTTTGTAAATCTTGATGGAAATATTGGTTGCATGGTTAATGGTGCAGGATTAGCAATGGCCACAATGGATATTATTAAGCAAAGTGGGGGAGATCCAGCGAATTTTTTAGATGTTGGTGGAACTGCAGATGCTGACAGAGTTGAGAAAGCATTCAACATAATTTTAAAAGATTCTAATGTTAAGGGAATTTTAGTAAATATTTTTGGGGGAATTGTAAGATGTGACAGAGTAGCTAGAGGAATTGTACAGGCTTACAAAAATATTGGTAATATACCTGTTCCAATTATTGTAAGATTACAAGGAACCAATGCTGAAGAGGCAAAAGGAATTATTGATAATTCTGGCCTTAATGTACACTCTGCAGTGACTTTAAAAGACGCAGCAGAAAAAGTTAAAGAATTGGTCAACTAATATTCATAAATAGTAAGTCCACTTCGTAATTTAGGTTCGATCCATGTACTTTTAGCTGGCATAGCATCTCCTAAATCAGCCATAGTTGTTATTTCATTTATTTTATGTGGATACAGTTGGATAGCCAAACTCATTTTATTATTATCAACTTTATTTACCAGAAATTCAATGGGTTGGTTACCTTTAATATATTCTATATTTCTGTTTTTTCTGGTTGTTTTAATATTCAAAATATCTTTTAAAATAAAATCTGAAACAATCTGACTATTTAACTGACTTTTAAAGTCATTAGAAATCTTTTGGGGTTTAATTTTAATTAAATACCATTTATTTTTCAAGTAAATACTTAACTCCATTTTAGAACTAGGAGGTTGGTGCTCTTCTAGTAATTTTAGATTAAAATTGATTTTAATTTTTTCTAAAAATTCTTCTTCGTTTAAAGGGTATATACTATTAATGTATCTATTAAATTCAAATATTTTCAATTCTTTTTGATCAATAAAAAAAGACAGAAAATAGTTGGATAAAAAATGATTGTGTTTACTTTGTTGGTAAATTGAAGATGAAGCTATTCTATGATGACCGTCTGCAATATAAATATTGTTAATGAGTTTGAATTCCTCTTGAATTTTAGAAATAACATCAGGTTGATTTACTAGCCATAATTCATGAACTTTTCGATCTGTAGTTGTAAATTCATACTCAGGTCTTTCTAAAATATTTTGAGCTATAATTTGTTTTATTAGTTTAGTTGGATTATAGGCTAATAATACTGGTTCTGCATGAAAATTAGTAATATCTAAGTATTTTTTAAATATATTTTCCCTGTTTTGAATTGTGTTTTCATGTTTTTTAATAATGTTTGATTGATAATCTTGTACACTTGTACCAGCAATAATACCTTGAAAAATACCAAATTCTGTAGTTTGTCTGTAAATATAAAATTGAGCTACTTCATCTTTAAAAAGAAATTTATTTTTTTTAAATTCTTCATATTTATTTTTAACTAGTACAAATCTCTCAGCACTGTTTGGTACTGTTTTATTTAAGGCATTAAATTCTGGATTGATAACATGTAAAAAGGAATAGGGATTACTCTCTAATTTTGCCTTTAAATGACTTTTTTTATAAGTATAGAAAGGTCTAGAACATAATAGGTGAACTTTGTCTCTTTGTGGTCTAACTGCTTTAAACGGAATAAGATTTGCCATTGGGGCAATTTACCAAAAATTATTGGTTGTAAAAATTAATGATTTTATCAGCTAACTCCGTACCAATTCTGTCCTGAGCTTCAGATGTTGCTGCGCCAATATGTGGAGTTAATGAAATTTTTTCATTTTTTAATAAACTTTCATTTGGATAGGGTTCTCCCACAAAAACATCAAGAGCAGCAAAACTTACTATTTCATTCTTAATCGCTTCCTCTAAAGCACTTTCATTAAGTACTCCACCTCTTGATGCATTTACGATTCTCATACCTTTTTTCATAGAATTGAATTCATTAGTACTTATCAAAGGTTGACCATCTTTAGGCATAGGTACATGTAATGAAATAAAATCAGAATTTTTCAAAAGTTTTTCTAAAGAACATGTCGAAATTGGAACTTCTATTTCTTGATTTGCTATTTTTAAATCTATTGTAGTTTTATCAATAAATGGATCATAAGCTAAAACATCCATTCCCGCTCCTAATGCATATTTTGCAGTAAATTGTCCAATCCTTCCAAACCCAATTATTCCTAAATTTTTTCCTCTTAATTCTATTCCCTTACCATACTTTTTCTTTAAAACTTTAAATTCTGCAGCTCCATTTATGGGCATTTTTCTATTAGAATCGAAAACAAATCTTGAAATGCTAAATAAATGTGCCATAACCAGTTCAGCCACCGATTGTGAAGATGCAGCAGGTGTATTAATTACTGTAAGTCCTTTTTTCCTAGCATATTCAACATCTATATTATCCATTCCAACCCCACCTCTCCCAATAATTTTAACAGATTTACAGTGGTCTATAATATCTTTTCTAACTTGTGTTGCACTTCTTACTAAAATAACTTCAATTGAATTTTCGTTTATGTAGTTAACCAAATCTTCTTGATTAACTTTATTAGTAATAACTTCAAAGCCATTGCTTTCTAACTTATCAACTCCAGATTTAGAGATTCCATCATTTGCTAAAACTTTCATAACTAACCTTTTTTTATTTCTAACTCGTTCATTACATTTACCAAAAGTTCAACACTTTCTAAAGATAAAGCGTTGTACATAGAGGCTCTATATCCTCCTACAGACCTGTGCCCTTTAAGTCCATTTATTTTGGCATCTGCTAACATGTTGTTAAATGTTTCATTTAAATCATCGTTCTCAAGTGTAAAAGTAACATTCATGGTGCTTCTGTCCTCTAAATTTGCAGTGCCCTTAAAAAGAGAACTATTATCTATTTGATTATAAAGTAAATTTGCTTTTTTCTCATTTTGTTTTTCGATGAAATCAAGTCCTCCATTATTTTTAAGCCAATTTAAGGTGAGCATAGACGCATACACTGCAAAAACAGGGGGAGTATTAAACATAGAATCCTTTTCAAAATGAGTTTTTAAGTCCAACATTGTAGGAATTGGAACAGAACTATTTCCTAATATTTTTTTATTAAATATATATAACGTTGTTCCGGCTGGACCCATATTTTTCTGAGCACCTGCATAAATTAAATCAAAATTACTTACATCAATTTTTCTAGAAAAAATGTCTGAAGACATATCACAAGCTAGTGGAGTAGTTCCTTGATAAAAACTTTTTATTTGGGTTCCAAAAATAGTATTGTTAGAAGTCACATGAAAATAATCGAGATTATTTGATATCGAGTAACCTTTAGGAATGTAATTAAAGTTTTTATCTTCTGAAGATCCAACAATAATAGAATTACCCATAAAGGAAGCCTCTTTGGCAGCCTTTTTAGCCCAGGAACCAGTAACAAGATAACCACCTGTTTTATTAACTCCCATCAGATTATAAGCCGATATTAAAAAACCTAAACTTGCGCCACCTTGTAAAAAAAGGACATCATGGGTGTCAGGTACATTTAAAATTTCTTTAACCAAACTCCTTGCCTTATCCATTACCTCAACAAAATCTTTGCTTCTGTGAGAAATTTCTATTATTGAAAGTCCAGATTCTTTAAAATCTAAGATGCTTTCTGCTGATTTTTCAAAAACCTGTCTTGGAAGAATACACGGTCCTGCACTAAAATTATGAACTTTTAACATACTTTATCTTTAATTGACAAAAGTCTAAAATAAATTCAACTGTTTGATGTTGTTGGAGACTATATTTATTAACTTTTAAGACCTGTTGTTAACAATGAAAATTTAAAGCCTNACTTATTAGGATCATTAAATGGCCTTCGCAAAATTTTTAACGACTTAGCATCAAAATCTTTTTTATAATTCCATTGATTTTCTTCCCACTTAAAGGCATCAAAACTCAAGTCAGTTACATACCAATCTGGAAAATCTTTTAAATGTGGTGANGATGGGATTAAATGGTCAAATACAATATAATCTTCTTTTCTNATATGATTGTNTTTTAGAGACATATAAGATTGTTTATTATATTGAAAAACCACTCTATTTTTAGTTTTTCCACTTGGNTAATTGAATATGGAAATTCCAAAATTNACCNTATTTTTTTTATTGATAGACATGGACTCAATAATCTTTTTATTGGAAAACATATCATTACCATCCCATCCTAATAAGGTGTAAATTTTTTTATTTTTTCTTTGGCATGGAATTATAGTATAATAAAGAGCTCCTAACCAGGTGCTCTCATCTAAAGAAGCATATTCTANTTCTGGGATGGTATGGTTATAATCTTTAAGTTTAATGATAGTAAAATCGTCAAGTAAAATCCAACATTCATAATATTGTTTTTGATCTTCAAGTTGAATATTCCAATTAAAAATTCTAAAT
Organism: Crocinitomicaceae bacterium; assembly: GCA_002691605.1. GTDB lineage: Bacteria > Bacteroidota > Bacteroidia > Flavobacteriales_D > Parvicellaceae > MED-G20. The sequence goes on from NZID01000042.1 coordinate 18,137, forward strand.
TTTTCATCTGGCGATTTTACGGTACTCATGAAATTGGAAAGGCTATCAAAAGGAAAATTAAAAGCCTCTTTATTAGAAATAGCTNCTTTCAAAATAGCTTTAAACTCTTCATTAAGTTCCATTGATTTAGAATATTCTTTCTCAAAATGAACTTGTTCTAACTTTTTAATAAGTTTATATTCGTAATCTAAAATAGATTGGCAACTAAATNTTTTTANATAAATTAGAAAAAATAAGGAAATAGCAAATCTCATTTATTTTAAATCAAATTATAAAAAATTCTAAGTGTTNTGAAGACTGTCTTTTTTTTCTAANAGAANACTTTCTTCTTCTACCCAATTTTCGTCAGGNACACAACAATCTACGGGACATACTGCAGCGCATTGGGGTTCATCATGAAAGCCTTTACACTCNGTACATTTATCAGTAACTATAAAATATACATCCATATCTACGGGTTCGTTATCTGCATCTGCATCAACCTTTAAACCTGAATTTAGNCCTGTATAGGAACCTTTTAAAGAAGTTCCTTGAGAAAATTTCCATTCTGCTCCTCCTTCATAAATGGCTGTATTAGGACACTCTGGTTCACAAGCCCCACAATTAATACATTCGTCTGTTATTTTTATTGCCATTCAAAAATGGTTTCTAATTTTGAACAAATATAGTNGTGTTAATGGAAAAAATAAAANACGTTTATGAAAAAGAACCTTTCATTCAATTGGGAACTTTTTTTTCTTTCGTTATTCAATCTAAATCTTGGCCTGGATATCAATGTGGTGTAAGTGAAAATGAGTTTCTTAATTTTCATTCAGAAATCCAAAAGTCNGTATTAAAAAATAAATGGTTTTCAATAGAGATGATTCATTTTTCGTTAACGAATTGGTCTTTGAACTTGACAGAAAAAAATATTTTAAAATGGTTAAGTCGTTACAACATTATTAAAAAAAATAAAAATGTTTTAATTATATGNGCTGGAAATCTTCCTCTAGTGGGGTTTCATGATATTTTATGTTGTTTATTACTGGGTTTCAATGTTCAGATCAAACTCTCTCGAAAAGATGATGTACTAATTCCTTCAATAATTAAAATTTTATCTTTTTTTGATGAGTCAATTCAAAAACAGATTCATATAATAACCGATAAACCTTACGGCTATGATTATGTGATTGCGACNGGTAGTGATAANAGTAATAGATATTTTGAATATTATTTTGGTGAAAAACCTCATATTTTTAGAAAGAATAGAACTTCAATAGCAGTACTTAANGAAGAAGTTGAAGACAAGGAGCTATTAAAATTATCTCATGATATTTTACAATATTTTGGCTTAGGCTGTAGGTCAGTTACTAAACTTTATTTACCAAAAGGNTTTAGTATTGAAAAACTATACAAAAATTTATATATTTATAAGAACCTTATTAATCACAATAAGTACATGAATAATTATGCTTATAATAGATCAATTAATTTGCTAGAAGAAAAGCAATTTTATGATAACGGTTTTCTTATCCTAAAAGAAGATGAAAATTTATTTTCACCTGTAAGTGTAGTCAATTTTGAATATTACTCTNAAATTAAAGATTTAGAAACCAAAATAGATAGTTTATCTAANAATATTCAGTGCANAGTTGGGNTTGGAGGAATACCTTATGGCACTGCTCAAAAACCTNATTTNTGGGACTANGCNGATGGCNTAGATACTATAGATTTTTTAATTAAAAACTAAAAAAATGAACGTNCAAGAAATTAAAGAAAGATTAAAAAGCGGAAATAATAGATATATTTCTGATAAAGAAAATTTGTCCAGTGATACTGATTTAAGAAAGAGTTTAACTTCAGGTCAATCACCATTTGCTATAATTTTAAGTTGTGCAGATTCTCGGGTAGTTCCTGAAATGATATTTGACTGTAATATTGGAGAATTATTTGTTGTAAGAGTTGCTGGTAATATTGCTAACAGTAGTTCTATTGCTAGTATTGAATATGCAGTCGCTCATCTTCATTGCAAGATCATTTTAGTTTTAGGTCATGAGAGTTGTGGAGCGGTTACTGCAGCACTTAATGGAGGAGATAATGGACCTAATTTAAATCATTTAACAGACCATATTTCTGATGCTGTAAAAATGGGAAAGGGAAAAGAACTCAGTGAGGTAATAAAAATTAATGCTTTTAATAATGCACAGGTATTAGCTGATAAAAGTGAAATTATAAAAAATGCAGTTCATAATTCTGGATTGGTAATTGAATCAGCTTATTACAATTTAGGATCTGGAAAAGTAGACTTCTAGTTTTTATTCTAGAAATACTGAAACTTTATTTTGTAAAATTTCTACATTAATATGTTCTTGAATAGTAGTGGAGAGGGTTAATCCTACGAAGTCTGCTTTTATCGGAAAATTACGATGCCTTCTATCTACTAAAACAACGGTATTCATTTTCTTTATGTTTTGTTTTAGTAAAAATGAAGCAGCGTGCATTAATGTTTTACCAGAATTTAAAACATCGTCAATTAGAATGATTTTTTTATTNTGAAAGGACGTGTTTGGTAAAAGCAAGATGTCATTTTTTAAAGGATTTCTTTTGTTGATTTGCAGTTCAATTAATTGAATTTTAATTGACGATAAATCCTTCTGAATTAATGAGTAAATTTTTTGTGCTAAAAGAAAGCCATTTTTACTAATTCCAACTATTAATAGCTCCCTATCTTCATAATATTGTTCGATAATTTGGAATGCTATTCTAGCCAATTTCTTTTCTACATCATCATTATTTAGGATAACAGTTGTTGATTTTTCCATTGTAGTAATTTAAAATGTAGCTACCAATTTAAGATTTAATCTTCTTGATGTTAAAAAACTAGGTATAGAATATTGTCTTCCACTTACGTCTCTTATCCAAGTATAATTAGTAGTATTTGAAATGTCAAGGAGATTAAATACTTCAAAGGCTATCCAAAGTGATTCAATTTTTTTAAAAATAGAGTTTACACCAAAATTTTCCTTATTGGTTTGCTGATTTATAAGGTCTTTGGAAAAACCAATATCTACTCTTTTGTAAAAACTTGATCTAAGTGTATCGGAAAATCTTTGATTGCCTGGTGGTCCATATGGAAGTCTAGAACCTATTAATATATTGATATTAACTTTCATATTACTCCATTTTACTTTTTCTGTATCCCAATCGTCTGGCATTTGATCTTGGAAGAACATAGAGAAAGATAATCTTTGATCTGTTGGTCTAGGAACAAATCCAGGCTCAAAAAGAACACTGTCAGTAATGTTTTGATCTACAGTGTATCCTGGAATAATTTGATCCCCATTTTGATTATAATATTTAAAATAATAATCATTCGATAGGTCTTCTTTTGTTTGAAGCCAACTTAAAGATGCATAAGATTGAATACCTTCGACAAACTCGCCATTTATTTTTAAATCGATTCCTCTCGCATAACCAGAAGCTAAATTTTCTCCATAGTAATTGACCCTTACATTCTCAATTTCATAAGGTATGATATCACTTAAAAACTTGTAGTAAAGTTCGCTTCCTAATTTAAATTTTCTATCCCACATATCGAAGACAAAATCTCCTCCAACAACTAGATGAATNGATTTTTGAGCTCTAATCATCGGATTAAGTTCTCCATTTAAAAATCTAGCAGCTCTAAAAAAAGGCGGTTGGTAATAGTATCCTCCAGCCAATCGCAAGGTGACATTCTTTCTAATTAATTGGCTATTTTGATATTTGAAAATTGCTGGTCTCCACTTTATATTGATTCTAGGAGAAACGATAGTTTGATTATTGTAGGTCCAAAAATGAGATCTTAGTCCTACAGTGGCTGTCAAGTATTCATAAGCAGAAAATACTGTATCTAAGACATTATTACTATCAATATTAAATTTAAAAGCAATGTTTTTTTCTTTNTTNAACTTAAATCTATGTTGAATAAAACCGGTTATTCTAGATGAATTAATTAGATTATTGGCTTTTATTAACTTACTTAAATGTAATTCTTGGTAGGGGATATTATTTGAGTTTTGATAACCAATACTATCAACTGCTCTTGGCGTATTAAACCTTGCGGAATCTAAATAATTCCATTCCTTAATGTTATTNTTAACATTCTCTGCTTGTAATTTTAAACCCCAACTGGTTTTCTGTTTTCCAGTATTTAGATTTCCCTTATGATAAAAATTAAAGACATTAGCTGNCAATTCATTTCTTGCGTGGTTTAAAAATGCCCCAACTCCTCTGTTATAAGCGACATCACCATATTGATCACTACTTAAATCTCTCTCTAGCTCATCTAATCTGTATTCTCCTAATAAATCAAAATATTCTGTTTCATTGGTATTAAACGTAGATAAAAAATAATTTAATGATAATTTTTCTGAAGTTTGATGTTGCAGAGAGAGAGCTCCCATATAAGTTTTGTATTGGGTGTTTTCTTGTCCTTCATAATAGACGGTAAATCTTAATGCTTCATTAATATTACCAAAATTAGTCTGTCTATTTTCAGGCTGAACAGAAAATAAATTGTTTGCTGCANTACCAAAAAAGGTCAGTTTTAACTTTTCAGTAAGGTTAAAATTTACTATTCCTTGAACATCAGTAAAGTTAGGTCGATATTCTCCTTTAGTATCTAGAGCACCAAGAAGATAGGCATTAGTTCTATACCTAAAACCAAAATTATAATTAATAAAAGAGTTGGGTTTGTCTCCAAATTGTAATTGAGTTCCCAATAAACTAGTGGAAAGGTTTGCTTCAAATTCCGTTGGTTCTCTGTAGGTAATATCCAAAACACTTGATAATTTATCNCCGTATTTTGCATCAAATCCTCCAGCTGAAAATAGAATGTTCTCCACCATTGAGGGGTTGATAAAACTCAGACCTTCTTGTTGACCAGATCTTGCTAGAAATGGTCGGTAAACTTCAATACCATTTACGTAGATTAAATTTTCATCAAAATTACCACCTCTTACACTAAATCCACTTGATAATTCATTGTTTTGTCGAACACCAAACCCTACTGANGACAATAATCCCTCTATATTTCCACTTGGCAAAGCAATATTTGAAGCATTTATTTTGGGAAGTATTTCGATTGGAGAGCTTCCAGGATCAAGATATTCAACATCCAAAGTTTTCAACACTCTATTTCTCATTCTAATTTGAATAATAGTATCTTTTTTTGGGTTAATAGACCTAGAGTATTTTCTGTATTTAACATGAGAAATTTCTATTTTTACTTTATCCTTATTGTAGATAATCATATAAAATTCTCCTTTTTTATTGGATGTGGTTCCAATAGAATCTCCAACTACAGTAATATTAGCCTTTGTAACAGGCTTCCCATCGTAAGAATTAATTAATCCCTTGATTTTAATATTCTCTTGTCCATANACAGAAAAGGATATTANTACAAAAAGCAAGAGTAAATGTTGTTTCTTTATTGAGATCATTTATCGTTTTTGAAATCCCCTCTCTTCCAAGCTTTAATAAACTGAGACCATGCAATAGGATTTAATAAACTAATAGGAGCATATTGTCCAGCATAGTATAACTTACTTTGAATTTGTTGTTGCTGCCATTTGAAGTTTAATGCACCATCCATGGGTGTGAATTGCATTCTTTCGTTAAGTTTTTCTCTTGCTAAATTATTCATGGCTCTTTTATAATCNTCATTTGGTATTGGTGTTTCTACGAATGCTTTTGCAAATTGTTCTTTTGATGGCCAGGGATATATAACGGCAGTTTTTAACATAATAGTATCCTCATACATAATTTGAATTAAAGAATATTTATTAGTAGTTAAAGTATCTGGAATTCTAAAAGAAGACTTTTTATATCCGATACTGCTAAATATTAGAGTATCACCTTGTTCAGCAACGAATGAAAAATAGCCAAAGTAATCAGAAATAGTTCCTCGATTAGTTTCCTTATTAATAATACTACAAAAGGGAACAGGAATTAAACTGTCTTGAGAAACAACTACACCACTAAATTGAATATAATTTTCTTGTTTTTGAGCGCTTATTTTAACCGTATTAAATAAGGCAAATAAAGCTAATCCAAAATAAATATATATGTTCTTTGAGTAAATGATATTAAAAGCTAAAAATTAATATTCCACTAACTATTCCGGCAGAAATGGTTAATATTTTTTTCAATTTTCCTTTAGAATGATGATACTCTTCAAAAATTTGCAATGTGGTGATATATAAAAGCATTCCGCATGAAATTGCTAAAAAAATAATCATTACAGCTGCAATTGGTAACATGCCGGCAAATAAGACCCCAATAAATAATATCTCAATCATTTCTTATTTTTTTTTAACTGCTAAAATTAATCTGTTACTATCTTTACAATAGGTTCTCATGTCATAATCTCCATAATTAGAAACCAAATTAAAACCTGTTTTATCAAACATTTTTTTGAATTGATCTAAATCAAATAATTGTACTTTTTCTTTAAATTTAAAAGTTTTATTGCCGTCAGTTATTTTTATATTTTTTATAACGCAATTATCA
>NZID01000043.1 GCA_002691605.1 Crocinitomicaceae bacterium
GGACAGTTTCCTGTTCCAACTGCCGTTATGGTTGTATTACCAGAACCTATAATATTTCCAAAACCATCCGTTACGTCCCAAGTGATTTCACTAGGATAACTTCCAGGATTCCAATTCGCTAATTCAATTAAATCTCCACTACCAGCATTGAAAGTCGCTGCGGTAAATGCTCCAGTACATGTCGCCCCAGTAAGAACTGTTGTACCGTTAACCAATACATCTACTGAACCACCATTCCAGCCATCGCCCCAACTGTCATACATATTGAACGTATGTGGACATGGAGGACCTGCAGCCACACAAGGACTACAACTTCCTAAACAAACCACTCCCAATGTAGTATCAGCCGTTGCTATTGTTAATACTCTATTGGTATACGTAGCATTCCCATTCGTACAGGGCTCATTAGGATCGTTAGATTCGTTAACATCCCATCCACCTACACCATCGGTATCAACAGCAAATAAGTATTCTGCACCACCAGTTATGGACTTGGTAAATTCCCAAACACCGTCTCCATCTGCATCAGCCATCATATCACCAGATCCGCCCCAATCCCAGCTTCCTCTTAAATATGGAACAGCTGTTGTACCATACCCAGACTGATTCATATCTACCTGGAATGTGTAATTCGGTGGCGTCACTGCAGAAGCACAAGAACCATCGTAATCACATGTTCCAAAACAATGTTGTATCGTTGTATCTGAATATACAGGCGCTAAATTTCTGTCGTCATAAGGAGGAACAGCACAAGAAAGACCAGAAATGTTTTCCTTAGCTCCCCAACCTGAATTACCATTAGTAAACGTATAATCACTCGTAAAACCTACTGGCTTATTTACCGTAATACTCCATACACCTCCACCTAAATCTGTCATCGGATTATCTCCAGGATTACCAAAGTTTCCACCACCTGCTATAAACATACCCGTCGGATCAATAGATCCACCAGCAGAAGTAATAGAAGATACATTTAACGTAAACGTAATATCAATAAATGCTGCAGGAGGTGCAGGACAACTACCATCTGAATCGCAAGTACCAAAACAATGNTTGATTGTTGTGTCNCNNGNAACTNNTAGGNANANGTCTATCATCATAATTATTAGGATCTCCACAAGGTAACCCGGCTAAATTCTCTTTGGTTCCCCAATCACCACCCCATCCAGGGCTATTTAAAAAAGTATAATGGTTTGGACCACCAGCAGCAGTAGCAGGAAGCGTAGCTACTCCAGTCCAAATCATGGTATCAGTTGTACTTTGAGTTAATTGTAAGCCTTGAGCATCTCCAATAAATCCTCCACCAGCATACATGCCGTTTGGACCAACAGTTCCTCCATTATTATATATGTTTGCAGTATTGACTTCAAAAGTGATATTTATGTTTTGAACTACAATTGGAGGACAAATAGGATAAGGACAATTGGAAGTTTGAGAAGAAGTAGAACCGTCTGTACAATTTACACCACCATATGTCCAAGATCCAAGACTATCCTTATAAGCCCAAGAATCTAAATATTCCCATGGTTGACCTGATCCATCTACATTAACATCGCCAAAAGTCTCTACAACTGAACCATTAAAAAATAATTCAATAGCATCGTCTCCATTTTGAGAAATTGAAGATGTTGCAACAATTACATGATCAAAATTTGAATAACAACCACTACCAAGATAAGCATGCATTGCTGCACTATCTCTAGCTAATAAAATATGNTGACCAGCGTTAACACTAATTGAAGGAAAGGTATATTCTTGTCCATCTGTTCCTCCTCCNTTATTTGCAACTCCAACTCCATATATACTTAAATCCGAAATATTATTATCTGCAATTAAATGAATTGCTTTACCTTGAGCACCACCAGATACAGTAGCCATTGAACTTGGAATAGTAAAATCCATTATTCCCTTTAGACTTAAGGCAGGAACAGATTTGTATAGTTCAATTCTTTGTACTTGACATACATCACCACTACTTATTCCCCAAGGAGTTCTGAAGCCAACCCTAGCTATATCATTTGCATAAGTTCCTGTAGCTGGATTAGATGTTAAATCAATATCAACGGTTTGGAATGTAGTGCTGTTGTTATTGTTGTTAGTAACATCGAAAATAGCCTGAGCTGCATTACCACCACTTAAAGTGTAAAAATAAAATTTGCCTGGACCATTTCCTGCATAATTAGTTTTATATACAACCCTTGCACGATCATAATCAGCAGTATTTAAACCTAAGTTAGCAGCCAATGCACCAGATCTCATTAAAGCAAAAGTTCCGGTAGCGTTCATATTTGCCGCATCATTTCCTAATGTTACAGAGCATCCACCACCACTAATAAATCCTTCCTTAGAATCATTAAAATCAAAAACATAGTTTTGATCAGTGCAATTTGTGCAAATAACTTTGATTTTATCAATATTAGCTANCTGACCCTGTGTTTTAACAAATTGAAAACTTGCCATTTCATCAGCAGTTGGTGTATATGAACATGATAATTCTTCCCAAGCACCGTTTGCGGATGTATTTCCAGATGTTGCTACGTCTACACCACCAGAATTAATTCTTAGTGTTACATAAATTCTGCTGTTTACAGTTTTAACATACGCTTTAAATTCATAAGTATTACCAGCATGGAGCTGAAAATCATGCGATGCAGAAGCAGCACCAGGTGTTCCAAGTTGAGCAAAACAGTTGGAACCCATAGCTCCAGCACCAGAAACAATTTTATGGACAAAATCGCCAGTACCTGTATGTGTCCAGCCACTTGAATTAGTAGACATGCTTTCATTGTGAGCAAAAGCACCTCCAAAATTTTGAGTAATTAAAGTTTTTTGNGCTTTAATTGATAAAAACCCAATTAATGCAATTAGAATAGTAGTGTAAAATTTCTTCATTTTTTTTTTAATATAGTTAATATTTNTTGCTAACTAAATCAACACGTAACAGATTAAATTGGTGGTTATTAACAATTNACTGTTGATTTTATNAAAACTAATTTAAAAAAAAAAATTGAAAAAACAATTTTCTATTTAAACTTTTTAAAAGAAAGTAAAACAAAAATAAATTGCTAAGTTTAACCTAGTNTAGTACTGATATTTAAATGGAATTAAAATGAATAAGATTAAAAATTTAAAACTTTACCTTGTTTTTACNTTATTATTATCTAACTATTTAACAAGTCAAGATTCAGACATNCAACTTAAAGAAATAACAGTAACCACCAAAAAATTCATTAAAAATAGGCCTCCTATGAACGGGAATCCTGGATTTTTTTTAGAAGATTGGAAATCAAAAAACAATCCGAAAGTCAAGTTAAACGATAGTACTATTATAATTGATAATCCCCCAACCGTTTATGGTGAAATAGATTTCACCCAACCACTAACTAAAATATCTAAATACATTTATGGAAATAATTTAGGTCACTGGACTAATAGAAAATTTCTAGCTAACGATAAATTTATTTTTAATTTTAAAGATGCTGGATTTAAGGTAGTCAGATTTCCTGGAGGAAATGCCTCNAATGACTATTTCTGGGATGCTGAAAGCATTGNACAGTGTCCCGAAGGAACTCCAAGTATTATTTATAAAAGCGATTTTAAAAAATCAACCTNCCCTAAACTAGGAAAACAAGGAACGTTTAGAACCAGACCTGAAGATTACTATGATTTTTTACTAAGATCAAAATCTACTGGATCTATCTGTGTAAACTATAGTTATGCACTTTATTCGGAAATAGAAGATGAAAATGAAAGGGTTAATAAAGCGGCTGAATATGCGGCTAGTTGGGTNTACGATGCTAATATTAAAAGAAACCTAAATATTAAATTCTGGGAAATAGGAAATGAAAATTGGGGAAAGTGGCAAGCTGGATANAATGTAAAAAAAAGAGGAATAATAAATCCTAAAAAATACGGCGAACATTGCAGAATATTTATTGAAAAAATGAAAGCTGTTGACCCAACTATAAAAATAGGGGTTGTTGGCTACCAAAAACCCAAGAGTAGAGACCCTGTTCAAAAAAGATGGAATGAACTGGTAATNCCAGAAATAATTGATGTTGCAGACTTTTACATATTACATGACTACTATGCCAAGTACGGAGCAATACTAAATCCGAAAGAAATGTTAAAGGCAATTGATACNACCTACTCACATATAAAAGTCGTCAATCAAATAATTGAAAAATATACTGATAAAGATAAAGGCTATCTACCNATTGCACTTACGGAATTTAACACAAGAAGTAATGCCTCCATTTCCAAAAATGATGGTGCTACTAATGTATCTCATTGTTCAGGGATATTTTTTGCTCATGCCATTGGTGAGATTATAAGACAAGGAATAGGGATGTCAATGGTTTGGGACATTGAAAATGGATATAAAGATGGTCATGATCATGGCATGTTTGCTTCATCCAAAGAAAATGGGATAGCTTGGTTATCACCCCACCCATCTTACTACCACTTTTATTATTACAATAAAGTTTTTGGTGATACCTATTATGAATCATTATCCACAAACCCTAATATTAGAATACATTGTTCTTCATTTAGCTCGGGAGAAATTGGNTTAGTAGTTGTAAATATTTCTNATAAAGAAGAAATTATTGAGATTGAACTTAAAAATATTGACTCNAANAATTTGGCTGGAGTCTTTGAAATCTACAATAAAAATCCTAACTCTAGGAAAACTGGAATTAATNATTTTTTTACTAGTAAGGATGCAGGTGGACCTGAAAATTTCAAAAAAATAAAGGCAATNAATTTAGAAATAAAAAACAATGTAATTAAAATAAAATCAAAGCCTTACAGTGCAAATTACCTATTAACTCAAAAATAATGAAAACTAAAACTTTACTAATACTAATTCCATTTTTACTTTTTTTTGTGTTTGTGATTTTAAGTTTAAAACCTAATTCCAATGAAGACTTAATTGACAAACCCAACATTATTTTTATTGCAGTGGATGATTTAAGACCACAGCTAAATTGCTATGGAAAAAAAGAAATAATTTCTCCCAACATAGATAGTTTAGCTTCAAGAAGTTATTTGTATAAAAATGCAGTTTGTAATTTTCCAGTATGTGGTGCTTCTAGAGCTTCTTTACTTACAGGACTAAGACCCAATAATAACAGATTTAAAAGCTATAAAACCAGAATTGATGAAGATGCTGATAGCTATCCTACCATGGGAGAATGGTTCAAAAAAAATGGTTACTATACTTTGAGCTATGGAAAAATTTCACACCATAAGAATGATTCACCAGAAAGTTGGTCTGAACCTGCTTGGAGAGCTGATAAAAATTGGAGAGATTATCAAACAAAAGAAAATATTCTTGCTGTTGACACAAATAACAATAACGGGGCTGCAAAAGCATTTGAAATTGGAGAAAATTTAATAGACGACTATGCAGATACTAAAATGGTTACNAAAGCTATTGAACAATTAAATCAGTTAACTAAAAAAAAACAACCATTTTTTATGGCCCTGGGGTTTTTAAAACCTCATTTACCATTTAATGCTCCCAAAAAATACTGGGACTTATATAATGAAAAAGATATAAAGCTAGCATCCAATAGATTCCAACCTGAAAATGCTCCAGATGAATCTATGCATAAATATGGAGAGCTCAGGAAGTACACCAATATTCCTTCTGATTTTAATATTGATATTCCTGATTTAACTCAAAAAAAGTTAATACATGGCTATTACGCTTGTGTAAGTTATATTGATGAAGAAATTGGAAAACTCATTAAGCATTTAAAAAAATTAGATATTTATGAGAATTCTATTATTGTTCTNTGGNGCGATCATGGATGGCAATTAGGAGAACATAACCTATGGGCCAAACATTGTAATTACCAAACTTCTTTGAAAGTACCTCTTCTGATAAAATATCCTAAACAGATAAAACATAAAAAAATTAATTCTGTTGTTGAATTATTAGATATATACCCTACTCTATGCGAGTTAAGCAATATTGAAAAACCAAAGCATCTTCAAGGCAAAAGTCTATTATATATTAATAATTCTGATCCAAAAAATTTAAATGGATATTCAAAATACCATAATGGTGAAACCGTTACATCTATTAAAAAATCCTACACAGAATGGAGAAAAAAGGATAATAGTCTTAAAGTAGATATGATGTATGATTTAGTAAAAGATCCAAATGAAAATTCAAACATTTCAAAGAATAAAGAAAATTATTCCACTATCATTAAATTTCAACACTTATTAGACTCTGTTAGATCACTAGACTAGTTTTTAATAAACTTCTTAGTAGTAATAATTCCTTTTTTATTAGTAAACTGAAGTAAATAAATTCCATCCTCCAAAAGATTAGTTTCTACAGAAATATTTTCTAGTCCTTCAATTGGAAGTATCTGAATTACAGATCCGTTGATATTACTAATAGATAACAAACTATAATCTCGATTTAAATTATTAATATTTATAATTCCTCTACTTGGATTTGGAAAATAATTAATATCACCACCTACTAATTGATTTATATTTACAGGTGAACATATGTAGTTAGATCCATAAACATTTACATAATCTAAATAATAAGTTCCAGCGTCTAAGAATTGAAGTTTAAGTAATCGGATATCACCTAAAATAGTAGAGTCATGAGAAAAAGAGTAACAATATTCTGTCCATTGGTCATAGGTAGTAAAACTATTCGCAGAAAGAGCCGTGTAGGGAGGAGAAGCAAATGACGTTATGGCATTAAAACCTAAGTTATTAGCAGAACCTTTCATCCAAAAGCTCAAGTAATAAGTAGAATCTTTTAAAACATCTGTTTTACAACTAGTTAACTGAATTGAACCATTGGTAGTTCCCAATGTATTAACTAAAATCATAGCCGATTGGAATCCGTTCTGAGCTTGAGAAGGAGTAATACTCATAGAAGCTATAGCTCCATTGTTTATTGTTTGTGTCCAATTAGATAAATCAGTTTCAAAATCTCCATCGCAAACAAAAGGCTGAGGTGGAACTTCTTCATACCAAACATTATCTATGTAGTAGGTGCCATCTTCTGTAAATTTAAATTTGGCAAATCTTACGTTTCCAAATATGGTTGAATCAGATTCGGTTAAAAAAGTATATTCTGTCCAATTGGTTGTAAGAGAAAATGACTCTATTCCATAATTTGTATAGGGAGGTGAACTAAGGGAACTTGTAGCTGTGGCAAGTTGTCCGCCCAAAAGAGATTTTGCCCAAAAATGAATTCGATATTTTTTATTTTTTTCAATATCCGACTTACAACTAGAAAAAATTGGTTGTCCATTTACGGTATTTGAAATAACAACCTTAGCAGAAAAATTCCCGTTTTGAAATGTTGAACTATCTGAAACAGCAGTAATATTAGCTCCACTATTTGCTTGAGACCAACTAGAAACACCAGTTTCAAAATCACCATTACAAATTTCAGTATTTGTAGGAAGCATGGTTACTGAATAAAAACTAAAATCATCAAAACTATAAACGCCATCAGACTGAGGTTTAATTTTTATTTTTAAATTATTTACAGCTGCAGTATCTGTTGTATTAAGCTGGTATTTTTTCCAAGAGTTTGTAAAAGTGAACGTCTTTTGTGCATAATTGGTAAAAGGAGCAGAAGTTCTCTGAAGCACTACCAAAACATCATTGTTTGAATTAGATTTAGCCCAAAATGAAATCATGTAAAATTTCCCTTGTTGCAAGTTTACAGCACAACTTGTTAAAGCGCAAGTATTGGAGGGAGGGGAAATTGAAGTTAAATCCATTTCTAATCCTAAACTCCCACTGTAAGCAGATGAGCTATCTACAGAAAAAGTTCCATTTGAATTACCATTACAAAATGTTCCCCAGTTATTGAGTGAGTCCTCAAAAGATGGATTACAAATAGTATCAGATTGAGCATTAATAGAAAAGCCAATTAAAATTAACATTAGAGTATATAATTTATTCATTTCTTATTTTTTTATAAAATGAAACATTTGATTTATTAAATTGGAGTTTTTTATTTCTAACAAATAAACTCCTGACATAAGTGATGAAACATTGATGTTTTCAGAACTACCATTATTTATATCAACATTTTCACTTAGCACTAATTTTCCAGTAAGATTATAGATATTTATTTTAGTCGGATTATCTATTTGAAAATTAGTAGTAAGTGTAATATTTTCATTAGACGGATTTGGGGAAATTTGAAATTCGTAAATAAAATCATTTTCAAATCCCACAAAATTTACTGTTATTGAATCAGACCCTAAACAGTTGTTTACATCTAGCACATCAACATAAAAATTTCCGTTATTAATTGGAGTTATTGAAGAAGTAGTTTCGCCTGTATTCCACAAATAGGTATAGGGACTATTACCCCCTGATACATTAACAGTTAATTGTGGGCTAGATGAAATAATTTGAGGACTAGGATAATCATATATAGTAAGGTCTAGAATCGCTAACGAGTCACAACCCAAGTTGTTTACAGTGGTAAATGAATAATTTCCAGATTGAGTGTAAGTCATTCCATTCCAAATATAACTCCCACATTCAAAAATAGAATTTAAAGAAGAAGATGAATTTAATATAGTTAGGTTTAAATTTCTTATACTGTCACACGCAGGAAAGAGAGAAAGTGTATCAAAATAATTTCCTGATGTGGTAACTATATTCCCGTTTGAAAGAGTTAAGGTGTCACATACTGAAATGGTATCAAAAACTAATATATCACAGTTACAAGAATCAATTTCTGAAAGACCAATTGCATTATTTAATCCACTGGAATCCCCAATTGAAAGATAATCAATAAATATTGGAGAGGATATATTTACATTACCAAAGTCAAGAAAAACTCTAAGTTTTGAAATAATAGTTTTATCTACATTACTTTCGTTGAAAGCTTGATCAGGAAATACAAATGATAATTGAGATACGGAATTAATATTAGAATTTGTTGAAACGGTTATTTTACCATTATTTCCATTAGTTACATTTCCAGTGGAGTCTTCAAAATCTATTCTTATCGGAAAACTACTACTAGACCTTTCGCCAAGAGTAATTTTTTCAAAACCTGTTATATCAATTATNCTATCAAATTCATAGGTTACATAACCATATGCAGGAGCAGAGGATGAAGAGTCACTGTAAACTTTTAATTCCTGGCAGGCAGTTTCGAAAAAATTAAACTTAGGGACATTAGAAATAGTTAAGTTACCCCAATTCGAAACAGTATAATCATTAAATTGATCTTCATATAAATTTCCCATTATCTGAGAGCTAGTATTACTAACTACCATATTTTCCCAATAAATTGTATCACCACTGCCGACCCCCCATGGGCCTCTAATTCCAAATCTTGCTATGGTTCCTGAGTAAGTTCCGGANGCAGGTGTTGAGTTTAAGTCTATTGTGTAAGAAGTAAAACCAGTCATAGCAGTATCAACAGCAAATACAAAGTAACATGAAGCAGTATTTGTTCCTGGAGGGTAAATATATAATCTTGTATTACCATTTCCAGTTGTAGGGTTTTTGACACTTATTGTAACTTGATTATAATCTNAAGCATTTAGACCAAGGTTTGCTTGTAAATTACCACTTCTCATNAGAGGGGTTGTATTGAAAGCATTCATTGACATGGANCCAGGAAGNGCAGTAAGATTACATCCTCCTCCACTAATCCAGCCNTGCTTAGAGTTTTGCCAATTATAAACAATTGGAGACTGCGCTAAAACTGANCCNATTAAAAAAATNAAAACAATACTAAATAATTTTTTCATCATTTTAAGATTTTTTATTTTTCAATTTATTTGGTTCGTTGTAAGCTCTTCGAATAACAGTATCGGTCATCACTTTCATCTNTTCAATAGTAATNTCATCATTATATTTAATTTGTAGNGACTTTAATTGAGACTTTAGTTCTGAAATAAGTTCTTGTGAAGCCACNTTGTATATATTATTCGTTTCATTTGGATCTTTTTCTAAATCATATAANTCCCACTCGTCCATTGAATAATAGAAGTGTATTAGTTTATATTTTGAAGTTTTGATTCCATAGTGAGGTTGAACTTTATGCCACAAAGGGTATTCGTAATAATGATAGTAAACTGCCTCTCTTCCAANATNATTTTCATCTACAAATGAAGGTTTAAAGCTTTTNCCTTGCATAGAGTTAGGAACTTCAAGTCCTGCGAAATCTAAAAGNGTTGGNCCAAAATCNATATTCATAATTAACTCTTTAGAAATGGTATTGGAGTCAATAATNCCTGGACATTTAATTAGAAAAGGCATTTTAAAAGATTCTTCATACATCCATCTTTTATCAAACCAACCATGCTCACCTAAATAAAAACCCTGATCAGAAGTGTAGACAACTAAGGTGTTATCAGCTAGTCCATTTTCTTCTAAATAATCTAAAAGTCGACCCACAGCTCTATCAACTCCCTTNACACATCTNAAATAATCTTTAATATATTTTTGGTATTTCCATTTTTTTAAAGCTTCCCCATTNAGAGTNTCATTTGGTGACCAAAATTGACCTTTATCGCCATAAGCCAACCAGCGCATAGAATCTCTTCTAGAAAGTCCTGAAGGNGCTATTANCTTCATATCTCTCCTATTTAAATGATTTTCTATTTCCATCATATTTTCACTTGCAGCCAATCTACCAAAATAATTGTCATTAAAAGTTTCGGGTTCAGGAAAGTCAAAATNTGNAAATACATCATGATANATAGAATCTGGTCTCCAGTCTCTATGTGGAGCCTTAAACTGATACATTAACATAAAAGGTTTGGAAGTATCTCTACTGGAAAGCCAACTAATACAATCATCNTCTATTACTTTAGTAGAGTGTCTCTTTTTTTCTATTACAGTATCTTTTCCATTTACACAAAATTGAGGATGAAAATAAGTGCCCTGACCTCCCCAATTAACTAACACTTTAGAGTAATCAAAACCTGTTGGNGTGGTTCCCAAATGCCACTTTCCAATAACAGCAGTTTCATATCCATTTTGTTGAAAGATTTTTGGAAAGGTAGGCTGAGAACCATCAAAATCTCCACCATCTACATTTTTGTAAAATCCATTTACATGAGAAAAATTCCCAGTAAGGATAGAAGCTCTACTAGGGCCACATATAGAATTAGTACAGTATACAGCATCCATTAAAGCTCCACCATCTGCGATTCTATCAATATTAGGAGTTGGTGCCAATTCACTAATTTTAGATCCATACGCACTTATTGCCTGATAAGCGTGATCGTCTGCCATGATGTAAACGACGTTAAGTGGTTTTTTAGTTGNTAACTTTNTTGAGTTCTTATTTTCACTATTACAGNTTGATAGAAATATAAGATAAAAAGAAAAAAGAATTATTTTTTTCATAAAGAAGAATTATAAGTTAAAATTAAGTAATCTACAAAATATCCAAAATTTCCAAATGAGTTACCATTTTGACTGCATACAACGTCTAATCTGATAACATTTTCAACATTTAAAATTCCGTCGATAAGAACATTACCAGCAGTTTGATCTGCTGAAAAATTATCAAAATTAAAGCTTTCTTTATTCCAGGATCCATTTGTATTCAGTGCAAATTTATAAGTCCATGCTTCATCAATTCCTTGATCATAGCTTCCGTCACTATTTTCATCTTCAAACATTTTAATTACTACAGCACTTCCATTTAAATCAGATTTAAAAAATCCATTAAAGTATATATTAGATTTGTCAGTTTGATTAATACTTCCAGATTGTAAAGGAACACGTGTTGCTCCAAAATAAGTATTTGATCCTTCTCCGCTAATATCTAAAAAATTGCTTCCATGAATTGCTATTGACGAATTATTTAAAACCTGTAATTGAGTGGTGTTTTGGGAATTAACTAAACCATATTCAGTGGGATCTTCATAACTCGTAAGTAAATAACCCAAATTTGAAAAATCTCTTTCACCTAATATAAGAATAGAATCTGATAATGTAGTGTCACTATTATCAAAAGAAAGAACTACATCACACCACTCGTACTGTTTAAAAAATATATCATTAGAGTTACCAGTCCAAAAAACGTTGGATAAATTATTACCCACATCACTTATACTAAAATTGGCACCTGAGTTTCTACCAACAATATCAATATTAAAGTTTGCATTAATTGAAAACTCGGCAAAAAATCTAACGGTGTCATTTAATGAAAAATCCACACCAACTGGTTTATCAGTACTTAAGGGCTCATGAATTATAAGCTCACCAAATTGAGCTTCAATGGGTGGGCCAATATAATCCTCTTTTTCACAAGAAATTAAAAGATTAAAAAGAAGAATTAAAAATATGTAATTGAATATTTTTTCCATTTAAAATTGAATTTGAACTAAAACAAAAAACTGATTAATACTAAATGAATTATCTAATAATTTGTCACTAAAATTAAGAATTTGATAATTTATTAACACACTAGATTTTTCATTAAAATCATAGCCTATTCCAAAAGAATTAATCTCATGAACTAAATCACATTGAAAAGCATTATAGGATTCTATTCTAAAATCATTGTTTCTAATGGGGAGATATTCTTTTCCCTCGCTAAATAATCTTTTATAAGAAGACAAAATTGATAAGTTATTTAAAATTTCAAATTCTAAACCTAAATCAAATATATTACAACTTAAATCTATATTTGGAACATTCATGTCTTGAGGATGTTCTCTTCTTGAAGTGGAATTTGAATACCCAATACTAAACAAAAATTGATTATCTAAGCTTAACCAATTATCTAAAGATAAATCAAAAGCAATTGAATAATTTGTATAATTTCTTTTAGTATTGATTCCTTCTCCAACTAAGTCATTTAAAAAAGAAAATTGAGCATTAATATTTATAATTTTAAGTGAATCTGAAAAAGTTAAATTCGAGGTAACACCTCTCCGATTAGGAGTGGCTAAACCGTAAGGATCCATTACTCCAAAAATTGGATTAAAAGTATCCAAGTTATAATCAATATTTCTATTATAAAATGAGTTGGATCTTATGAAATCAACATCATAAATAATATCTGCTATAGATATATCTCTACTGGTTGTATTATTATTAGTTTGAGGAAACATAAATGGAGCCATAGAATAGTTGATTCTTTTTGACTGACTTCCAGGAGATGAAAAGTATGCACTAACCGATCTAAAACTTGATGAAAATGATAAATAATTAGAAAAATTTATATTGAATCCAATATTAATGAATTCTCCATTAATCCAATCACTATCATCATTATCAAGCGTATTAGTTAATCTTGAAAAACCAAACTCAGAATGGAGTTTTAATTTTTTAAAATTCAAATCAAAGTTGGAGGAAATAACATGATTATTTAAGTTGGTGTCATAGTTAATTCCTTTATAATTAGAAAATAAATCAATGTGATTGAAACCAAATGAAAATATATTGGACTGATATTTAATTTCTGTTCCATAAAGAAAGACATCGGGAGTTGAAATCTCGTTAGATGCCACCTCTCTAGTGCCAAAAGTTTTATATTTTATACTATCACTTTTAAAAATAGGTTTGAAGCCATTTATGACCAATCCTTGTCTTCTCCAAAAATTACCATTATTAAAATTTTCATATCGTTGGATCTCTCTAAAATTATTTGCTAGTCTGTTTTCATTTACTATTCCCTCTTCTTGAAAATTCCAAAGAGTAAATGGAGTCATCTTAAGATCAATATCACCAATTTCAAAAGACATATTTTTGTTAAGATCTCCATAAATTAAAATTCTTCTTAAATTCAAGTATGAAGAAGAGGTGTCAAATACTTCAAGACTATTTCCTAATCTTAACTCGCTGTAAAAATTTATAAATTTATTTAGTTCTCCTTTGACTGCTAAATCAAAAACTAAATTAAAATCTTGGTTAGCATCGCTATTTACAGTGTCATTTTGGTCTAAAAAAGAATTATCTGCCAATGCTCTAGACAAACCTCCAATTTCAAATTTTGGATACTGTGCAAATACACATAGAGTAGAAAAAAGAATTATATACGTTAAAAAGATTCTCATTAAAAAAATATTTTTAGTTCTGCAGTAATTTCATAGCCTTGGTAATGATAATTGGAAAAATTCTTTTCATTGTAGTTTACATTTTTAAATCTAAAATAAAAACATGACTTAGGGCTTATATTATAATCAAAACCTAAACCTAAAACACTGCCTAATCCATTTCTTGGTAAATATTCATTATTATTAGAAAGTACATCTCCTAAACCAGAAAATTCGTTTCCCTTAATTAGTTCCATTCCATAATAGCCAATTAAAGAAAGTTTTTTATTGATATTAAAATACAAATCAAATTCATGAAAATGGTTCCTTAGAATAGCCTTATTTGAAAAAATTGGAATTGGAGATAAAAAGGATTGTAAAGAATGAAACTCACCTAAATAAAAAATAAAAAAATCTTTATTAAAAATTTTTGCTCGATATTTTAAATTAATTAGAAAAACATTAAATGATTTACGGATAGTGCTATTTACAGAATCATCAATAAAAACATTTTCATAATATCCTCTAAAAAAAGTAGTCAGGTTACCTTGAGGACCAGTAGAGGACTGAAATCTCTCTATTCTTGACAAATAAAGGCCATTTACTTTATGGAAAAAAGATACCAAATTAGTATCGTTTTGTATCTCTTTTGATAATCCATTNCCAAGATTTACTTTTAAATTTCCAATATCAAATTCTGAATTTATATTTAATCCAAACCTATTATTTGATTTAATGTGCATTGGATTCATAACTCCTCCAAAAGGTCTTGCTCCATCAGGAATACCCTCACCATTAAAAGAAGTAGTTTGAGAACTAAAGGATTGAACAGAACCATTTATAAGTGATGAGTGGATATTTACAAATTTTGGACTGATATAATATCCCTCTATAAATAATGGAAAGCTAATTAATCTTGGACTAGGTTTTATGGTGATTTCACTAGCAAAACCTGATTCTGACAATCCATTGGATTGAAAAGAATAATCACTTACAGCAAATTCACTACTAATTTTCCATTCATTCAAATTTCCTTTGAAAGTGGAATAAAATATTTGATTTTTAAATTTAAATCCATTAATGGAAGCATCAATTCCACTCGAATTTAATATACCGAAACTATAGTAATTTAGTTTTTGTTTTTTACCAATTTTAAAGGTCGTTATATTATCAACNGGAGATATATTAAAGGGTGTTTTTCCGTAAAAAATTTCTATGTCAAATAACTTTGGCAAATCAGTTGCTTTGAAATTAAATCCTGAAACTTGTCTTTTTCCCCAGTCAGCTGCTCTTACATAATTTGATTTATCGAAGTAGTTATTAAATTGTACATTAACTGGCCAAACTGCAGTCCAAGCATTTCTGTCAAATAGTGAGTTTCTAACTTGTCTNGCTGAACTTAAAGAAAAATCACTAAATCTTAAAAAATTTATTCCACCAGCTACTAGTTTGAAACTTCCAAAATTTGTTTTTTTACCTAGCTCAACTGAAACCCCCTTTCTGTTTAACATCAAAAAATTTCTGTCATCAACATTTCCTGAAAAAGGTTCAAATAAAAAGAGTTGGGTTTTTATATATCCAGACTCTTTAGATTTTAAAATCATTTCTACATTTAAAGTAGGAGAATTGAATTCATCGTCTGCTCTGAAAACAACTGGATTTACAGAGTCACCAAATAAATTGGATAGATTTCTATTGTAACCCATAAATCTATAATACCCCTTTACAGAAAAATCCACTTTTTTAGATTTCATTAGAAATGGTGGCAAANTATAATTCTGTCCAGTTGATGAAATACTAATTAGAAGAAAATAAAATATGTAAATGTTGAACTTCAGANGTATATTTATTTATATTTCAATTTAAAAGTAATAAAAAGATTGCTTGTATGTATATTAGTGTATAAAAAACACAATGTTCTCAATATCGGTAAATTTTAAAAGAAAAATAAGTTTAGCATTATTATTAATTTGCTTTTTTAATGATTTTTCTCAAAATAAACCCAATATACTCTGGTTGGTATGTGAAGATCAATCACTATTTTTTTCCGCTTATGGTGATAGTAGCGCCNATACNCCAAATATAAATGATCTTGCTTTAAGCGGNANTGTTTATGATAATTTCTATGCTGTTTCTCCAGTATGTTCACCAAGTAGAAGTAGTATTATAACAGGAATGTATCCAACAACNATTGGAACGCAAAATATGAGAGCCTATAAAAAAAATAAAGGTTTGATAAATAGTAAAACTAACTTACCCATTTACAGCGCTGTTCCAAAAAGAAAAGTACAATTTTTTACGGAAATTTTAAGAGCAAACGGGTACTATTGTTCCAACAACAGCAAAGAGGATTATAATATGGAGATGTCTCCCTTAGCATGGGATGAAAGTAATAAAAATGCTCATTGGCGAAATAGAGCAAAAAACCAACCGTTTTTCTCGGTTTTTAATTTCAATATTACCCATGAATCTAGAATTTGGGGTAATTATACCCAACATTCAATGGAAGCAGTAAGCAAAGTTATACTTCCTCCATTCTTTCCAGAAAATGATATTATCAAAAACGATTACGTAACCAATTATAAAAATATTGAAACGTTGGATAATCAGATTGGTGAAATAATAAATGACCTTAAAGAAGACGGTCTTTATGAAAAAACAATTATTTTCTTTTACTCCGACCATGGAGGACCTTTCCCAAGATATAAAAGATCAATTTATGATACTGGTCTGAAATGTCCTNTAATAATAAAATGGATAGAAAAAAAGAAATTGAAGAGAAATAATCAAATGATTAGTTTCATAGATTTAGCACCAACTGTTTTAGACATTTGTATGAAAGAGATTCCAGAAAATATGGAAGGGGTATCTTTCTATAACAATAACAATAGAANTTTCATTTATTCCGCAACAGATAGATTTGATGAGTTTACCGATAATAGAAGGTGTATTAGAAATAAAAATTTTAAATTAATATTAAATCGAGATACCAATTCTTCTATCGTAAAGCCAGTCTCCTACCGAAAAAATATGAATACAATGAGAATTTTAGATTCACTTAATAATTTGAGAAAAAATACTCCTACAATGGATAACTGGTATAAAAAAACCAAATCAAAATATGAACTTTATGATATTGTTAATGACCCTTATGAGCTTAATAACCTCTACAATAATAAAGATTATGATAGTGTTTTTAATGAACTAAAGAAAAAACTAAACAATTGGATAAATCATTCAGATTATGGCAATAAAGATGAAACTGAACTTATAAAAGAGATTTGGCCAAATGGAAAAAAGCCTGAATTAAAAGATCCTAACATCATAAAAAAAGGAAAGGGTTTTAAAATAATTTCCAACAATGACAATTCTTCATTAGGATGGAGGGACGGAATTAGTAAAAGTTGGAGGATTTATATTGAGGATGAAATAATATATCCAAAAAATAATTTTGAAATTATAGAGTTTAGTCCTGGTTATGGATCTATAGAGAGGTTATATAAAATCTAATTATTTATATTCTACTCTGTTATATATATATAAAGAATCCGAAATTAAACCAGATGAACTAGATGAACCTCCAACCATAAATTCAAACTTTCCACTTTCAACACAATAGTTCATATCTAAATCATAAAACGCAAGACTTTTTATTGGTATTTTAAAATGTAAGTCTCTACTTTCATTTGATTTTAAGGATACCCTTTGATAGTCTAGTAGTTCTTTTACTGGTCTTGTAATAGAACTATAAGAATCTCTAAAATAAAGTTGAACAACTTCTTCTCCTGTGTAATTACTATTGTTTGTAAGCTTAAATGTGATATCTATCATAGATTTATCCATATTTGAAAAAGTAGCTTCAATATTTGAATATTCGAAATTTGAGTAGCTTAACCCATATCCGAATGGGTAAAGTGGTGAAATATCTTCAAAGGCATATTTATGAAAATATTGAGACGGCTTATGATTGTATATCATTTGAAGTTGTCCAACACTCCTTGGAAAAGTAAGCGGTAATTTTCCGCTTGGATTTATGTCTCCAAAAATTATTTCTCCAACAGCTTGTCCACCAAAACTTCCAGGTTCCCAAGTTTCTATAATGGAACTAATATTCTCTGCAATCCACGGTTCTGCAATAGGTTTTCCATTTACATATACTAC
>NZID01000044.1 GCA_002691605.1 Crocinitomicaceae bacterium
ATATATATATTTCTTTTAACAATTATTTTAGGGTGTGGTCAGACGTACGAAAACTCTATTTTACAATTTCAAAATGAACTCATAACCTCCGATAAAACAGGATCCAATGTTGCTATGGTTTTCAAAGACGGAGAGGTTGTGTACAATGAAACCGTTAACTCCAACAAAGAAGGCGACAAAGAAATTAATGATGAAACAATATTTCCTATCTGGTCGATGAGTAAGCCAATAACTATTGTGGCAATGATGACCTTATACGAGAAAGGACTAATAAATTTTGATGAAAATGTATCAAAATATATTCCTGAATTTTCAGAACTTCAGTGTAAGGATGAGAAAGGTGAAGTTTATAGTTGTGAAAACGATCTAAAAATCCTTCATCTTATGACACACAGATCTGGTTATACCTACTACGGCAATCCTCTTAATTTCACAAGTACTATAAAATATGACAACTTAGATGATTTTGTTACTGACGTATCAAAGCACCCTGTGGAATTTGAGCCAGGATCAAGTTATTTATACGGAATAAATCAGGCCATTTTAGGTAAAGTTGTAGAAGTTGTTACGGGTAAGTCATTCTACAAGTACCTGAAAGAGACAATTTTTGATCCACTTGGCATGAACGAAACTAAATTTTATCTAACACCTGAGGACAGAGAAAGATTTCAGCCTCTATTCATTAATAGTGGTTCCTTAAAAGGTTTCACAAATTTTCTTGATGAGATGACATACGACGTTAATAACAGGGCCTACTTTGGTGGTGAGGGTCTTGTCTCAACCATGAGAGATTACTCTAAATTCTGTCAGATGCTTCTAAATAATGGTGAGCTGAATGGAAATAAAATAATTGACAGATCTAGCATTGATTTAATGGTTGAAAAACACTCAGACCTAGAGTCTGACCCATTTCTAAATATAAATGAAGGATTCCACCTAGGTTTTTCAGTTTTTGTTCTCAATGATCCTGTGAAAGACGGTACGAACTCAAGTGAAGGTATTTACGGATGGTCTGGATACCATAATACACACTTCTGGATTGATAACGAAAAGAATCTATTCGGGCTTTTTATGACTAGAGCAAGAGAGTTTTCTTTTGGAATCCAGGGAGATTTCAGGAAAGCTGTATATGAAAACTTTTAAATATTTAACTAATGCTTAGAATTATACCATTTCTACTACTTTTTGTATCGTGTTCTTCTAATATTCAAGAATCTATTGAAAGAAAATTGGAAGTTGAAAAAAACAGAGAAGTCACTAAAAATATTGTTGAAAAAAACTGGGGCTATATCTCTTCTGGAGATATGGAAGGATTCAAGACAACTGTTAGTGACGACTTTAAGTTTATTTTATCTGGAACATTAAAATGGAATGATGGCAGACCGTTATCAAGAACTTACGAAGGGTACAATTCTTTCATGAATGATTTTTTAGCTCCTGCTCTAGAGACAATTCCTGGTGGATTAATTTTTCATCTTGATGAAATGATAATCGATGAAAAATCAGCAGCTATAATCTGGCATGGTGAAAGTGAGGCTTTATATGGTGAATACAATAACAAATATGTATATGTTTATCAAGTGAATGATGAAGGCTTAGTTGAGAGTTTAACTGAGTACACTGACTTATTACTATCTGCTTCATCTCTATTAGGACAAGAAAAAAATACAAATTTTAAGAAATAAAAAAACCCNTCATGAGATGGGTTTTAAATTTTGTTTTTTTTATAATTTAATTTAATTCTAACGTGACTTCTAAGTCAATATCATCAACAATTAACTTGTCACCTAAATTCTCNAAGAATGATCCTGATCTAAATCTTACATCATACAATGATCTATCAAATCTTAAATTAGCATTAATAATATCTCCGTTAATATCTANATCAAAAGTAATAGGATGTGATATTCCCTTTATTGTTAAGACTCCTTGAACCTCATAAGAATTATCAGATTTTNTTGAAGATGATATAGTTTTTATTGATGATTCCTTAAACTTATCAACAGAAAAAAAATCATCTGACTTTAAATGTCCCTCAAGCTTCTNCCCCCACTCTCCTTGTAAATCTTCAACAACGAGTGATTCCATATTTACATTTACTTCACCTGAAACACCATTATCATCTACAGTAATACTTCCCGAACTTATATTTAATTTTCCATAATGAATCTTGGTTGTTATTTCTTTCCCAGTCCATTTAACAAAACTTTTATCAACATTCACTGTCCTTTCATTTGAAAATGACTGATAAGAAATAAAGATAATTAGTAATAGTATTAAATTTTTCATATAATTTATTTTTATCAATTAGTTTATTTAGAACGTTAAATTTGAATTTTAGATTCAGGAAGGTCTCTAAAAATACTCTACCTATTTGAATTTTAAGAAATAAAAAACCCATCAAAAGATGGGTTTTAAAGGTTGCAGTCCCTAGGGGAATCGAACCCCTGTTTCCAGGATGAAAACCTGGCGTCCTAACCCCTAGACGAANGGNCCAATNTNNAACAAATGGAGCGCAAATTTAGTTTTTTTTTCAGTTAGGCAAAAAAAAATTAAACCTATTTCAAGTAAATGTTTTTAAATTTCGTCATTATTACTCTGAAAGACGAAGCCTAATCTTTTGGCTGTTCTCATTTTAAGTTCGTCCCCAACTTGTTTTACCTGATTTACAGATACTTGATTTACAAGATCATAACTCGGAACTAATAAATCAAAATCTAATGAATATAAAACAGCAGACTGAACTATTGATTTTAATTGATCCTTATCAATAGTGGCATTGATAAAATCATTATATAAAAATCCTAATTGACGTTTTCCTTGAACCATAAAATGATTTTCATAGTTAATAAAAATTCTTCCTATAAGATATCCCAGGTCATTTAATCTGTTATATTTAAACGAGTCATTTAGGAAATTGTAAATATTAATTAAGCCACAAAATCCTCGGTTCTGATTTTCAGAAAGGTAGCTTGATTTCCATAAACTGTTCTCTAAATTAAATTTGAAAACGTTTGAATGCATTTGAAAAATGAGAATATCTCCTGCAACTCTTAATTGTGCTTCAAATTCACCAGAATCCTTATATTCAATAATTACCCTATCGTCAACTTCTGACATTTTATCTTTCAATTCATCACCAATTTCTTTTAGAACGCTTTTAAGTATTTTAAAATTTAGAATAATATTACTAAATACATCTTGCTTTAAAACACCTTTTTCTTTAACTAAATTAAATAGTAATTCTTGATTTTTTTGATAATCCATTTTTTTAATCTTAATAGGCTCTAGCAAAAAGTACTTTCTTTGAATTCGCTTGACCAGTGAAAATGCATTTGCCAGTATTAGACTCTTCTAAAGGAATACATCTGATAGTTGCCTTAGTTAATTCTTTTATTTTTTGTTCGGTTTTAGATTCACCGTTCCAAAATGCTTCTACAAATCCACCTTTTGAATTCAAAATTTTATTCATCTCTTCTATCGTTGATGCAAAATATGTATTTTCATTTAAAAAACTATTTGCATGATCTAATAAATCATTTTGAATTTGAATGAGTAAATTAGAAATCTTTGAAGCTAATCCATTTTGACTAATAGTTGTTTTATTGAAATTATCTCTTCTTGATAATTCTACTGTTTTATTTTCCATATCACGTGGTCCAATTGCTATTCTTAAAGGGACTCCTTTCATTTCATATTCAGCAAATTTCCAACCTGGCTTTTTATTATCGTCGTTATCAAATTTAACTGACACACCCATTTTAAGAAGCTCTTGTTTTAATTCATTTACATAATTAGATATTTCTTCAAGTTGAGTACTATTTTTATAAATAGGTACAATAACCACTTGTAAGGGCGCTAGTTTTGGAGGAAGAACTAATCCCTTGTCATCGGAATGTGTCATAATTAAAGCGCCCATTAATCTAGTTGAAACCCCCCAAGAAGTTGCCCAAACATGATTTTGAATTCCATTTTTATCGGCAAAAGTAACATCAAAAGCTTTAGCAAAATTTTGACCTAAAAAGTGAGAAGTTCCAGCCTGAAGAGCTTTCCCGTCTTGCATTAGGGCTTCAATACAATAAGTTTCCTCAGCTCCTGCAAATCTTTCGTTTTCAGTTTTTACACCTTTAATAACTGGAATTGCCATAAACTGTTCAAGAAATTGAGCATACACATTAAGCATTTTTTCGGTTTCCTCGACCGCTTCTATTTTTGTTGAGTGAGCAGTATGACCTTCTTGCCATAAAAATTCAGAAGTTCTTAGAAACAACCTGGTTCTCATTTCCCATCTTACAACATTTGCCCACTGATTGACCAAAATAGGCAAATCACGATATGACTGAATCCATTTTTTGTAAGTATTCCAAATAATAGTTTCAGAAGTGGGCCTTACAATTAATTCTTCATCTAATTTAGCATCTGGATCTACCACAACTCCACTTCCATCTTCTGCATTTTTTAGTCTGTAATGAGTTACTACTGCACACTCTTTTGCAAACCCATCTACATGATTGGCTTCTTTACTGAGATATGATTTAGGAATAAATAGTGGGAAATAGGCATTTTGGTGACCGGTTTCTTTAAACATTTGGTCCAGCTGATCTTTTATTTTTTCCCAAATGGCGTATCCGTAAGGTTTGATTATCATACATCCTCTAACATCGGAATGTTCGGCTAAATCAGCTTTAGAAACTAATTCATTGTACCATTTTGAAAAGTCCTCACTTCTCTTGATTAATCCTTTAGATGACATATTCGCAAAATTGTTGAACTAAATTACCAATTTAGAGATAAGGAAACTAAATGAAGAAAAAAAAGATTAAGAGGCCTTTAGAACCTTAGCTAATTTTCTTTTCATTTTAGTTCCTTGTTCTT
This sequence comes from Crocinitomicaceae bacterium, assembly GCA_002691605.1. GTDB lineage: Bacteria > Bacteroidota > Bacteroidia > Flavobacteriales_D > Parvicellaceae > MED-G20. Next base: position 4,876 of record NZID01000044.1, read on the forward strand.
CTGCTAGAAGAGCATCTACTAAAATTCTACCACTGTGTTCGTCAACAATTATTTTTTTTCTAGCAGCAATATCTAATTGAACTTGTGGTGGTATTTTGATAAAAGAACCTCCCGAAGCTCCTCTTTCCACTGGGACAACAGCTAGTCCATTTTTAGATGCCTCTCTAATTCTAGAATATGCTTTTAAAAATCTTTCGTCTATAGATTTAGCAGCTTTTGCAGACTCTTCTAACAAAAGTTTTTCTTCTCTTTCAGTTTCTGAAATTATCTCTTCTAATTCTTTTTTCTTGGCTTCAAGAGCTTCTTCTTTAGCTTTTAATAATTCCTTTACATGATTAAGGGCTTCTTTTTTATCATCTATACGGCTGGCATTTTCTTTAATTCTTTTTTCAGCTAATTGAGCTTCGAGTTCTTGATATTCGATTTCCTTGCTTAATGAATCAAATTCTCTATTATTTCTAACATTTTTTTGTTGCTCCAAATACTTTTTAATAGCAATTTTAGACTCTTCTATTATGTTTTTCTTCTCTAAAATTAATTGATTTAAGTCTCCCGTTTCTTCTTCAATTTTATCTAGCCTCTTATTTAAACCCGCCATTTCATCTTCTAAGTCATTAACTTCCATAGGTAATTCTCCTCTAACCTCTCGCATGCTATCAATTCTTGAATCAATGAATTGTAAATTGAATAAAGATCTTAAAGTTTCTTCGGGGGTATATTTTTTAGTTCTAGCCATTTTTATAAGTAATTTATTGGATTCGTATTAACTGTTGTTAAACGGATGGCAAAATTAGTAAATTTTTTCATTAATAAATCACTTATTAATTCAATTGTGTATTGTTCCGATTCATAATGACCTATATCAGCCACTAAAATCTGATTTTCAGCTTCAAAAAACTGATGGTACTTTAAATCTGCGGTAATAAAAATATCTGCTTTTTGAATCATTGCTTTGTTTAGTAAAAAACTTCCAGAGCCGCCGCATAATGCCACGCGTTTTATTTTTTTATTTAATAATTTGGTATAACGAATCCCATTTGCCTTGAATTTATTTTTCAAAAACTTTAGGAAATCTAACTCAGAACAAGATTTAGATAGTTCGCCAATCATTCCAGATCCGGAATTGGCAGCATTTAAGACTTTAAAAATGTCGTAGGCTACTTCTTCATAAGGATGAACACTATGCATAGTTTCGATGACTTTACTTAATAAGAAATCTGGTAAAATCACTTCAATTTTATTCTCCCTATTTTTTTCTAATTTTCCTATTTCTCCGATAAATGGGTTGGCTCCTGATTCAGGTTTGAAACTACCTTCTCCGGATGAAATAAAACTACAATTTTGATANTTCCCAATGTGTCCTGCTCCCGCTTCAAATAAAGAGTTCAAAACTATGTTAGAATGAGATTCTGGAACGAAAACAGCTAATTTTAAGAGATTACTTTTTGGATATAAAATCTTAATTTTTTTTAATCCTATTTTTTCAGCAATTTTTGCATTTACACCATCAAATATATTATCTAAGTTAGTATGAATAGCATAAATATTGATCTTATTAAGAATAGCTTTATAAATAATTTTTCCAGTCAAATATTGATTGGTAATATTTTTTAACTCACCAAAAATGATGGGATGGTGAGCAACAATAAGATTGCATTTTTTTGCTATNGCTTGCTCAACAACTTCCATGGTTACATCTAAAGAAACCAAAACNCCTTTTATTTCAGAGTTAAAATCNCCAACTTGCAATCCAGAATTATCGTAACTTTCTTGCAATTGTAATGGAGCTATTGATTCTAAGTATTTTGTTACATCTTTAACCTTCATATATAAATTAAGTATTCAAATATAAAACAATGAAATGGTTCAAATGGATATTATCTCCATTATCGTTAATTTTTTGGTTCATTACTGAAATTAGAAATCAGTTATATGATTTTGGTGTTTTAAAAGAAAAAAAATTTAATATCCCAATAATTGGAATTGGTAATATTACTGTGGGAGGAACTGGAAAAACACCTCATACAGAATATATTGCNAAAATATTNAGAGACAAATATAAAATTGCCCTACTTTCNAAGGGCTACGGTAGAAAAACCCAAAATTTTAAATATGTACATATACATAGTACATCATTGGATGTAGGAGATGAACCATTGCAAACAAAAAAAAATTTACCTTATCAAGTTGTAGCTGTTGACCATCAAAGAGTAAATGGAGTACAGAAAATATTAAATGAACATCAAAAAACTCAAGTAATTATTTTAGATGATGCTTTTCAGCACAGATCACTAAAAATAGGATACAGCATATTATTATGTGATTTCAACAATCCTTTTTACGAAGATTACTTAATGCCATTAGGTAACCTCAGAGAATCAAGAAGAGGGTTNAANAGAGCTGATTGTATTATTNTAACCAAATGTCCTATTGATTTAAAGAAAGAAGAAGCTGAAAATATTACAAAAAAAATACACTTTAAGNATATATATTTTTCGACTTTCAAATATCAGAANGTAATTTCTGTAAAGAATCCCAAAAACACTTTTAATTTAAAAAATAAATCTATTATCATGGTTACAGGTATTGCTAATTCTAATCCCATATTGAAATATTTAAAGCAATTAAATGTAGAAACTAAGCATCTAAAATATTCTGACCATCACAANTATAATATTTCAGATATTAAAAAAATTATAACTGTTTTTAAAAGTGATAGCAAAAATGAAATTATTTTGACCACTGAAAAAGATGCTCAAAAATTAAATGAATATGATGAATTATCTTCTTTTCCTTTATACTATTTGAAAGTAACCGTTGATTTTCTGTGGAATAAAGATAAATTTGACAAAAAAATAATGGATTATGTTAAATCTGATTGAAGAAACAAGTCATTTTTTAAAAAACAAAACAGGATTTAGTCCAGAAATAGGTATTATTTTNGGAACTGGTCTTGGTGGGTTAGTTGATGAAATAGATATCAAAAACACACTAGCTTATGAAGATATTCCCCACTTTCCAGTTTCTACGGTTGATGGTCATCATGGTCAATTGATATTTGGTGAAATAGGAGGAAAAAATGTAGTTGCNATGCAAGGTAGATTTCACTTTTATGAGGGCTATCAAATGAACGAAATCGTATTTCCAGTNAGAGTAATGAAGTTTTTAGGNATTAAAAAATTAGTAGTAAGCAATGCATCTGGAGGTGTAAATCCTGATTTTGAGATCGGANATATTATGATAATAACTGATCATATAAATTTGTTTCCAACCAATCCTTTAATTGGTCCAAATATTGAAGAATTAGGTACAAGATTTCCAGATATGAGTGATACTTATGAAAAANACTTGATTCAGAAAGCTGAAANTGTAGCCAAAGAGTTGAAAATTAATATTGTCAAGGGGATTTATGCTGGCTTAACTGGTCCCACATTGGAAACCCCAGCTGAATATGCATACATAAGAAAAATAGGTGCAGATGCAGTTGGTATGAGTACNGTCCCNGAAGTAATTGCTGCTAGGCATATGAATATTCCCTGCTTTGGAGTATCAGTAATAACCGATTTAGGAGTGCCAGGTAAAATTGTTAAAGTAACCCATGAAGATGTTCAAAAAGTTGCATCTAATTCAGAAATTTTACTTACAAAACTTATTAAAAATTTCTTTGAATACATATAATTAATGGATTTAGAAAATGCTTTATTAAAATATGAGCCAATAATTGGAATTGAAATTCATGCGCAGTTAAAAACTACATCAAAAGCCTATTGTAGTGACGAAAATATTTTTGGTGCAACTCCAAACTCTAAAACTTCTCCAATTTCTTTGGGACATCCAGGCACCTTACCAAAATTTAACAAAGAAATTATTAATCACGCTTTAAAACTTGGATTAGCTCTAGATTGTGATATTACAAGATGGATGCATTTCGATAGAAAAAATTATTTCTATGCTGATCTCCCAAAAGGATACCAAATTACGCAAGATAAAACACCTATTTGTAAAAATGGAAAGATTCTTATTCGTCTTAAAGATGGTCAAAAGAAAAATATTGAATTGACTAGGATTCATATGGAAGAAGATTCTGGAAAAAGCATTCATGATTTAGACCCTTTCAATACATTAATAGATTTAAATAGAGCTGGGGTTCCTTTATTAGAAATAGTTACAGAACCAGTTATCAAAAGCTCTTTTGAAGCTTATCAATATGTATCCGAAATAAGAAAATTATTACGATATCTGGATATATGTGACGGTAATATGGAAGAAGGTAGTATGAGATGTGATGTAAACATTTCTATAATGCCNATTGGAAGCCATCAATTTGGCGATAGAGTTGAAATAAAAAATCTNAATTCTATAAGAAATGTACAACGTTCTATTGACTATGAAATAGTACGACAAGCTACAATATTGAATAATTTTGAAAAGGTAAAAGTAGAAACAAGAAATTTTGATGCACCTAGCGGNAAAACGACAGGNATGCGAAAAAAGGAAGCAGCACATGATTATCGATACTTTCCAGAACCAGACTTAAATCCTATACAAATTGAAGAAAGTCATTTACAAGACATTAAATCTCAAATGCCTGCNTTACCGAATGAATTATTTGAAAAATTTACTAAAGATTACNAACTTTCTAATTATGATGCGCTAGTGCTAATTGAACAAAAGGAAATAGCATCCTATTTTGAAGAAGTAATTCAATTTACCAAAAATTATAAAAGCGCTGCTAATTGGGTAATGGTCAATATTAAATCCTATTTAAATCAGCAAGCAATTGAAATAAATTCATTTCCAGTAAGCCCCAAAAATATAGGATTACTAATTAATATGATTGACGAAAAAATAGTTTCTCACTCTTTAGCAAATCAAAAATTATTCCCTTCAATGATTTCAAGCCCCAGTGAAAATCCTAATCTTATTGCTGAGAAAAATAATTGGATAAGTAGTAATAATGAAAATGAATTATCCTCAATAATTTCAAAGGTTTTAGAAGAAAATCCTGCAGAAAAAGAAAGGTTTTTAAATGGAGAAAAAAAACTTGCTGGATTTTTTATGGGTAAAATTATGAAGGCTACAAAAGGTACTGCAGACCCAAAAAAAGCTGCTCAACTATTAAACGAAATATTA
>NZID01000045.1 GCA_002691605.1 Crocinitomicaceae bacterium
TTTTTTGGGTCATTAATAAATGAGATGAAGTCTTTATTTTTAGGTAAATTTCCAGATCCAAACGTGAAAAGGATGACCACTTTTAAGTTGCTTTTTTGAATAGATTGAATTACTTTTTTAAATTGAATTCCTGGATAAAAAAACACAACTAAAACCTCAGGACTAAATCCTTTCCTATAAATAAGTTGATCACAATCTTTCCTAAGTAAATTATGATAATTGTATTTTATTTCAACTCCTATTTCAGCTAAATTGGGATAATTATAGGACATAAAGGCGTCAAAATGTTCAGAACTTACCTTTGAGGTTCTATTTCCTCTGTGTAAGTGAAATTCAAAATATATAGCAACCTCCTGAATAATAGACTCCTTGTTTTTCTTTGCTGAGGCTATTTCAATGGATGTTATTAAATTTTCTTTACCGTCGGTTCTAACCATCCCAATTGGTAATTGAGAGCCTGTTAAAATGATGGTCTTTTTTAAGTTCTCAAACATAAAACTCAATGCGCATGCAGTATAAGACATGGTGTCTGTACCATGTAATACAACAAAACCATCATATTCATCGTAATTGCTATATATAATATCCCCAATTTCTTCCCATATTTCACAATCAATATCAGAAGAGTCAATTGGGTCTTCAAATGAAACAGCATCAATTTTACAATCCATCTTATTAAGTTCCGGTAATTCTTTGGTGATATGCTTAAAATCAAAAGGTTCAAGGGTGTTTTTTAGGGGATTTTCCTTCATTCCTATTGTTCCACCAGTGTAGATAAGTAATACTTTAGAGTCCTTCATAAGACAAAGATTGGCATAAGAATTAATAATCCATCGATTAATATTAAGTAATAATATTCATTATTATTTTTTTTGATAGAAGGGAGCAAAACTAAGATGGTTACTAACAAAAATAACGCTAATTTATAACGTTGTCGAAAAATAAAGTATGATAGTAATATAATCAAAATTGTCATTAATAAAATGAATGACTTTTTAAGACCAATCATTTGAGGGATAGTATGAATTTGTTGGTCGAAACTCATGTCTCTAATATCGAATGGTATGGTAATAACGAATACATATATTAATATAAATAAAACTACTAGCCAATTTATTTGGTTAGCAAATAATAATTGCGGTAATAAACTACAGGTCCAAGACCAGCATATAGCTATAATAAATATTTTAATTCCAGGAATGGTTCTTAATTTCATTTGTTTATATAACGAAAATCTATAAAAAATAACCAAAAATAAAAATGGTAAAGAAAGTGATACTGCAATCCATGTCAAAGACCTGTAAGCAAAAACAGCCGTACTAAATAAAGAAACAAAAATAATCACTTTTAAGGCACTGTAATTGAATTGAATCCAAGCCATTTGTTTCGACCTTTCATTATGGATGATTCTTTGGCTTAAGTTTTGTAAATTGTAACTAAATAAAGTAGCAAAAAAAACCAAATTTAAATAGTAGATGTCAATATTAATATCACATAAAATAAATGTGAAAATACTCACCCCTACTGCTCCTAAACTTATCCAAATATTTCCAAATACTATAAAGTCAATTAACTTTTTAAACATTCAAAATATTTAATTATTCAATAAAAAAATAACAATTACACCCAATAAACTTCCTGTAAAAGAAGCTATATGATTTTTTGCTTTTTTGGATGAATTATATCCATTTGAGTAATGATATTCTAAATTTTGTTGTTCATCTATATTTGAAAGATTTTTGATTCTAATTTTTTTGGTCATCAACAACATTGAACTTAATAAAGGAGTTGAAATCGATAATATACTATTTGACCTACTCAATATTCCTTCATTTTTTTGATAGGTATCTGCACCGCTAACTGCTAATCCAAAGAGAATACCACCAATGAAATGTTTATTGGGTCTGTAATTAAATTTAGCATCTCCTTTTCCTAAAATATATTGTTCCAATTCAAAAGGCTTTAAAAATTGCCCTTTTTTAGGATTTGTTTCGTACATCCAAGTTTTTTCTCCAGTTGAAGTAGTATAAAAAGCAATATCGTTTTCAGAATATATTTTAAATTTCCAAAGGTCTTTTTTTGATTTTTTTTGAAATCCTGTCACATGAGATTTTTTATTTTCCGAAAGTTTGTAAATTACAGTATCTCCTGACAGTAAATGTAATATTACATTTTGGTATTCTTCTTTTGTTTCTTGACTGCTCATATTTACCGCAAATAGAATATAAAGACATAGNAAAAATGTTGAGTTAGTGTTCATAAAAATAAATTTAAACAATTCAACAACAATATGAAATTAAAGAGTTGTATATATATATTTGTCAAAATTTTAATTTAAAATGAAACAAAATTCATTTGAANGNAGACATNTTGGTGTAAANCAGCAAGATGTNGAGNACATGCTAAAAGCAATTGGAGTAGGTNCTGTAAATGAACTAATTAAGGAAACTATNCCCGATTCCATATTAAAGAACGAAGACTTAAAGATTAATAAAGCAGTTAACGAACAAGATTATTTNTTGGCTTTAAGTAAGATTGCTGATAAGAACAAAANCTNTNNNAACTNTATAGGTCAAGGTTATTATGGTACTGTAACTCCAAATGTTATCAAAAGAAATATTTTGTGTAACCCAGGTTGGTATACAGCATACACACCTTATCAAGCGGAAATAGCGCAAGGCAGACTAGAAGCTCTTTTAAATTTTCAAACCTTTGTGACCGATTTAACTGGTATGGAATTAGCAAATGCTTCACTTTTAGATGAATCTACAGCAGCTGCTGAATCAATGCTAATGTTTTATCACATGAGGACAAGATCTCAGGTAAAATCTAATGTAAATAAGTTTTTTGTTAGTGATGGTCTATTTTTACAAACTAAAGAAGTATTAATTGCTAGAGCTGAACCTTTAGAAATTGAAATCATAACAGGCGATCCTGAAAAAATAGAATTAACCGATCAGTTTTTTGGAGGTATTGTTCAATATCCTGATGCTTACGGAGAGATTTATGACTACAGTGAATTCACTTCTAAAGCTAAAACTTTAGAAATTCAGATTTCAGTTGTGGCAGACATAATGAGTCTAGTTTTATTAAAAAGTCCCGGAAGTTGGGGCGCTGATGTTGTTGTTGGATCTACTCAAAGATTTGGAGTTCCTATGGGCTACGGAGGACCTCATGCCGCCTTTTTTGCATGTAAAGAATCCCACAAGAGATACATTCCAGGAAGAATTATTGGAGTCTCTTTAGATGTACATGGAACCCCAGCATTAAGAATGGCACTTCAAACAAGAGAACAGCATATTAAAAGAGGAAAAGCAACTTCCAATATTTGTACTGCTCAAGCTCTTCTTGCAGTTATGGCCAGTATGTATGTAGTTTACCACGGACCTAAAGGTTTGAAAGAAATTGCTGAAACTATAGAGACTAAAACACTGAGATTAAAACAAGCATTAATTGAAAACGGCTTTGAAGTTTCAAATTTAAACCAATTTGATACAATATGCTTTCAAGTCGATTCTTTGAAGGAGCTTAAAAGTTATCTGGAAAATAAAGAAATAAATATTGGTTACATAAATGATCATGCTACCATCTCTATTGACGAAACAACTTCCATATCTGACTTAAAATATTTAATTAACGCTCTTATTAAATTTAATAATCCTCATAAAGATTTAGAATTTAAAACCATTGAATCAAAAAGTACATTCCTTAAAAGAAGTTCAGCAATATTACAACAGAACATTTTTAATTCTTATCATTCTGAAACTGAAATGATGAGATATATTAAAAAATTAGAAAATAAAGACCTCTCTTTAGTTCATGCAATGATATCCTTAGGCTCCTGTACTATGAAGCTAAATGCTGCTACTGAAATGGAACCTATTACCTGGGCAAAATTTGCCAATCTGCATCCATTTACACCAGTTGACCAAACGGAAGGATATCAACAAATTTTTAATGAATTAGCCGAAGATCTTAGCGAAATAACTGGTTTTGATAAAGTTTCCCTTCAACCAAACAGTGGAGCTCAAGGAGAATACAGTGGTTTAATGGTTATTAGAGCGTATCACATTTCTAATAATGAAGGTCATCGAAAAATTTGTCTAATTCCAACTAGTGCTCATGGAACTAATCCTGCTAGTGCAGTAATGGCAGGTATGGAGGTTGTTTTAATCAAATGTGATGAACTAGGAAATATAGATTTAAATGACCTTAAAAATAAAGTAAAAACCCATGCTGACAATCTTTCAGCGTTAATGGTTACTTATCCTTCTACTCACGGAGTTTTTGAAGAAAATATCAAGGAAATCACTTCTATTATTCATCAATCAGGAGGACAAGTATATATGGATGGAGCCAATATGAACGCTCAAGTAGGTCTAACATCTCCAGGTCTTATAGGTGCTGATGTTTGCCATTTAAACCTTCATAAAACTTTTGCGATACCTCATGGTGGTGGAGGTCCTGGAATGGGTCCTATTGGAGTAGCAAAACATTTATCCCCGTTTTTACCAAGTAATCCAATTATTAAAACAGGGGGAGAAAAGGGAATTAAAGCAATTAATGGTGCCCCTTGGGGAAGTGCATTAATTTTAATTATTTCTTATGGTTACATAAAACTTTTAGGTGCTGAAGGTTTAAAAAAATCTACTGAAATGGCTATTTTAAATGCAAATTATTTGAAAGCTAAATTGAAAAATTATTATAACGTACTTTATTGTGGACCAACTGGAAAAGTTGCACACGAAATGATTCTAGATTGTAGATTATTTAAAAAAGAATCCTCTGTAGAAGTAGAAGATATAGCAAAAAGATTGATGGATTATGGATTTCATGCTCCTACAGTTAGTTTTCCAGTAGCAGGTACTTTAATGATTGAACCTACTGAAAGTGAATCTTTAAACGAATTAAATAGATTTGCAGAGGCTATGATTAATATCAGAAAAGAAATTAACGAAATAAAGGAAGGTGTTTATGATATAGATAACAATGTATTAAAAAATGCTCCTCATACAGCCTACGAAGCAATTAATGAAAATTGGAATCACCCTTATTCTAGACAAAAGGCAGTATATCCAAATATCAATCAAGTAAATAATAAATTTTGGCCCCCAATCGGAAGAGTTGATAATGCCTATGGGGATAGAAATTTAATCTGTAATTGCCTTCCCTTGGAAAATTATGAAAAAAACATAGCAACTGTTTCCAATTTAAATGAAATATTATGAAAACTCTAATTAAAATTTTTTTTTCCACTTTTATACTTTATAGTCAAACTTTTGGACAAGTTTTAAAAAGCAACTTTGACATACATAATAACAAACCCTTATCAAATTATCAATCTACATTAAATAAGTCTTCTGGAGATACTATTATTTATAATACTTTTGATGATGTAAATGATTGGACTATTAGTGCAGCAAATTTACAAGGTCAATGGCAAATTGTAAGTACCACTCCACAATATGTTGATCAATATGTGGGATCTATGGCATCCTCAAGTGCTAGTGATGGATTTGCTGTTTTTGATGGAATACAGCACTTAATTGCAGGATCAGTTGATTTTCAAGATGCAACTATAGAACTAAATGATACCATTGATCTGTCAAACTATCCTAGTGTTACTTTAGAATTTGAACAAAGATATAGAGCATTTAATTATGATAAAACTTATGTAGAATTGTCTACAGATTTTGGAACTACATGGACCCAAATTCAAATCAATGATCAAGTTGCTACAAATGATCCAGCTATTCAAGAATTAGTTGGTATAAATATTTCTTCTAATGTTGGAGGACAATCAAATGTCAAAATAAGGTTCAGGTGGATAAGTGATAGTGATGATAATTCTTATGGTTCAGGATATGGGTGGTTAATTGATGACTTAAAAATAATTGTTCCTCCTGAGAATGATGTTCAAAACCTTTCTTCTTGGATCTACGGTGAAAACAGCTCAGGCGCTGAATATGGTAGAACTCCAATTGCACATACTGAACAAAATTACTTTGTTGGTGCATCAGTTTACAATTATGGATCCATGGCTCAAAATAATGTTACTGTTAACGGTGATTTTACAGGACCTACAAATTTTACTACATCTGCATCAATTAATTTAATTGAAAGCGATTCTACTAAAATAGTAGAAAGTTTAAATTCTGTATCGTTATCTGTGGGAAATTATACTGGAGTAATTACGGTAACTTCATTTGGAGACACACTAGGATCTGGAAATTTTGATGATAATACATATTTAAGAAATTTTGAAATTACAAATGATGTATACTCATTGGACGGAATAGGTAATCATCCTTCTGATTATGAATCAATCGGTTCATTAGGAAGTAATTCATGGACAAGTGCCGCAGATGGATTGGTATGCGCTACCTTATATCCATTTAAACAACAAGAAGTTATTAATTCTGTAAGAGCCTATTTACAAAGTTCTTCTGTTGCTCAAAGTGAAGTAATTTTGTATATTTTAGACTCTTTAAGTTTTATTAATGGATTATTTAGTAATTCATATTTTATTTCTGAACTTTACACAGTGACCCCACAAGACATTAGTAATGGCTACATTGAAATACCTGTTGCTAATCTAACTGGCTGGGATCCATCAACAAACAGCTCATCGTGGGAAAATTTAACCCTACCTCCTGGAAGTTATTATGCTGCTCTTGAACTTTACAGTGGCGGAAATACTTACGACATAAGAATTCTCGATGATAATACCGTAGCACAACCAGCGTGGTCAAGCGCAATTTGGTTTCCTGGAGATCAGGCATATACAAATGGAAACGCTTTTGCAATTAGAATGAACTTAGGTGCTAACGTTAATACTGAAGAAAATAATTTTATTAATTTGAAATTATATCCTAATCCAGCCAAAAATTCAATCAATGTATTTATTGACAATAATCATTTTAGTGATTATGTTTTAATTGATTTTACTGGAAAAGTACTATTAACCGGTCAATTTTTTAATTCCTTAAATTTAGATCTTAGTTCTTTTAAAGAAGGAGTATATTTTCTAAAAGTTACTAATCAACAAAATAAATTTGTCAGAAAAATAACCATTAACAAGTAAATTTTTTACAGAATTTGTTTAACATAAATAAATACAGAAACTTTAATACGTTTTTTTCTTATAATTATTTTTTCTTATTATTGTTTTAATAAACACAAATGAAAATAATAATGAAAAAAATTTACTTATCAATTTTATGTGTATTAACTAGCTTTGCTTTTAGTGCGCAATCTTCTTCTAATCAGCTTGCGAAAAAGCACGAAGTTATTTTAGAAAAAATTAAGCCAAATCTAGCCGCTCAACCTAAAGGAGTTGTTCTTTGGGAAAATCAATTTGATACTCCAAGCGACTGGATTACAGATAATAGCTGTACCTATTCTACTTATAATATTGTGGGGGGTTATGACTATGCAAATGGAACTTCAATTAGTTCTACATCTACTTGTACTTCTCCAGGAACGGTTGCAATTGATCCAAATACTGGAAATACTGCTAATTGGAGATTTGAGACTGATGGCAACCTTATACCTGTAAGTGTATTATCTCCATTTGCAGCAGCATCAACTTCAAATGGTTTTCTATTTATTGATTCAGATGCCACGGGTGGCGGTGATGGGGATGGAACACCCATTTTTGTAACAGCTACTATAGCTACGCCTATTGATTTAACAGGTGAAAATAGTGTAGTACTTTCTTTCTCACATAATTACAGATGGTGGCAAGATACTAGAGGGGTGAGAGTATCTGGTGACAACGGTGCAAGTTGGGTTCAATATGAAATTACCAACAATTCGGGTTATCCAAATGATCAGAATTCTGGAAATCCAGAAATTACAAGCATTGATGTTTCCGCTGACGTTGGAGGTCAATCCCAAGTTTTGATACAATTTTATTATGAAGATAATGACTTCTGGGCTTGGTATTGGGCAGTTGATGATGTAAAGATTTCCAGAAAAGATTTAAACAATGTACAAAATAATGCAGCTTGGATTTATGGGGAATCAACAAATTTCGCAGAGTATGGAAGAACTCCATTAACACAAATGGATCAAGACTGGGTAGTTGGAGTTGAAGTTTCTAATGATGGAGTAAATGGGCAATCAAACGTTACATTATTAGCTGATTTTGGAACTTTTACTGCTACTGCTTCGATGTCAGATACACTTTACGCAGACTCATCAAGTTATGTTGAAACTCTTACTGACTTATCAATGTTAGGAACTGGTGTTTACCAAGGGACTTATACTGTAACCTCAGACTCTGACCAAGTAGGCGGTCCTAATTTTGTAGACAATGTTCAGGAGAGGAACTTTGAAATTACTACTGATGTCTATTCTTTAGACGGAATTGATAATCACCCTGCTGGTACTCAAACATTAGGAGGATACGGAAGTTACACCTGGCCTACTGATGCTTCAGATGGTTTAATATGTGCTACAATGTATCCTTTTTTAAATAACGATACTATTAATTCTGTAAGAGCATATCTTACTTCAAGCACAGTAGCTGATGCAGAAGTTATTTTATATATAATTGATTCTACAGGTTATATGAATGGTAATTTTGGAGCTGCTATTTTTACATCTGATTTATATATAGTTACTCCTAACGATGTTGCAAATGGATATATTGAGATTCCAGTTGGTTTTCAAAATGGAAATATTTTTGAAAGTTTGCCTGTAGTGGCAGGAAACTACTATGCATGTTTAGAACTTTATAGTGGAGGAGGTACTTTCGATATAGGTATTATTGATGATGCTACGGTTGTTCAACCAGCTTGGTCAAGTGCTATTTGGTATCCATTAGATCAAGCATATACCAATTCTAACTCATTTGCAATTAGACTAAATTTAGGAGATAATTCTATAGATTATACTGGTATCTCAGAAAACTTAAATACCATCCAAATTTATCCTAATCCGGCATCAAATTTTATTAATATCTCTACTACAACAAGTGAATCTAGTGAATTAGTAATCAAAGATATGGCAGGAAAGGTTGTTCATACTGATAATTTTAACTTGAAAATTAATGTGAATACTGAGAATTTTGCCAAAGGAACTTACTTAATTGATGTCAAAAATACTCAAGGTATTTTCTCTAAGAAAATAACAATTAAATAAGTATTTTAAACACTAATTTGAAAGGGGAGTAAACTCCCCTTTTTTTATTCTTTTAAGATTACAAAAATTTTATTTCATTAATAAAATTCATATATTTAACTAAAAATTAACAAATAAAATACACAATATGAAAAAACTATTACTAAGTACATTCATCTTATTATTTACATGTATTAGCACTTATAGCCAAGGAACTATTGAGTTTACTGTTGAAGCTCCTGCTTCCATTGCGGGAGCATATGGATTTACATCAACTAATGATGTAGCCGGTTGGGGAAGTCCCGATTTAACAGATACCGCTAATGCTGTAATGGATACTTTAATGTTTGTAGAAGACGGAACTACAGGAACAAATCCTCAAGGAAATCCTATTTCTCAAGAAGGTTGTTTCCCTTTAACCAATGATTTAACTGGTAAAATTGCCGTAATTTGGAGAAATACATGCCAATTTGGTGTTAAAATACAAAACGCCCAAAATGCTGGTGCAATAGCTGCTATTATTATCAATAGAGAACCAGGATTGGTTAATATGGCACCTGGAGATAGTGGTGCAGTATGTACTATACCTGCAATTTTTGTTGAAGATGCAACTGGAGCAATTATTACTGCTGAAATGGCGAATGGTCCAGTTGTTGCTTTTATTGGCGCTAGAAACTTTGATAACAATTTATCAATCACTGCTGCAGACGTTATCAGACCAGAAGCTGCTTCTACACCTGCTGCTTATGCTCAGGACAATTCCGAATACGAAGTTCAAGTTGGAAGTTGGGTGGTTAACAAAGGTAATCTTGATGGTAATGCAATTTTAAATGCTAAAATTACTACCTCAGGAGGTACGACTTTGTATGATCAATCTACGGCCTCTACGCCAATTTTAGCTGGCGACAGTGCTTATTTTTCATTACCAACATTTAGCCAAGCATCATATAGTACTGATATGTATAACATTACTTATTCAGTAGACACTACAGGCGATGAATTTCAAAGTGATAATTCAGTATCACAAGACTTTCATATTAGCAATACTAAGTATTCTAATGTGCCATTGGACTCCAATGAAAACATGATATTAAGTCCCTTTTACAGACCTAGTAATGCAACTGGTAGTGTTAGTGTATGTGCTCCTTTCGTCGATCCAAATGCCAGTAGAATGGCTGCTATGGGTTTAAGTTTTGCTGCAGTTTGTAGTGGTTGTGATCTTTCAAATAGATATTTCACTACTTATCTTCATGAATGGGGAGACGTATTTACTGACCTAGACGATCCCAATGCAAATATAACTAGTATAAATACTATTGGAACAGGGGAATATACTTATCCAAATGATTCAGCGTACCAAGAAATATACGTGCCTTTTACAGATCCAGTTGACTTGTTAGATAACCAGAGATACTTGTTCTGTGTAAATACTTACGATGTTGATATTTATATTGGGTTCGACGATAACCTAGATTATAACCAAAATATAACGAATGTCTATAAACAACCTGTAAGTGTAGTTGAAAATAATGGGTCATGGTACATTACTGGATTTGGTAGTGATGTAACTGCAGGAATTTCAGTTGAACTGACCACTAATTTAAATATTGAAGATAAGCAACTTTCAAATGTAGATGCCTATCCAAACCCAGCAACTAACGTGGTATCTATCCCTTTAAATGGATACAATGGTAAAGGAACAATTAAAATACTAGATGTCACTGGTAAATTAATTGCTACTAAATCTGTTAATGCAAATAACTTAATTTCAGTAGATGTAACCGATATATCTAACGGAAATTACCTATTTGATTTGAACTTAGAAGATGGAAGATCTGCTAAACTCAACATAGTGATTAGTAAATAAAACTATGAACTTAAATAATAATTAAAGGCCTCTATGGGGCCTTTTTTTGTACTATTTTTTAATTTTTTGAAGGAATTTGGATACGTAAACAAAATCATGTAATTCTTTTACTTTTACGTCAAGTATTTCTTTTTTGTTACCCTCCCACATCTTTTCTCCACTGTCAATAAATAAAATATTGTCTCCAATTTCAAGTACAGAATTCATGTCATGAGTAATGACAATAGTGGTCATATTATATTCATCCGTAATCTCTTTTATTAAATCATCTATAACAATAGCAGTAACTGGATCTAATCCAGAATTAGGCTCGTCACAAAATAAATATTTTGGTTGTAAAGAAATAGCACGAGCTATAGCAACCCTTTTTTGCATACCACCACTAAGTTCAGATGGAAATAAATTATTTTTATTCAAAATATTAACCCTATTAAGACAAAAATTTACCCTTTCAAGAATTTCTTCATTTGAAAAGTTGGTAAACATTCTTAAGGGAAATGCAACATTTTCTTCAACATTTAAAGAATCAAAGAGAGCACTTGCTTGAAATAACATCCCAATTTCTTTTCTAACCTCTTTTTTTTCTTTGGGTTTTAGATTTAGAAAACTTCTTTCATCATAAAAAACATCTCCATTATCAGGTTCAATTAAACCAACTATACATTTAGTTAAAACAGATTTTCCAGAACCACTTTTACCAATAATTAAATTGGTTTTCCCCTTTTGAAATTTAAATGAAATATCTTTTAAAACTTTGTTTCCATTAAATGATTTAGATATATTATTAACTCTTATCATATTAACATAAGTTGAGTTAAAATATAGTTAGCAAAAAGAATAAAAATACTGCTATAGACTACCGCATTGGTACTAGCTTTTCCTACTTCTAAAGCTCCTCCCTTTATATTTACATAATAGCCAAAGTAACTTGAAATACTGGTTATAAGAAACGCAAATACAATTGTTTTGGTTAATGCGTATCTAATAAATACAAAATTGTCTTCAGAAAAAGATCTTATTCCTAAAATATATTGATTGACTGGAATAATTTCTGTAAAATAACAAACTAACCCTCCACCAAGGAAACCAAAAAACATACTATATATAATTACTATTGGAAAAATTAATAAAGAACCTAATATTTTAGGCCCTATTAGATAGCCTACTGAATTTACACCCATAACTTCTAAAGCATCTACTTGCTCAGACAATTTCATTGTGCCCAATTCTGAAGCAATATTGGATCCTACCTTACCGGCTAAAATTAAAGATATAATAGTTGGACAAAATTCTAGTAGCATCGATTGTTTTACTGTAAACCCTACAGTATAGTCTGGAATCCAGGCAGATTCTATAGCAGTAGCTGTCTGAATAACTAAAACTGCTCCCATAAATGCAGACATTATAGAAACGATGAATAAAGAATTAATTCCTAGTTGAATTATTTCATCCAACAATCTTTTAAAATATGCTGCTATTTTTTCGGGTTTTTGAAAAATGTTATATAACATTATAATGTATTTCCCGAAATTATTAATCATAAAAAATTTATAATAACCAAAATAAACAATAATAATTGTGAATACATAAATGCAATCATTAATTTTATTGATTTAATAAGTTGATGGATAAATATTTTACTTTAAAATATTCAGTTTTATTTGTTTTAATACTTCTTTTAAGTAGTTGTAAGATATTAAAAAAAAAGAAAGATTGTGACTGCCCTGAGTGGAGCTATAATTTAAAAAATTACAAAACAAAGTTAATTAGTTTGAAAAAACATTTTTCACAAAGAGAAAAATATCCTATATGAAAAAAAAAGCAATCATTGTAAGTGGATATTTTAATCCGATTCACAAAGGGCATTTAGAATACTTCAATAAAGCTAAAGAAAATTCTGACGAGCTATTCGTTATTGTGAATTCAGATTTACAAAGAGAACTTAAACGAAGTAAGGCTTTCCAAGACGAAGAGGAAAGAATGATTATTGTCAGCAATATTAAAGCTGTAGATAAAGCCATACTTTCAGTTGATAAAGACAGAACTGTATGTGCTACAATTGAAAAAATTGTAAATGAATATGGAAATGAATACGAATTGGCTTTTGCAAATGGAGGAGATCAAAATAATGATACTATTCCTGAGAAGCCTATATGCGAAAAACTAAATGTTCATTTAATTGATGGATTAGGTGATAAAATACAATCTTCTAGCTGGCTACTAGGAAAATAATTAATTTGAATAATTATTGATAAAATATTCTTCCCTTTCAGCTTTTGACATATTCATCGTATTATCCATAAATTCATTTCTAGACTCCCTTGATTTAAAAACCCATATACATATAGAATCTTTACTGTGATATATTGCTTTTAGTTCATCATCAATGTAAGTTAGTTCTCTAGGGATTTTTGCCTTAACACAAATCATGATTTAATTTTTATCTAATATTTTTATCTTAAAACAACTTTTCTTTCGGCATCTAATCTCAATAATAAGAAAATCATAAGACCAAAAGATAAAATTGCAGATCCCCCTTTACTAAAAAAAGGAAGAGGAATACCTATAACTGGAGCTAATCCAATTACCATCGCAATATTTATCATAAAGTGAAAAAATAGAATACTAGAAATACAATACCCATAAATTCTAGTAAACTTACTTCGCTGGCGCTCTGAAATAGTAATGATTCTAATAAGTGTAGCTAAATAAAGGATAATAAAAAATAGTGATCCAATAAAACCCCATTCTTCTGCTAATACACAAAATATAAAGTCCGTATTTTGTTCCGGAACATGTTTGTACTTGTCATTACTCAATGTTCCTTTTAAAAATCCTTTTCCAAAACTTTCTCCAGAACCAATTGCCGACAGAGCCTGATATATATTATACCCTGCCCCCTTTCTATCTTCTTTTATCCCAAACATGATTTGAAAACGGGTCCTGTGCCTTTCTTTAAAAATGGAGTCGTAAACTACATTGATTCCTCCTGAAATGGATAAACCTAATATGCTTATAAATATTAGGCTTCTAATTTTTTGCTTTCTATATCTTGGGAGTACAAAATATCTGATAATTAGAAAAGAAAATACAAAACCTATTATTAATAAAAAACCAAAAAATAAATTGCCTGACAATGGAAATTGACCAATATAAAAAATAGAATTAGAAGCTTTTAAAAAAATACCTACGATAGCAATTAAAATTGTAAAAAGAGCTATCAATAAAAAGTTCCCAGAAAGACCTTCTCTATACAAAACAAAAATAAAACAACTAAAAACAAGCATAGTTCCTGGATCTGGTTGAAAAGCAATTAAAATAGAAGGGATCATTATCAGAAGAAAAGCTTTCAACTTGGTTTTGAAATCTTTGAATTTAGAGCCAACGTCACTTAGCAATTTAGCTATTGCTAAACTCAAACCTAATTTTATAAACTCGGAAGGTTGAAAGGAAAAACCGCTGAAGTAAAACCATGATCGAGCACCTTTTATTGGCGGCATAAATAATACAACTATTAACAATATTAGAACAAATCCATATAAATAGTAAGAACTATTTTTAATAAAATTTCCGTCTATAATTAATGCGAATAAACCCATTAAAATTGTTAATATTATCCATATTAATTGTTTTCCGTAAATCGTATTGAAAAAGAAATGTGGTAATTCACCCCCTTTGAAACTACTTGAATACATAATCAGATAACCCATCACAGATAAAACAAAATATAATAGAATAAGTGGCTTGTCAATATTTTTCCAAATTGATAAATTTCTATTTTTCATTTAGAATTTTGTATTTTTATCTAAAATTATTGCTTCTTGAATTCTTCTCACTTTATTTGTTGATTTTTCTGAAAGCCTCCCCTTGATATATTTTTCCATCATTAACCCAGCAATTGGAGCAGCCCATTTACTTCCCCATGTTCCATATTCAACATAAACTGCTATCGCTATTTTAGGTTCATTCCTAGGAGCAAAAGATATAAAAACGGAATGATCGTTAAAATTTTTATTCTCCACAGTGCCAGTTTTACCGCAAACTTCAATACTGTCAATTCTAGCATTTCTACCTGTTCCATTATTAACCACTTCATTCATCGCGTTAATAATAATATTAAAATTATCTTCTGAAATGTTAGTGAAATGTTTTGTCTGAAATTTTTTCTTTAATTCTTTATCCTCTATCTTTTTAATTATGTGAGGGGTATAATAAAATCCTTTATTAGCTATTATAGCCGCTAAATTTGCCATTTGTATAGGAGATACTCCAATTTCTCCCTCACCGATGCTGTTTGAGTAAATAGTACTAAAAGCCCAACGTTTTTCCCCATACCATTGATCATAAAATTTAACATTAGGTATAAATCCGCTTTTTTCTTCAGGTAAGTCAATTCCTAAAGGACTACCAAAGCCAAATAATTTTACTTTATTTTCCCAGTTTTGAAGACCTTCCCTACTAGCTTGAAAAATATTACCCTTGCTATTTTTCATAATAATACGTTTATATACCTGAAAAAAATAAGGATTACAACTATGCTTTATTGCTTTTAGAAGAGAGCTGGGACTTTCATGGTCATGACAGCCTATTATACTTTTATTACAGGAAAATCCTGTTTTAGGGGTAATTACTTTTTCATCTAAAGCAATCAAAGCCTGTACAAGCTTGAAAATGGAACCAGGTCTATATTTATCGTTATAAACTGGTCTATTAATTAATGGTTTTAGGGAATCGTTTTCTTTAAGAATTTTAAATTCATTCGAAAAATTTTTTCCGGTTAATAAAGTAGGATTGTAACTAGGAGCAGACACCATGGCTAATATTTCACCTGTCGAAGGCTCTATGGCAACAATTGATCCAATTTTGTTACTCATTAAAATTTCTCCTAAAATTTGAAGTTCAGTATCTATTGTTACATAAAGACTATTACCTGCCTTAGCAGGAGTTTTATCAATGGTTTCTTTCTTATTACCAGCAAAATCTTTGAGATAGTTGATACTTCCCCTTTTACCTCTTAGGTATTTTTCATATTGACTTTCAAGACCGGTAATTCCTATAAAATCATTTTTAGAATAAAAAAAATCTCCAGATTTTCTAGAAAATTCATACTGTTTTTCGTCAATTCTTCTTATATATCCTAATAGATGAGAAGCAATTGGTAAGGGGTAGCCTCTGTCTACCTTAGATTTTGCAAAAATTGCAGGTATCTGACCTATAAAAGGAGAAATTTTCGCGTGTTCTAATTGGGTAATTGAGGAGATAAAAACGGATGCTTTATAGGGAACATTATATCCACTGGATGCTTCATAAAGTATTTCTTCAAACTCAGCTTTACTTAATTTAAATAAATCGCAAATTAGGTTAGTATCTTTTTTACGGATTGCAATTGGTAATATATATAAATCATAAAGTGTTGCCGCGCCAACTAATAAATTATTATTTCTATCATAAATAAATCCTCTTGGTGGTTGGAGGTTTTCAGATGATAAACTAATCTTTTCAGCTCTTTCTGACCATTCGTTATTAATTATTTGTATGTACAACAGTCTGAATGAAAAAATAATTCCTACAGAAATTATAATTAAAATAATCACCCACCTTCTATTTTTAAAAGGATCCATTATTTTTTATAAATAAAAATGTATTGTAGAAAGATTAGAAATAGTAAAGCAACGATGGTGTTTATTAAGGATTTTAGAAATAAAGAGAAAAAGTTTTGAAATGAAAATTGCTCTAAAAGAAAAAATAATTGATGATAGAAGAATATAGAAACTCCGAAAAACAATAAAAATCTAACGATTCCAATATTGAACATGTTAAGTTCTAATTCTTTTTCAAAATCTTCATTTGAAGAGATAAAATACAAAAATGTAGGTTTTAAATAAGCTACTAATAAAATAATAGCCGTATTAAGCCCTAGTGAATTTCTAAAAATATCGATTATTATTCCAAGAAAAAATGCAGTAATTAAAAGTTGGAACATAGAGGTATTTAGTCTCTGTTTTAAAACAAAAAAAGAAATAATTACAGGTGAAAAAAAAGAAGATAACTTTCCAAAGTCTAAAGCATCTATAAAAAATATTTGAATAAATATAATTCCTAAAAACCAAAGAATATTTTTATAATCCAAGTTCATTTATCTTCTAAATGATAGTTAAGTTCCTTTTTTGTGCTATTTTTTACAATAAATCCCACATTTAGTTTTGAAAAATCTTCTTCTAATTTTAACTTAATTAAAAGAGTTTGCTTTTCTAAATTTTTAGATACCTTTTCTACGCGACCCACTCTTATTCCTCTAGGGAAAATTCCTTCAGCTCCAGAAGTAATAAACAAGTCTTTTTCTTTAACTTCTGTATAAATGGGAATATTTTTTATGAAAATATTATTAAAATTATTTTTTTCTGGGATCCATTCTAAATCTCCCCAACTATTTGTTTTCTTGTGGAGAACTTTAAGTCCAAAGTCTGGATTAATCAACGGTCTAATAGTTGAATAATGATCACTTGTATTAGTAACGATTCCCAATATTCCTTTAGTTCCCATTAATCCCATTTTTAGACTTACACCACTTTTGGTTCCTGAGTTAATTATTAAGTTATTTTTAAAGAACTTAAATTGTGAATTAATGACCCTAACTTCTTTGAAAAAATAGTTTTTTTGATAGGTAGTGTCGTTAAACTTTAAAAACTTTTGACCTACAACCATTTCTTTATTTAGGAGTTGATTTTTAAGCTTAGCATTTTCTATTAGTAGCTCTTCATTAATCTCTTTTAATGAAAAATAAGTACTTAAATTATAATGAAAATGATGTAAACTTGCGGAAAATCGATTACTTGAACTTAAGTAATTGTAATGGTGATAATTATTATTAGAACTAAATAAAAAAAATAATGCTATAATTTCTAAAAACAAGAAAAAAATAAAATTCCTGTATTTTTGAATAAGCAGAATTATATTTTTCATCTAAAAGTATCTTATTCTATGCCTTTATTAAAAACTGATAGTTGTCGATATTTTTAAGTGCAATTCCAGTACCTCTTGCTACTGCCCTTAGAGGATCTTCAGCAATATGAACTGGAAGTTTAGTTCTTGTAGAAATTCTTTTATCAAGGCCTCTTAGCATAGACCCTCCACCTGCTAAATATATTCCAGTTTTATAAATATCAGCAGAAAGTTCTGGCGGGGTCATTTCTAAAGCACTTAGAATTGCTTCTTCAATTTTAGAAATTGATTTATCTAAAGAATGAGCAATTTCTTTATAAGAAACATGAATTTCTTTTGGAATTCCTGTCATTAGATCTCTTCCTCTTACCGCATAGTCATTTGGTGGATTTTCTAATTTATCAATAGCCGCGCCTACTTCAATTTTAATTTGTTCTGCTGTTCTTTCCCCAATCAATATATTGTGCTGCCTTCTCATATATTCTTCTATATCACTAGTGAAATCATCTCCTGCAACTCTTATTGACTTATCACATACGATACCCCCTAAAGCAATAACTGCTATTTCGGATGTTCCTCCACCAATATCAATAATCATATTTCCCATTGGTTCTTCTACATCTACTCCAATCCCAATTGCAGCAGCCATTGGCTCATGAATCAAATAAACTTCTTTACCTCCAGCATGCTCTGCAGAATCTTGTACAGCTCTCTTTTCTACTTCGGTAATTCCAGATGGAATACATATAACCATTCTCATTGTTGGTTGAATATATCTACTGCCTCCTTTCATCATTTTGATCATCCCTCTTATCATATGTTCCGCAGCCTGAAAATCTGCTATAACACCATCTTTTAAAGGTCTTATGGTTTTAATATTTTCGTGCGTTTTACCATGCATTTGTTGGGCTTTTCGACCAATTGCTATAACATTTCCAGTTGTTCTGTCCATGGCGACGATTGAAGGTTCATCAACCACAACTTTATCGTTATTAATAATTAAAGTATTGGCAGTACCTAAATCAATGGCAACTTCTTGTGTAAATACATTGAACAAACCCATATTGTAAATTTAATGTTTAAAATGTCTAATTCCAGTAAAAACCATACCTATTTTATTATTATTACAATATTCTATTGATAAATTATCTTTTAATGAACCTCCTGGTTGAATAACAGCACTGATACCTTCTTTACCAGCGATTTCAACACAATCTGGAAAGGGGAAAAAAGCATCTGATGCCATTACTGCATCTTTCAAATTGAATTTAAATGATTTTGCTTTATTAATTGCTTGGTGTAATGCATCAACCCTTGATGTTTGTCCTGTTCCACTAGCTAATAATTGTAAATTTTTAACCAAGACAATGGTATTAGACTTTGTATGCTTTGCTATTTTATTTGCAAAAACCATATCCTTCATTTGCCTCTCAGAGGGCTGGAAATTAGTTTTTAATTCAAAAGTTTTAATCTCTTCAGTCGCAAGGTCTCTTTGCTGAATTAATATTCCATTTAAGCACGATCTTTCAATTTTTTCTGGAAAATAGGTGTGTTTTTGTTTTAGTATAATTCTATTTTTTTTGCTTTTTAATAATTCTAAAGCTTCCTTATCATATGCTGGAGCAATAACAACTTCACAAAACAAAGTATTTATTTCAGAAGCAGTTTCTAAGTCAATTTCTAAGTTAGATATTAAAATTCCTCCAAAAGCAGAAACAGGATCTGCTTCTAAAGCAGCTAAATAAGCTTCTTTCACATTTGATTTAGAAGCAAAACCACAGGCATTATTGTGTTTTAAGATAGCAAATGTTGGTGGAGAACTTTCAAAATCTTGCATTAGCATAATGGCTGCATCTATATCCAATAAATTATTGTAAGATACTTGTTTGCCATGTAGTTGTGAAAAAACTTTTTCTAAATCCCCACTAAACCATCCCTTTTGGTGAGGGTTTTCACCATATCTTAATTGATTTTTTTTGTTGAAATAGTCAAAAATGGCTTTATCGTATTTACTTGACACAGAAAAAGATTCCGTTGCAAAATACTTTCTTTCCTTAAGTGAGGTAGAAGCCATTCCCTTATTAAGGAAGATTTGACTTAACTCATTATAGTGCTCTTTTTTTGAAAGAACTGTTACATCATTAAAATTTTTGGCTGCTGCTCTTATTAGCGAAATTCCACCAATATCAATTTTTTCAATAATTTCTTCTTCACTAGATCCTAAACTTACCGTTTTTTCGAAAGGATACAAATCAACAACCACAAGATCAATTTCTGGAATAGCATATTTCTCAATTTCATATTGATCGCTTTCAATTTTTCTTTGATTTAGAATTCCACCAAATACTTTAGGATGAAGAGTTTTAACCCTTCCTCCCAAAATCGAAGGGTATTCTGTCAAATTTTCCACTGGAACAACTTCAAATCCTAAGTTTTCAATGTATTTTTGAGTTCCACCAGTAGAATAGATTACAACATCGTTCTCATTTAATAAAGAAATCAATTGCTCTAAACCCTCCTTAGAAAAAACAGAAATTAAGGCACTTTTGATTTTTTTTTTCATCATTCATTAAAAAGAATTATAATAGTGGGCAATTTTAACAACTATAAATTAATAAATAGCCTTATATTTTGTGATGTTAATAAATATACTCTATTTGTTTAAAATTAGTTAGGATTTCTTATTTTCTTATACCACTTCACGGCAATAAATAAAATAAAACCAAATAGTATAAATCCAATAGTCCCATATAATCCATCTAACTGATTTTTTAAGACAACAATAAAAATAATTGCTACTAGAAAAAGTGTTGCAACTTCGTTCCATATTCTTAATTGAATTGAAGTGAACTTAGAGGTGTTGTTTTTTTGTTTTAGATAAATTAAGTGACATAGTAAATGATAAATTACTAAAAGTAAAATAAATAAAAGCTTGATATGCATATAGGGAAGAGACAGGTAAAAAGGTTGAACATACAACATAGAAAACCCAAATATTAAAGTGAAAATCATTGCTGGCCAAGCAATAATAGTCCACAATCTTTTTTGCATTAATAAATATTGAGACTTGAACGCATTAGCATTTTCATGATGATTTGAATCTGATTCTGTATAATACACAAAAAGTCTTACCATGTAAAACAAACCAGCAAACCAACTTACCATAAAAATTAGATGAAGTGCCTTAAAATATCCGAACCAATCAATCATTATGTAAAAATATCAATTAAACCCTTTGAATGGTAGACTAATTAAAAAGTAATTTTCATATATCCTTATTCCATTGTATATTCGCGGACTTTTAACATTTACACAGATGGCAATTATAGGAAAAATAAGAGAAAAATCAGGACTTTTAGTAACGATGGTTGGACTAGGTCTATTTCTATTCATCATACCTGTAAACGATTTATTACAACAATTTTCTGGTGGGGCTAACTCCACCCTAGGTTTATTTAACAACTCTGATATTGATGCCAATGATTGGAAATATTATAATAAAGAAAATATTTCTAGACGAAATTTAAGAATGAATAATCTTAATTCTGGAGGTAATGGAAGCTTATCTAGTGATGAAGAAGATCAACTTAAAGTAACCACTTGGAATCAAATGATTTCTGACACTATTTATTATTTTGAGTTAGCTGAAATTGGTTTAAATGTATCTGCAGACGAACTAAATCAGGGTTTATTAAATGGGGAGAATCCTCTACCATCTTCATTAAAAGATTTATTTGTAAATAATGGGTTATATGATAAAGATTCCTTTAATATATGGAAAACCAATAGAATCATTAATCAACCAGATAATCCTGAGTCTAAAAGAGAGCTTAAAACAAATATTGAGGATCCTTTAAAAAAGGAACGAAAAATTAATAAATATGGAGCCATGCTTAAAAATGGTATTTTAAATACTATTCAAGAAGCTAAAAAAGCTGCAAATGAAGATAAAATTTCCGCCAACATTAAATATGTATTTATTGATTATGAAAGTATAGCTGATTCGTTAATTAGTCTTAATGAAGAGGAGAAAAAAGCATTTTATAAAATTCATTCTAATGAAAAAATATGGGACCAAAGACAAAACTTAGTTTCTTATGATTACACTATTCTTAATTTTAAGCCATCCCCTATTGATATTACCAACTATACTGAAAGAATGGAGTCTCTCAAAGAAGATTTTAAGTCTTCAAAAAATGATTCTTTATTCGTAGCTAACTATTCTGAGACCACCATGATGATTCAATCACCCTATGGTCCTAGACCAAGTGGTAATTTTACTGGTCAACCTTATAAGGGGGGAAAGTTTTCTTCATTTATAGACCAGAGAATTAAAAATGGCAACAAAAACGATGTTATTGGGCCTTTCGTTAATGGGAATAAAATTCAATTGGTTAAAATTTATGAAACTGGAGATGAGGAGCAAGCTAAAGTGAGACATATACTTATAAATTCTAAGGAAGGAGATCTTAATGATGGTAAAAATAAAAAGTTAGCTGACAGCATACTATACGCAATAAGAAGAGATAGTAGTAAATTTAGCAGTTTAGTTAGCAAATATTCTGATGACCCTGGATCTGTTGCAAACGGTGGGGTTTATTCTTGGTTTCCAAAAGGGCAAATGGTTCCTGAATTTGAAGATTTTAGTTTTAATAAAAGAGTTGGTAGTTCGGGTGTTGTAAGAACTACCTATGGTTTTCATATTATTCAAGTTCTTGGAAGAAAAATAGGATCTTTTAAGAAAATAGCTATAGTTGATGAGACCATACAAGTAAGTAAGACTACTCAAAATGAATTTTACGATTCTATAGCCCTTGCATTTTACTACAAAGCGGATTCAATGGGTTTTAATACTGCTGCCGATGAATATGGTTTTGAAGTAAAATCATCTGGATATGTCCCTTTGATTTATCCCAATAGAAGAACCTCAGGACTTTATGGTCCAGCAGAACTTAATAGAAATATGAATATAGCAAGATGGGCATTTAATAATAATATTGGAGATTTATTAGAGCCAGAATATATTTCCAACAACCAATTAGTATTAGCTATTATTAAAGAAAAAATAAATGCGGATGAAAAGTCATTTGAAAACTTAAACACTTTAATGGAGCCTATTATGAAAAATAATTTGAAAGCAAAATTTTATCAAACTAATTACAACTCTAAAATAAAATCTATGGAATCGATTGACTCTATTGCTAAAATAGTTTCTGCAAAAGTGGAAACTAAGGTAGTTAAGTATAGTGACATAAATATTGGAAATAAAACACAAGAATTGGCAGAACCTAAAGTAATGGCTTATATATTTAGTATGGATAATAATACTATTTCACCAGTTATTGAAGGGAAAAAAGGTATTTACATTATTCAGAATACTTCAGTGAATAATAATTCTATTGTAAATGAAAACTCTATAATTCAAAAATCGGATTCCAAGCAAAAAGAAATTAGATCCCAAATTGAACAAGGTTATTATCCAGCATTATATAATTTTTATAATGTAAGAGACGATAGAGCAAAAAATATGATTATAAACAATTAATTAAAAAATTGTTTTAATTTTTCTAAACTCCTATACTGAATTGCTTCTGCAATATGATCTAGTACAATATTCTTACAACCATCTAAATCTGCAATAGTTCTAGCTATTTTTTTAATTCGAGTAAAACTTCTTGCAGAAATATTCAAACTCTTTGATGCATTTCTCAAAAAAGATAAAGTTTTTTCATTTAATTTACAATATTTCTTTAGTTGATAATTATCAAGATGAGCATTAATTCTTAGTTGTCTTTTAAATTGAATATTTCTTGCTTTTTGAACCCTATTTCTTATCATCTTGCTGTCTTCTTCTTCCGATTTCCTAATAGTTAATTCATCGATAGAAACAGATTCTACTTCAATCTGTAAATCAATTCTGTCTAATAAAGGCTGGCTTAGTTTCGATAAATATTGTTGTGTTTTATAAAAAGATTGCTTGGAATTACCTGAATCAAAGTATTCACCATTAGGAGTTGGATTCATAGCTGCAACCAAAATTAAATTTGAAGGAAAATTAACTGTTCCAGAAGCTCTTAAATAGTAACTATTCCATCTTCTAAGGGTTGTCTTAAAACTTCTAAAACTTTTCTTTTAAACTCAGGTAATTCATCTAAAAAAAGAACTCCATTATGAGCTAAAGATATTTCTCCAGGTTTAGGATAAGACCCCCCTCCCACCAATGCGACATCTGAAATTGTATGATGTGGACTTCTAAATGGGGGTTGATAAATGAGTGAGTTCTTTTGGTTAAACTTTCCCATAAAAGAATAGATTTTAGTTGTTTCTAACATTTCCGTCTCATTTAGTTTAGGGGGTATAGTTGTAATTCTTTTAGCCAACATAGATTTACCAGATCCTGGAGGACCTATTAATAGTATATTATGCCCTCCAGCAGCGGCAATTTCAATGGCTCTTTTGGCAATTTGTTGGCCTATTACTTCTGAAAAGTCCAAATTATATTGTTCTTTTTTCTTAAAAAAAGTTTTTTTATAATTGATAATTTCTCTTTTGCCTTGAAAATGGAGTATTAATTCTTTTAAATTATTAGCGCCAATAATTTTAATTCCTTTCACTAATTGTGCTTCTTCCAAATTTGGCTCTGGAACAATAATCCCTTTCATTCCCATTTGTTTTGCTTTTATAGTCATCGAAAGTACTCCTTTAATAGGTCTTAATTTTCCATCGAGTGAAAGCTCTCCCATAACCACATGATCTTTAAAAAGTCCTTTTGGAATCTGTTCAGATGCACATAAAATTCCTAAGGCAATAGGTAAGTCGTAGGAACTCCCTTCTTTTTTCAAATCTGCAGGAGCAAGATTTATTATAATTTCTTTTACAGGAATTTTATAACCAATATTTTTTAGAGCAGCAACTATTCTAAAATGAGATTCTTTTACTGCATTGTCTGGAAGTCCTACTAGTAAAAATTTAGCACCTCTAGAAATATTAACCTCTACTTCGACTTTGTGACTTTCAATACCTTCCAGTGCGCAACCAGTTATTTTCTCTATCATACTTTTTTTTGACAAAGAAATTAGGGGAAGTACCTAAATTATTTACGTTGTTAAATTTTTGAAATGATTTTTTCAAATGATTTTATTGTGTGATCAATATCAGAATAACTTATTGCATCATTTAAAAAATAACTTTCATAAGCACTTGGAGGTAAATAAACCCCATTTGCTAACATTCCATGAAAAAAGTTTTTAAAATAGGAATTATCTCCACTTTTTGCAGACTCAAAATCAATTACAGGGATATTGGTAAAATGTAAAGAAATCATTGATCCAATGCTGTTAATGTAATACGGAAGTTGATTCGAATTTAAAATAGCTTCAAACCCCTTTCTTAAATATTTGGTCTTTTGATCCAAAGATTCGTAAATGTTTTTGTTTGCCTTTAAATGGGTTAACATAGCATACCCTGCAGACATAGCTATTGGATTTCCACTTAAAGTCCCAGCTTGATATACAGGACCATCAGGAGCAAGGAAATTCATTATTTCTTTTTTACCACCAAAAGCACCAACAGGCAACCCTCCTCCAATCACCTTTCCATAAGTGACTAAATCAGCATCAATACCCAAAACTTCCTGGGCTCCCCCTAATGCTAATCTAAATCCTGTCATTACTTCATCAAAAACTAGGACCGTATTATTTTGAGTACATAACTCTCTGATTTTAAAAATAAAATCACTTTGTGGTAAAACACATCCCATATTTCCTGCTATTGGTTCAATAATTAATGCAGCTATTTGATCTTTAAATTCCTTAAAGAGAGCCTCAACTTGTTCAATATTATTGTAATTGGCAAGAAGAGTATCTAAAGCCGTACCTTTAGTCACACCTGGACTATTGGGAACACCAAATGTAGATGCTCCACTACCAGCTTGAATGAGAAACGAATCTGAATGTCCATGATAACATCCTGCAAATTTTATGATTTTGTCTCGTTTTGTATATCCTCTAGCTAATCTAATTGCACTCATACAGGCCTCTGTTCCGGAGTTCACAAACCTAACTTTATCGAC
Source organism: Crocinitomicaceae bacterium (assembly GCA_002691605.1). GTDB lineage: Bacteria > Bacteroidota > Bacteroidia > Flavobacteriales_D > Parvicellaceae > MED-G20. The sequence continues at coordinate 26,007 of NZID01000045.1, forward strand.
GTTAGGTGCTAAAGAAGTAACTATAGAGGCCATTTTGGTTTCTAGTTCAGTAGGTATTCCGTAAGATGTACCATTTTCAACCTGATTTTTAACTGCTTTTAGTATTTCAGGATGAGCATGGCCTATTATCATAGGGCCCCAAGATGAAATAAAATCAATATATCTATTTTGATCTTCGTCAAATAAATAAGCTCCTTTTGCTTTGTTTATAAAAACTGGAGTTCCACCAACAGATTGAAAAGCTCTTACCGGAGAGTTAACCCCACCTGGTATTACTTTTTTAGCCTCTTCAAATAATTTTTTAGATCTTTCGTTTATCAGTTTAAACATTTTAACTCTCTATATTTAATTCACTTATATTTGTAAATAATTAATTTAAAGCGCCGAATATCGTGACTAATTGGGAATTTTCTTTAGACTGTGCAAGAAAACTTGATGAAAATGATGAATTAAGATCCTACAGAAGCCATTTTTTTATACCTAATTTCTCTGGTAGAGAATCTATATACTTCACAGGAAATTCCTTAGGGCTTCAACCAAAAAAGGTTCAATCCTATATTCAAAAAGAGCTAGATGATTGGTCTAAATTTGGAGTCGAGGGACATGAAAAAGCTCAAATTCCATGGATTAATTATCATGAAATTTTCACGCATGACATTCAAAAAATAGTAGGTGCTAAAAAAAAAGAAGTCGTAGTTACTCACAGTTTAACAACTAACCTACACCTTTTGCTTGTTTCTTTTTACAGGCCAACTAAAAAAAGATTTAAGATTCTATGTGAAAAAAAAGCGTTTCCAAGTGACCAATATGCACTTCATAGTCAAATAGAATTACATAATCTGAATCCAAAAGATTGCCTTGATGAGATTGAACCAAGAAATGGGGAAGAAATTATAAGAAATGAAGATATTTTATCTAGAATTCAGGAAATAGGAGAAGAATTAGCTCTTATAATGATAGGAGGAGTAAATTATTATTCTGGTCAAGTTTTTGACATGAAAAACATCACTAAAAAAGGTCATGAAGTAGGGGCATTTGTAGGATTTGATCTTGCTCATGGTGTTGGAAATATACTACTTCATTTAAATGATTGGGAAGTAGATTTTGCTGCTTGGTGTTCTTACAAATATTTAAACTCAGGGCCAGGTGGTGTGAGTGGAATGTATGTTAATGAAAGACATGTAGATAACCCTAAAATTTTTAGACTTGCAGGTTGGTGGGGACATAATAAAAAAGATAGATTTCAAATGCCGGACCAATTCAATCCTATTCCAACTGCTGAAAGTTGGCAATTATCTAATGCCCCCGTATTATCTATGGCTGCTCATAAAGCCTCTTTAGACTTATTTACAGAAGTAGGAATGAAAAAACTAAGAAAGAAAAGTATCCTATTGACTAATTTTATGGAATTTATAATTGAAAATATAAATGAGAATTCATCATCACGTTTAGAAATAATAACTCCCAAAAATATAAATCATAGAGGGTGTCAACTTTCAATTATTGCACATGGATTTGGAAAAGACTTATTTGAAGAGCTTTCTAAAAATCATATTGTAGTGGATTGGAGAGAGCCGAATGTAATTAGAGCAGCTCCAGTTCCATTCTATAATAACTTTGAAGAAATTTTCAGATTTGGAGAAATATTAAAAAATTACATTAAATGAATATTAATCCTGAATCAAAAATTTCACTACTGGCTTTATCTGCGATTGTATTTGGACTCGTAGTTTGGAAAATTTCTAATAGCATTTTTTCAAAAAATATTAGAATACCAAAAAATAAATTTGATCAATCAGAATATCGTAAAAGATGGAAAAGAAAATAATTATTGTAGGAGCAGGGTTAGTGGGTTCATTATGGGCAGTTTATATGAGAAAAGCTGGTTACAAAGTTGTGATTTATGAAAGGAGATCTGATATAAGAAAAGCGGAAATTAGTGCCGGTAAATCAATCAATTTAGCACTTTCTGAGAGAGGATGGAATTCACTAAAAGCTGCGGGTATTGATAAGGAGATCGAAAAAATTGCTATTCCTATGAGTGGAAGAATTATGCATAGTCAAGATGGAGAGTTAACCTATCAAGCATACGGGAAAGAAGAGGAAGCTATTTATTCAGTTTCAAGAGGACATTTAAACGCAATAATGATGAATCTTGCTGAAGAAAGAGGAAATTCTACAATACATTACAATCATCAATGTTTAGGGGCAGACTTAAAAAATGGAAAAATTACATTAAAAGACCTTCAAACAGGTGAGGTTTTCGAAGATCAAGCTGATGTTGTTTTTGCTGCTGACGGAGCTTATTCTGCAATTAGATATAACTCGATGCAAAAAGTAGATCGATTCAATTTTAGCCAATTTTATGTCGAAGACGGATATAAAGAATTATTACTCCCAGCTGATAAAAATGGTAATTACCAAATTGAAAAAAATGCTTTGCACATCTGGCCAAGAGGAAGATTTATGCTTATCGCCTTACCAAATGAAGATGGTTCCTTTACTTGCACCCTATTTATGCCTTACGAAAATCATGAATATGCTTTTAATGATTTAGATAGCGATGAAAAAATAGATCAATTCTTTAAATCCGTATTTCCTGACTTTTATGCAATGATCCCCAACTTAATAGAAAATTGGCATCAAAATCCGTTGTCTTCAATGTCTATAACAAGATGTTACCCATGGACAATTGGAAAATTCGCTCTTTTAGGAGATTCCGCGCATTCAACAGTTCCTTTTTATGGCCAAGGAATGAATGCAGGTTTCGAAGATTGTTTTGTAATGTGGAAATTATTTCAAAAACATGGTGAATGGGAAAAAACATTTGATGAATATCAAAAAATAAGAAAGCCTGATGGGGATGCTTTACAAGACTTATCACTAGATAATTATTATGTAATGAGAGATCATGTAGCTAATGAAAACTTTTTATTACAGAAAAAAATTGAAGCAAAAATTCATAAAGACCATCCGGATAAATGGGTGCCACTTTACACTCAGGTTTCTTTCAGTAATATTAGATATTCAGATGCTTACAAAAATGGTAATGTACAAGAAAAAATCATGCAAGAAATAATGAAAATACCCAACATTAAAGAAATTTGGGATTCAAAAGAAATTGAAGAAAAAATAATATCTATGATATGAGTTCAAGATTTTTTCTTTTACTATTTTTTCCCTTAACTTTTTCATTAGGTTTTTCTCAAAATACTATTAAAAATGGCACTTTTAGGGGTAATACAAAAAAAAATAAACTCTTTAAAAAATCAAATTCAAAACTTTTAAATAAAAAAGGAGAATTTACAATTCAATCAAGATCTAACAGTAGAGTAAAACAGTCATTAATAGATTTTAACGGGCAATATAGAATGCAACACATATATCTAAGTCCAGGTTTAACATTTATGTTTCCTCAAAATTTTGACAATTCTAATGATTATAAAAGAAGAGGAAGAATGGGGTTTTTATTTGAAGCTGGAGCCTATTATATTTTTGAGAATGGAGGCAATATATTTAACTATTTAGATTACGGTCTTGGATTTAAAAGATTAGCTGGAAGTCAATTTATCAATGTTGGAGAAAAATCCATATTTAAACAAAACTATTTATCAGGAAATGTTAATTTAAATAATATTTGGCAACTTTCAGATAAAAAATTTTTACAATCAAGTATAGGTGCCAATATGGATCTGAGGGTTTCACAATTTGAAGAACCTAAGCCATTAAATACAGATCAATTAATTTTTTCGTTTCATTTGAAAGTGGGATATGGTATTAAAATAAGTAAAACACTGTTTATTATTCCTACAGTAGAAACTCCAATGATAAATATAAAGAAATGGGAAGATGGAAAATCAACTTATGGGATTTTTGATAGTAGATATAGGCCCATTTTGTTTAAATTAAGATTTATTTGGCTTAAAAATCTTGGCAAAGGGGATTGTCCACCTGTTCCTACAAATCCAGATGACGAGATAAATAAAAGAAATTACATGCAATAATGAAAAATACTCAAAAAAAAGCTTCTGAATCACTAGCTGTTCAAACAAAAATGGTTCTTCCCAATGATACTAATCCGCTAAATACGCTCTTTGGTGGTAGATTATTAGAATGGATGGATGAAATAGCTAGTATTTCTGCACACAAACATTGTGGAAGAGTGGTAGTGACCGCTTCAATCAATAATGTTTCTTTTAATGAACCGATTTTTGCAGGAGAAATTATATCATTAAATGCACAAGTTAGTAGAGCTTTCAATTCTTCCATGGAAGTTTTTATAGATGTTTATGTAGAAAATAGTGATGGGACTAGGAGAAAATGTAATGAAGCTATATATAATTTTGTTGCTATTGACCAAAACAGAAACCCAATTAGTGTTCCTAACCTAATACCAGAAACACAAGTAGATAAAAAAAGATTTGATTCAGCCTTAAGAAGGAAACAATTAAGCCTAGTTTTAGCTGGGAAATTAAATCCAGAAGATGCCAAAGAACTAAAAAATGTGTTATTCCCTAATTTAAAATGAAGTCTCAATTTATTAATCCTATTTTTACTGATGTAATCAATCTATATCATTTAACAGACAGTATAGATTCTGGTTTTGCTAATCCATACGAATTAAATACTTTAAAGAATCTCTTATTTGAAAAATGCTGGATTGATACGGTTCAATGGCATCTAGAAGATATTATAAGAAAACCTGATTTGGATCCCAAAAAAGGATTAGAAATAAAACATAGAATTGATACATCTAATCAAAACAGGACTGATATAGTCGAGAAAATTGATGATTATTATTTTCATAAATATAAAGACATAAAATCAAAAGAAAACAGAATAAACACTGAAAGCCCTGGTTGGGTGGTAGATAGAATGTCCATATTGTGTTTAAAAATTTATCATATGAAAGAACAAGCCTTAAGAAAGGATGTAACAACTATTCATTTAAAGAATTGTGAAGAAAAATTATCTGTTTTACTAGAACAGCAACTAGATTTAAGTGGTGCCTTTGATGAACTTTTAGATGATTATGAAAATGGCTTTAAAAAAATGAAAGTTTACAGACAAATGAAAATGTACAATGACACCTCATTAAACCCAGAGCTTTATCGAAAGAAGAAATAACAAAAATATTTTACTAATAAGATTTTCTTCATTCGGTGATGTGATTTTACTGAGACCAGTAGTAGATACTTTACTTAAAACTTATTCTGATGTGATTATTTGGATAGTAACTGATCAAAAAAACGAATCCTTATTTAACCACGATCCTAGAATAAAATTTATCGGAGTTGATTTAAATAACAATATACTTCAAATATTAAGACAAATAAAAACAGCTTCAAACTTAACCTATTTTAATGGTATATATGACCTTCATAATGTAATTCGGTCGCAATTTATCCGCTTTTTTCTCAAAAATAAAACTCATAAAATAAGAGTTTATTTAAAAGAAAGATCTAGAAAAAAAAAGATCGTTCAAAAGAAAATCAAATTAATACCACTTAAACACACAACAGAAAGATATTTAGATTGTTTGAAAGTAGATTTTCCTAAAATTTCATTTAATAATATACTACAGTCCTTAAGTATCAAGATTAGGAAGGAGAAAATAATAGGTGTTGCTCCCTTTTCAGCACATAGCAGTAAACAATGGGAATTAGAGAACTATAATCATATTTTTGAAAAATATAATGACTACAAGATCAAGATATTTGCATTTGGAGAACAAGAAAAAATATTGGCTTCCAAAAAGTTCTCACAAAATGACCAAGTAGCAATTATTTCTGAGAAAATGGAGTTAAAAGAGCAAATAGAATTAATTAATAAATGTTGTGTTTTTATTTCTATGGATAGTGCAAATATGCATTTAGCTAGTTTAACTTCCACTCCAGTAGTTTCAGTTTGGGGACCCACTCACCCATTTTTAGGATTTGGACCGTTGTTTAACGACCATCTAATTGTTCAATTGAATGACTTGCAATGTAGACCGTGCAGTGTTTACGGAAAAATTAATAGTAATAACTTGGATTGTGCCAAAAAATCAATGACTGGTATATCTTCTAAAATGGTAATTGATAAATTGGAATTGGCTTTAAAAAATTAAACTTTTTCTAAAGAGAAATCAAAACTTTCCATAATTTGATTACAAAGTAATTTTGTACAAGCTTGTTCCACTGTTTGCTTTGCCAAATTTTCATCTGCACTGTCAACAAACAAAGTAATATGTTTGCCTATTCTTACATTGCTAATATCGTTTATTCCTAAATTACCCATACTTTGACTAACCGCCTTTCCTTGAGGATCAAGAAGTGCTTCAAGGGGCATAATGTTAATACTTGCTTTGAATCTCATTAAATAAAATTAAAAATTATTGAAAATAATAAATACAAAAGTAGAACAATAGGTAGAATAAGTACAGCATATCCAAAAATTATTAATAATAAAATAGAAATAATAGAAATAAATAGAAAACTAAAAATCAGTTTATTATCTCTAAATCTAAATTCTTTAAATTTAAATGCTAGGAATTTTATTTTTAAAAACATAAGGGAAGAACCTACAACTACAATGAAAGGGAATAATTGTTTAATACTCTCAATTTGAAATTCTAAGAAAATGATAATTAAGCTAATGGTTAATAATGCAAACCCTGGACTGGGAAGTCCAATAAAATAGCTCGTTTTTTCTTGCTTAGAATTAAATCTTGCAAGTCTTATTGCTGCAAAAACAGGGATCAAGCCTATCCATAAAAAAAGAAGAAGGTTGCTATTTAATAAAAGAAATGAAGTTTGGGAAATAATAAGATTATAAACAATTAAAGCAGGCGCAATTCCGAAAGTGATGAAATCTGCTAAAGAGTCTAGCTGAGCTCCTAAATTAGAAGTTACATTCAAAATGCGAGCAGTAAGTCCATCTAAAAAATCAAATATAGATGCAAGAATTATACTGTAGATAGCCATTTTTACGTTTAAACTAAATGCAAAATAAATCGACACCCACCCTAAAATCAAATTACACAGTGTCAGTAAATTTGGAATATGTTTTTTCATATATTAAAAACTAAATTACTTTAAACTTCGTTTTGATAGATAGAATTACCTAAAAATTAGTCTTTACTTAGATAAATATCGTTAATTTTAATTGTGAAAAAAATATTCCTAATCACCTTAGTTTTTATTTCTTTAGAATTCATAAGTCAGCTTAATACTCCAAAATACAGTAATGAATTTCTAAATATTGGAGTTGGGGCAAGATCCTTAGCAATGTCTAATTCAGTAATTACTAGTACGCAAGGAGCGATGTCTGGATATTGGAACCCTGCTAACCTTTCTAATACCAAAAATGATATTCAAATTGGTTTAATGCATGCTGAATATTTTGCTGGAATAGCTAAATATGATTTTGGAAGTATAGTGAAGAAAATAGACGATAAAAGCAGTTTTGGGTTTTCTTTTCTAAGATTTGGAGTAGATAATATTCCCAATACTACAGACTTAATTGATGCTCAAGGAAATTTAAATTACGACAGGATTACCTACTTTAGTGCAGCTGATATGGCATTTACAGGAAGCTACGGGAAAAAAATCAGTGACTATCTTTCCATTGGCGGATCTGTAAAGATCATAAATAGAACTGCAGGAGATTTTGCTCAAGCATGGGGATTTGGATTAGACCTTTCTACAACTTATCAAAAAAATAATTGGGGATTTGCCATTGTTGCTAGAGATGTAACATCTACCTTCAACGTATGGAATTATCAGTTAACTGATGAGATGATTAATGTCTTTAATACAACGGGGAATGACCTTCCTCAAAATGGGCTTGAGCTGACTCTTCCTAGAATTATTTTAGGTATAAATAAAAAATATCAATTGGAAGAAAATGTTTCTTTATTACTAGAATTTAACTCGGATTTAACTACAGACGGTCAAAGAAATACCTTAATATCTGCCAATCCTTTTTCTTTAGACCCTCACTTAGGAGCAGAAGTAAACATAAAAAATATTGTTTATTTAAGGGGTGGAATTGGTAATATTCAAAAAACACCCGATTTAACTGGAAAAATGATATATACCCTGCAGCCGAATTTAGGGTTAGGAATCAAAATAAAAGGGGTAGAAATAGAATATGCTCTCACAGACATTGGAGATGTTTCAATTGCAGAATACAGCAATATATTTTCATTAAAATTTAATTTAAATCCTGAATAAATTGATTTTATTTAGAAAAATTATTTTATTCTTTTTATTCCTTGCCTCCCATTTTGATTTTTTTTCTCAGGGATTGGGAAATGAGTGGATTAATTTCAATCAACAATACTTTCATTTCCCAATTAGTAACTCTGGAATTCATCGAATTGAGTATAATGTTCTTAATAATTATTTATCTAACCTAGGTATTGACATTAGCAATATACCACACGGCCAATTCCAAATTTTTGGAAGAGAAAAAGAAGTTTCAATTTTAATTAAAGATCAAAACAATAATGGATTTCTAAATCAACAAGATTATATAGAATTTTACGCAGAAAAAAATGATGGGTGGCTCGATACTTTAGTTTATGATTCTGCTGTACATATTCCTGATTCATATTATAGTTTATTCAATGACACTATTAGATACTATTTTACTTGGAATAATAACAATAATAATAAAAGAACTATTGTAGAAACTGATACTAATTTCAATAACTATAATGCTACTAATTACTGCTGGAGAAATGAAGTATTAAAGTTTAACTCTAATTACTTATTGGGAAGACAGCAAAGTGGATTATCCAGCCCTAAATATGAAGAAGGTGAAGGTTGGGCAGGACCTAGTTTAACTAAAAACGGTTCAAATACAGAACAAATAAATTCATTAAATAGTTTCAATAACGGTCCTAATAGCTTTGGGAAAATAAATATTATATCGGCCAATTCTTCTACTGTAAATGTAGATGGAAATAATCATAACACCAAGGTGTATATAAATAATAATTTACTAATAGATTCTAGTTATTTTAATTATAAAACACTTCATTTAGAGTTCGACCTTCCTACTTCAAATATTAATTCTAATACAGAATTTAAACACGAAATTTCAGATATTGGTCAAGGTACAGATTATCAGAATATTGCCTCAATTAACCTTTGTTATCCTCATACATTTGATTTCTCTCCTTATAATAAAATCCATTTTGGCATCCCATTTATTGCCAATCAAAAGCAACGAATAACAATTACCAATTTAACTAATTCATTAGGGAATATAAGGTTATATATTTTAGACGATATCAATAAAATAGTCCCCATTACAGCCCACAATAATTTTTGGGAAGTTGTTGTTCCAACTACAATAAATGACACTATTATTTGCTATTTAGATGGGGATTCAAATGCCTATTATGTGAATAAAGTTTCTCCGGTAAATAAATCTGGATATTTTAATAACTTTAATAACTACCAGCTTGATAGTGCATTTGTAATTGTTACTGAACAAAAACTTATTACTTCTTCTAGAACATATGCTTCATACAGAGCAGAAGAAATGGATACATTAGTGGTCGATATTGAAGAGCTATATCATCAATTTGCAAGTGGAATTTATAAAAATCCATTGAGTATTAGAAGATTCTTAAAATTTGCCATGCAAAACTGGCCTTCATGGCCTTCTCACTTATTTTTAATTGGAAAATCTGTAAGATTTAATGACGAAACTACTCCAGGCTCTAGAAAGGATTCTGTATCATATAATTTAAATTCCCTTCCCTCTTGGGGATATCCAAGTTCTGATAATCATATTGCTGTTGGGTTAGATCCTACAAAAAGAGGTTTTCCTATTCCCATTGGTAGACTGAGTGCAAAAGAGAATTCTTCGGTTTTAAAATATTTAAATAAAGTAATAGAATTAGAGACTTTTCAAGGTAATAACAGTAGTTATACTATTGAAAATAAGGCTTGGCAAAAAAATATTGCTCATTTTTCAGGTGGAAGCGATAGCTCTGAACAAGCATATATGAATAATAAGCTTCAAGAGTTTCAGGATATAATTGAAGACACTTCTTTTGGAGGAAATGTCAAAAAATTTGGAAAAAATCCTTTTACTTCTATAATAGATCCACTTGAATTTCAAACGGTTCAAGAATTTTTAGAAGAAGGTATTTCATTAATGACTTTTTTTGGACATGCATCTTCGGGATACGGGTTTAGTCAAAATATAGATCAACCTGAAAATTGGAATAATCAAGGAAAGTATCCTGTAGTGATAGGTTTAGGATGCTATTCTGGAGATGTTCACAATACGGATACTAATAGCTTTGCTGAACAAATTTTAAGACCAGAAAATAGTGGGGCAATAGGATTTATTTCTACTGCAAAACAAGGTTTTATTCCCTATATCAACCAATATGCAAAATATCTATATAAAATGATTGGGAAATATGGATATAATAAAAGTATAGGTCAACAAATGGTAATGACTATTGACTCTTTAGACTTAAATACCTCTACACTTACATGGGAACCAAAATTTGAAAGTAACTATAATGGCATGTCCCTACAGGGAGACCCAGCAGTTAAAGTAAATGCTCATTTACTTCCAGAACTATTAATTAATCCTCAAAATATATGGACTAACCCAAGAACAGTAGATTTATCTAAAAATAGTTTTGACTTAAAATTTGAAGTATATAACCTTGGTAAAGCGATTAACGATTCTATTTATATTGAAGTAAAACAAAATTTACCTAACGGAACGGATACGATATACTCTAAATTTATTCCAGGAGTTCTAAATAAAGACACAGTCACTTTTAATATCATTAATCGTCCTGAAAATAGTATAGGTCGAAATATTTTTGAAATCACTATTGATTTACCAATTTCAAATATTGAAGAAGCAGAAGATGAGACGAATAATAATACTGCAGAATATATAATAAATATTTCTTCTAACTCAATTATTCCAATTTGGCCTTATGATTTTAGTATTGTTGGAAACCAATTAGATACATTACGAGTTTCTACTATCAATCCTTTAGAACCTACAAATACTTATTATTTTGAAATTGATACTACTATAAATTTCAATTCCCCGTTGCTTAAAACTCAGTCAATAATTTCATCTGGAGGAGTGGTAGAAGCGATTCCTAATAATTGGATAAATACCAATACTAACTCTTCAGATTCATTGTTTTTTACAGATAGTACCGTTTATTATTGGAGAACAAGACCAGATAGTTCTGTAGTTGATTGGAAATATAGATCTTTTCAATATATTGATAATGTATGGGGATGGTCACAAGCTCATTTTGATCAATTTAAAGACAATGAATTTTTAAATATTAAGTACGACACTACTATTAATCAATTTAGTTTTTTGCCCACTTTTAAAAGCATTACATGTAAGAATTATATTCAACATGTTGCTCTTGGTTCTGAATGGTCAGGCACCTACTGGGAAGTTAGTGGCGATATAGCTGATTATGGAGGATGGATAAAACCAGCTGTAATGATTGGAGTAGTAGATCCCAATTCTCTAAATTACTGGAGAACTCCCTTTATAGATAACTCAACAAATCCGCCAACTATTCTAAATCCAAATCATTGCTTTGGTCAGCAAAACGGCGATCCTGGAGTTTGTGGAAATACCTCCTTAATAGGAAGATCTCGAGAACATGGTTTTTTCATGTTTAGAAATGATGTAGCCTCGCAACTTGATTCTTTGGCTACATTTCTAGAAAATAAAATCCCAGATGGACACTTTATTATAGCATATAGTTATATTCCAAATAACTATGGAGGAACATTACTATATAACAGCCCTTTATATACCAATTGGTCCAATGATTTAATTACTGCCTTTCAAAATTTAGGTGCTACTGGATTTACTAGTTCCTCTCAGCCAGATGACGGATTTATTTTTTTTTGTAAAAAGGGAGACCCTACTACAGCTATTGAAGTTCGATCAGATACAATTTCACCTGGATTTGTTCCATCTCAACTTTTAGAGTTAAGTACAAGTGTTTCAAGTTCTTTAGAAAATGGAAAAATGACTACATCCAGTATAGGACCATCCTATAATTGGAAAAATATTTATTGGGAACAAAGTGCCCTAGAATTACTTTCTGCTGATTCTTCAAGATTAAGAATTTTAGGACTAACCTCTCTATCTTCCTCACAAAAGAATTTATTAGTTGACACCCTGTTCACGAATCTTGATTCTATTATTAATTTACAAATAGATAGTAACTATAGATTCTTACAACTTGAAATAGAAACTTCTGATGATTCACTCCTTACACCAGCTCAAGTATTGAGATGGCAAGTAACGTATGATCCTCTTCCCGAGTTAGCCGTTAATCCAAAAAAAGGCTGGTATTTAGACTCTAATTTAAGCCAACAAGGAGATTCTGTTTATTTTTCAATTGCCATAGAAAATGTATCCCCTTTTGATATGGACAGTCTTTTAGTCAACTATAAAATTGAAAATCAAAATGGTATTATTAATATTCCTTATCCTAGAAAAGACTCTTTAAAATCAAGAGATTTACTTATTGATACTATTTCATTTTCAACTAGAAGTTTAATAGATGATTATTATTTGTGGATTACAGCTAATCCTATAATCAATAATAACAAAGACCAAGCTGAACAGTTTTATTTTAATAATTTAGCGCAAACTAAAATATCAGTATTAAAGGATAATACCAATCCAATATTAGATGTAACTTTTGACGGGGTCCATATTTTAAATAATGATATTGTTAGTCCCAACCCCTTGATTGTTATAGAGTTAGATGATGAAAATCCATTTCTAGTTCTAAATGAAGATGTGGATACAACCAATTTTCAAATTGAAATAATGTCTCCAAATTCCTCCAATTGGAAAAGAATTAATTTTTATAATAATTCAACCCCTAACCTCGATTGGTTCATTAATGAAGAAGAAAATAAATTTACCATTGAGTTTAATCCAAATTTTACAGAAGATGGGATTTACAAGTTAAGAGTTCAAGGGCAAGATAAGTCTGGCAATTTGAGTGGGGATGAACCTTATCAAATACAATTTGAAGTAATTCAAGAGTCTACAATTAGTAATATTTATAACTATCCAAATCCTTTTTCAACAAAAACGTATTTTGCTTTTACACTTACTGGTAGCAAAATTCCCAATAAATTAGATGTTCAGATTCTCAATATTAGAGGACGATTGATCAAACGGATATCTTTGCATGAAAGTCAGCTCCTAAAAATAGGTAACAATGTATCAGAATATTATTGGGATGGAAAAGATGAATTTGGAGACCCTGTAGCAAATGGTATTTATCTATACCGAGTTATTTCAAAGATTGATAACCAATCTATTGAGCACAGAGAGACTGATGGAGATAAAGCATTTACGAATGGTATTGGTAAAATGTATTTAATTAGATAAAGTATATCTAGTTTTTAATTTTAAAAACTTCAACTCATAGTATTGGTAGCTTATGTAAGAAATAAATATGGTTGAAATCAAAATTAAAATGGGATAAATAATAATATTAAAAAGTAAGGATTGATTTAAATTTAACTTTAAAATAATTGCAATAATCAGTCCATGGTAGCAGTACAAACCAAAAGATATTTTTCCAAAAAAATCAAAGAATTGTATACTTGAAAATTTAATAATTGAATTCCTACAATAGGATTGTTCCAATATTATAAGAGCAAAAAAAATAGAAAATACCAACCTTTGGATAATTATAAAAAAATTAATTTTCCAAAGGATTGGTGCAAATAAAAATATTAAAAGCATAAAAGCATACAAGAAAATCACTTTATTTTTAGAAAGTTGTTGTATAAGCAAGAAAGTTTTATCTTTTTTAAATGCAGAAATAGCAATTAAAGATCCCACTCCAAAATTTCCTAAAGTACTTAAAGTATTAAAATTTAAATTTAAAGGGCTATTCAAATAATAGAATCTAAAAATTAAAGAAATTAAAATTAGTCCAAGAGAAATTTTAGTCAAATGATTATTAAACCATTTCAAAATGATCGCCCAAAAAATATAAAATTGCTCTTCTACGGAAATAGACCATAAAAAGACCATGAAAAATAAAAATTCATAACCATTTTCAATAATGTCAAAATTTAAAATGAAAAATACAAAACTCCAAAACGAAGGAAGTGGGTTAATTTGATGATTAAAATAAGTTTCTGTATAAAAGATGAAGTAGCCTAAAAAAACTACTAAAAAGTAAAGCGGCCAGATTCTAAGAGTGCGCCTTATTAGAAAATTATTAAAACTAAAACCATTACTGAATTGAAGTTCTTCCAAGGCTTTCCATGTAATTAAAAAACTGGAAAGAACAAAAAAAGAGTCTAAAGATATAAAGCCAAGAATTTTTCCATAATCATGAAAAACAGTATAAATTGGAGATTTAACAATTTCTAAATTGTTACTAAAAAAAACATGTCCAAAAAAAATCCCTAAAAATCCGATAAATCTTAAAGAATTAAGTTCTATAAAATATTTACTCTTATGATTATATTTATCTAACATTTAAACTTTAATAACATTAAACTTATAACTTAATTTTAAAATATCCGATTTTAAATGTTTATTGACACCCACACTCATATTTATCTAGAAGATTTTAAAGAAGACAGAAATAAAATTATTTCAGAATGTATCGAAAATTATGTAAATAAATTATTGCTTCCGAATATTGATTCTACTACCATTAACGATGTTATTAAATTATCGTTAGACAATAAAAACATTTGTTATCCTATGGTGGGACTTCACCCTTGCTCGGTAAAAAATAATTTTGAAAAAGAACTCGCCATTTTGAAACCTTATGTTAAAAATTATAGCCCTGTAGCAATTGGCGAAACGGGTATTGATTTGTTCTGGGATAAGACTACGCTTGAAATTCAACAAAAAGCATTTAAAGAGCAAATTTGTTGGGCTAAAGAATTTAATTTACCTATTGTAATTCATGCTAGGAACTCCTATAAAGAGATTTTTAAAATTTTAGATGAAGAAAATTCTTCTTCACTAAGTGGTGTCTTTCATTGTTTTTCAAGTACATTAAAAGATGCACAGCACATATTAGAGTATGGAAATTTCAAATTTGGAATTGGAGGTGTTGTAACATTTAAAAATAGTGGTTTAGATAAAATAGTTAAAGAAATTGATATAGAAAATATTTTATTAGAAACAGATGCTCCATATTTAACACCAGTGCCATTTAGGGGGAAGAGAAATAAAAGTAGCTACGTCACTCTAATTGCTAATAAACTTTCAGATATTTACCAAATAAGTATTGAAGAAATTGGGAAAATCACTACAAAAAATGCTGAAAATATTTTCAACTTATAAATTGCTAATTCTTTTATTAATTCTTCCTTTTACAATAATTGGTAAAAATATTGATCTTTCCAAAAATGCAAATAAAACTCAAATTAGTATACTTACTTGTGATCCTGGCAATGAAATTTACTCACTTTTTGGACATAGTGCTCTAAGGATTTTAAATACAGAAGATCAAATAGACTTAGTAGTTAACTGGGGATTATTTCAGTTTTCAGAAAATCAATTTGACTTTGGTTATGACTTTGCAAAAGGTAGACTCAACTATTACATGGGTATTCAACCAATGTCTAACTTCATTTCCGAGTATTCTAGAAAAAAAAGAGGAGTTAGAGAACAGGTCCTAAATTTAAATAAAGAAGAAAAATTAAAACTATTAACTTTGGTTATTGAAAATTATCAACCCGAAAATAGAAATTACCAATATGAGTTTTTTTATGATAATTGTTCTTCAAGAATAAGAGATTTATTAGTCAACGTTTACGGAAAAAATTTACTATTTGACCATTCTGAATTAGCTAATAAATATACATTCAGAGAAATCATTCATACTTATTTGAAATATACCCCTTGGTTAGAATTAGGAATAGATCTCGTATTAGGAAAAAAAATTGATGTTCTAGTAAGCAATAATAATCTCATGTTTTTACCCGACAAAGTGGAATCCATATTAGCTAAAAGTTTGGTGCAATCTGGATCAGAGAAAAAAAATATTGTTCTTTCCAAATCAATCGTTATTGAGTCTAATATTTTGAAAAAAGATGAAGAAAATATAGTTTTATATAGCTGGGCAGTGTTTTTTGTTACCTTAGTTTTACTCTATATTAAAGATGAAAAATTAATTTTCACTTGGTCTATAATCAATCTGACATTATTAGTTCTTCTAGCAATAATATTGATTTTCATGTGGGTAGGAACTGATCACCAAGCTACTAAACTCAATTTTAATTTATTGTGGAGTAGTCCACTTCATTTTATTTTAATCTACAGTATTTTGAAGAAGAGGTGGAATAAGTTCACTTATTGGTTTTTGATATTTTCTCTTTTCATGATTTTTACAACTATCTTATTTTGGTTTGCACTTATTCAAGAATTTAATCCATTTGTTAAGCCTATTATTCTTCAATTAGCACTTATTTATTACTATTATTTTAAAAAGTGTAAAAATCATATGAATCTTAATAAAACACATGGTTGATTCAATCCATAATGTTTAAATTAGTCTTTTAAAATTTTAATGATGGAAAAATTCGATGTTATTGTTATTGGTTCAGGACCTGGTGGTTATGTAGCTGCTATAAGATGTGCACAGTTAGGCTTATCTACTGCAATAGTTGAAAAATATAATACCCTTGGTGGAACTTGTTTAAATGTAGGATGTATACCGTCAAAAGCATTGTTAGACTCAAGTGAACATTTCAAAACAGCTTTACATGACTTTGACAAACATGGAATAGATATAAATACCCCTAAAGTAAATCTTCCTAAGATGATGGCTAGGAAACAAGAAGTTATTAGTCAAACTTGTGATGGTGTTCAATATTTAATGGATAAAAATAAAATAAAAGTATTTCATGGAATGGGATCATTTAAAGATAAAAACATTGTTAATATAGATGGTGAAAAGAAAGAGAGCATCTATGGAGAAAAAATAATTATAGCAACTGGGTCTAAACCCAATTTTTTTCCAGGAATGGTGCCAGATAAAAATAGAATCATCACCTCTACTGAAGCCCTATCTTTAAAAGAAGTTCCTAAACATTTAATTATTATAGGAGGAGGAGTGATTGGCTTAGAGTTAGGATCGGTATATGGAAGACTGGGGTCTGAAGTAACAGTTGTTGAATTTCAAGATGGTCTTCTTCCTACAATGGATAAAACTCTTGGTAAAGAATTAATGAAGATTTTAAAAAAAGAAGGATTTAAATTTTTATTCAATCATGCTGTTCAAAAAGTAAACGCGGTTGAGGGAGGTGTTCAATTAGATGTCAAAAATAAAAAAGAGGAGATAATTTCAATAGAAGGTGATTATTGCTTAGTTGCAGTTGGAAGAAAAGCTTATACTGATCAACTAGGATTGGAAAACATAGGTATTGAAACCGATAAAGCAGGAAGAATTGTAACCGATAATAATTTAATGACATCTGAAAATAATGTTTATGCGATTGGAGATGTTGTTAAAGGAGCAATGTTAGCTCATAAAGCAGAAGAAGAAGGTGTTTTTGTTGCAGAACATATAGCTAACCAAAAACCCCATATTGATTATAATTTAGTACCAGGAGTTGTTTATACCTGGCCGGAAGTAGCATCAGTTGGAAAAACTGAACAAGAACTATTAGAGTCTAATGTAGATTTTAAAATTGGTCAATTTCCAATTAGAGCATTAGGAAGAGCAAGAGCATCTATGGATATTCAGGGATTAATAAAAATCATTTCTGACTCAAATAATGATGAAGTTTTAGGGGTTCATATGATTGCTCCTAGAGCAGCTGATCTTATAATGGAGGCTGTTGTAGCAATGGAGTATAGAGCTAGTGCAGAAGATATTGCAAGAATTTGTCATCCACACCCAACATATAGTGAAGCTGTAAAAGAAGCTGCACTATCTGCAACTGAAAATAGACCTTTACATATTTAAGGATGAGTAGTAAAAAAACTGGAGTACTTTTAATTAATCTTGGGACTCCCGATAGTCCAAAAGTAAGAGATGTTAGAAAATATCTAAGAGAATTTTTGAATGACCCAAGAGTGATTGATGTCAATCCTATTCTAAGAATGATCTTGGTAAATGGGATAATCGTCCCAACAAGAGGGCCAAAATCTGCTAAAGAATATAAAAAATTATTTAAAATCGGTAACGGAGCTTCTCCTCTTTTAACATACGGTTTGAATCTTACTGAAAAAGTAAGAAAAATATCACACAACCAGTTTGAAACTCATCTCGCTATGCGATATGGTAACCCTAGTATGGATAAAGTTCTTGCTGAAATGCGACTAAAAAACTATGATCAAATCATTATTTTTCCTCTATATCCTCAATATGCATCTGCAACCACAGGATCTATTACAGAAAAAGCTTTCAAAATTATAAGTAAATGGTGGGCCATACCAGAAATTAAAATCATAGGACAATTTTACGATGATTATCGATATTTAGAGTGTGTTAAAAATAGAACGGAGGAGTTTGATTTGAGCAGTTATGATCATATTCTTTTTTCTTATCATGGTATTCCAGAAAGGCATGTAGATAAAATTTATTTAGATGGTAAGCCTTGCAAAGATCACAATTGTGAAAAAGAAGTCAATCATACCAACAAGTTATGTTATAAAG
The DNA here is from genome assembly GCA_002691605.1 of Crocinitomicaceae bacterium. GTDB lineage: Bacteria > Bacteroidota > Bacteroidia > Flavobacteriales_D > Parvicellaceae > MED-G20. Next base: position 44,680 of record NZID01000045.1, read on the forward strand.
CTACTTGTTTTGGAACTTCAAGACATTTAGCAAAAATACTTCAACTAAAAGAGAATCAATATAGCACTACTTTCCAATCGAGACTGGGAAGAAATCCATGGTTACAACCATACACTGACCAAACAGTAGAAAAACTTGGGAAAAAAGGAATGAAAAAAGTCTTGGTATTTTCTCCTGCCTTTGTTGCTGACTGTTTGGAAACCATTTTAGAAATTAGTGAGGAAAATCAAGAAATTTTTGAGGAAAACGGGGGAGAGAAGTTAGATTTAGTCCCCTCACTTAATGATGGTGAAGACTGGGCAAAATGTGTCTATAAAATAATTCAAGATTATATTTAAATATTGATTTGGAAGTCTTTTTTAAAGATCAATTATATACGGGAAGTAAATCTACTTGGTATTCTAAAGAAAACAATGAAAATTTACTTTCTGATTTTCAAAAATTTTTAGATGCAAATCATGGAGAACATATTTTATGTTTTTTTTCTTATGATTTAAAAAATAATATTGAAAAATTAAAATCATCTAATTTAAATGATATCCAATTCCCACAACTATTTTGCTTTACACCAGAAAAAATTAAAAAAACCAGCTCTATAAAGAGTGAGATAACAGCCTCCAAAGCAATAGATTTTAAAGCAGAAATCAGTAAAAAAAATTATCTGGAAAATGTTGAAAAAATTAAAAATCATATTCAAAAAGGCGACTTTTATGAAGCCAATTATTGCTATCAATGGAAAGCCAAAAGTAAACTTCTCCAACCCAAAGCTATTTTTAATAAATTGAAACAATTAACTCAGGCCCCATATGGGTTTTATGCTGATCTAGAAAATCATTACGTAATTTCTGCAAGTCCAGAATTATATATTAAAAAAAGAAATAATAAAATCTATTCTAGTCCCATAAAGGGAACACAAAGAAAAGACAAGGATCCTAAGAAAGATAGATTATTAAAAAAACAGCTAGAAAATAGCTTAAAAGATCAAGCTGAAAATAATATGATTGTTGACTTGGTAAGAAATGACCTAAGTAGAATAGCAAAAAAATGTTCGGTCAAGGTAGAGGAGCTAAGAAAAGTATATTCATTTAGAAATATCCATCAAATGATTTCTACCATTTCATGTGAAATTTCAGAAAATATTAAAGTTTCAGATATTTTAAAAGCTACATTTCCAATGGGTTCTATGACAGGAGCTCCAAAAATTAAGGTTATGGAAATTATGGAAAAATATGAGAAGTCCAAAAGAGGTTTATATTCTGGATCTTTTGGAATAATATATCCTAATGGTGATTTTGATTTTAATGTAATAATTAGAACATTAATTTATAATAAAGCAAATCATTTATTATCTTTTCATGTAGGTGGAGCTATAACAATAAATAGTTCTCCAGAATTAGAATATGAAGAAACATTAATTAAAGCAGATGCACTATTTAAGGCATGTCAAACCTAGATTATTACATAAATAAGTATTTAAACTTCTTTAACCATCATAAGATAAATTTAAAAAGTAATTTTTTAATTGGTGTCTCTGGCGGATTAGATTCTATGGCACTGTTGGATTTAAGTTTTAAAACTGGTTTGAAAATTTCTGTAGCTCATGTTAATTATCAACTTCGTGGTTCAGAAAACAACCGAGAAATAAAAATAATTGAAGAGTATTGCCAAGAAAGAAAAATTAATTTTTTTATTAAAACCACAGAAATAAATAAAAATAAAAATCTCCAAAATGAAGCAAGAATTGTTAGATATCAATTTTTTAATGAGCTAATTAATCAAGAGGAATTAGACTATATTATTACTGCTCATCACCAAAATGATAATCATGAAACGTTTTTATTTAATGCATTTAGAGGCAATGGAATTAATAGTTTAAAAGGAATTCAAAAAATTAATACTATTATTTTAAGACCTGGGCTTGAATTTTCAAAAAAGGAATTGGAAGAGTATGCGCAATTAAATACTATTAATTTTAACATTGATAGCAGTAATCTAACTTCAAAATATGATAGAAACTTTATAAGAAATAAACTTTTAAAATTAGTAAGCACCCAATTTCCAAATTACGAAAAGGCTCTTTCCAATACTATAAAATACTTAAATGAAGATTATTTACTTTTAAACTATTTGGTTAAAGAAAAACTAGAAAAGTATATTTCTGAAGAAAAAAATTACGTAAAAATTCAATATGACTACACTATTCCATCTTATTTTTGGACTCATTATTTAAGGAGATATGGGTTTAAAAATCATCAGATCTCAAAATGGATAGAAGCCCCTTCTCAGCCTGGAAAATATATTGAAAGTGCAAATTTTCAACTTTTAAATGATAGAAATTATTGGCTTTTAAGACCCAAAAAAATGGAAAAAAATGACTTAAAAGAATATTATCTAAATGAAAATCAAGCCATAGACTATCCTATATTTTTGTCTGGAAAGATTTCAAAAACAAGAAATATTAAAACTAGAAGTCTAAATTTTGAAAATGTAGATTATTCTAAACTTAAATTTCCTCTGTTAATAAGAAAATGGAGAAAAGGAGATAAAATTCAACCTCTTGGAATGAAAGGATCTAAAAAAATAAGTGATTATTTGACTGAAAGAAAAGTTCCTCTTTTTGAAAAAAAAAAATATTTATGTTCTTATTTCAAATGAAGATATTATTTGGGTAATTGGATATGTGATCAGCGAAAAAGTCAAAATTCGTGAAAAATCAAAAATCTATTATCACTTATTATATCAAGAATAGTTCTTTTTTATTGTTTTTTAATAACTTTTTTCGTTATTGAGCGTTAAGCAATAACACACATTATCCAATTATTTGTTGATTGGTTGGAATAACATTGTAAATTTGATCAAATTTTTTAGATGTACTTAAAAAAATTACTTGTATTTTTTATTGGATTACTCTTTCTTTTCTCCGGTAAGAACATTGTTTCCCAAGAGATGGAGTTTCCGGAAGATAAAGTACACTATATTATATCAGCCGAACAAAATGGCTGTGAAGTAACGATAAAAGCCTCCATAGAAATTGATGACGACTGGCACATAAATGCAGCTAATTTACCCCCTGAAAGTTTTTCAATTCCTACTGATTTATATATTGACACTTCTTCCAACTATATTTTAGATGATAAAATAAGTGAACCAGAATTTCATCATGTTTATGATGAAATTGCCAAAGAAGATCTGTATTTACACAGCGGGCAACTTACTATTTCAAGAAAATTATATGTAAATACACAAGGTGATTTTACCGTTAAAGGGTTTTTTACTTTCCAGACTTGTGATGACAATCATTGTCTTCCTCCCTACGACGGCCCTTTTGAATTAGCTGTTAAAGGATGTAATTTTGAAGAATTTGAAATTCCAGAAATCTCAAAAGAAAATGATATTGTTATCGTAGAGGAGAGTCCAGAGTTAACTAAATCTGAAGAAGTAGATGGATTTGAAAACGAAATTTTAGATAATTCCAATGAAGAAAAATCCGAAAAAAAATCTTTATTAGTTATTTTCTTTCTATCATTTTTAAGTGGATTTGCTGCTCTTTTAACTCCATGCGTTTTTCCAATGATACCAATGACTGTAAGTTTTTTCACCAAACAATCTCAAAATAAAACAGCTGGTATTAGAAATGCTATTTTATATGGTATAAGTATAATTATTATCTATGTTCTTTTGGGGACTATAATTACAGCCATTTTTGGTGCTAGCTTTTTAAATTCACTTTCTACCAATGTCTATTTTAATTTATTTTTCTTTCTTCTCCTTGTAGTATTTGCTATTTCATTTCTAGGGGCATTTGATATCAATCTTCCAAATACGTGGGTTACCAAGGCTGATTCAGCCTCTAATAAAGGAGGATTTTTAGGTATCTTTTTTATGGCTTTTACTCTTGCTTTAGTTTCTTTTTCCTGTACTGGCCCCATAGTTGGAACATTATTAGTCGAATCTGCTACAATTGGTGGTATTGGACCCTTTATAGGTATGTTTGGTTTTTCACTAGCGTTAGCACTTCCATTTGCATTATTTGCAGCTTTTCCGGGATGGTTAAATTCATTGCCAAAATCAGGTGGGTGGTTGAATACAGTGAAAGTATTTTTAGGTTTTTTAGAACTGGCCTTAGCTTTTAAATTTCTTTCCAATGCTGATTTAGTAGTCCAAGGACACTTTCTTGAAAGAGAACTATTTATAGCTATATGGGTAGGTATATTCTTTATTTTAGCATTATATTTATTTGGTTTTATAAGATTGCCCAATGATAGCCCTATTGAATCACTTTCTGTTGGTAGAACTATTTTAGCTACTTCCGTATTAATTTTTGTTTTTTATATTTTTCCTGGATTGTGGGGAGCCCCTTTAAATTTAATTAGCGGATTTCCACCTCCAATGAATTACAGTGAATCGCCCAATGGTTTAGGTTTAGCAAAAACGGGTACGGGATCTCATTCTACTGAGAATACACACAATGGACCCCAAGGACTTCCTGTATTTCATGATCTTAATGAAGGATTGGCTTATGCTCAAAAAAACAATAAACCCACTTTCTTAGATTTTACAGGACATGCATGTGTAAATTGCAGAAAAATGGAAGAAAAAGTTTGGGGAGAAAAAGGGGTTTTAAATATTTTAAGAGATAGTGTTGTTATTGTTTCTTTATATGTAGATGATAAAAGACCTTTACCTGAAAATGAGCATGCTGAGGTTGAAATTGCTCCTGGAAAAATAATTAATGTAACCACTATTGGGGATAAATGGAGTGCCTATCAAGCCAAAAAATACAAGGCATTATCTCAACCATACTATAGAATGTTAGATAAGAATGGAAAAGATTTATCTAATGGATCCGCTGATTATATTAATCATGGTAATAAAGAAGATTTTATTTCTTGGCTTAGAGAGGGGTTAAAGGAGTTCAAAACCTAATAAGTGCAATCCTTTATTCTTTTTTATTTATTATTTTTTTTCTCGATTTCAAATTTTTCTCAAAGTCCTGTTACATGGAAAGTTAGTTTTCAAAAAAATGAGAATATTATTTCTTTTGATGCTAAAATTGATAATAATTGGCATCTATATGCTGTTGAGTTACCGTCTCCTAATCAAGGCCCGCTCCCAACAAAGTTTCACTTTAATTCAAGTAATAATTTTTCTCTTATAGGTAAAATTCAAGAACAAAAGCCTCAGATTAAGTACGATGAAAATTTTGGAGTGAAAATTGCTTATTTTGAAAATAAAACAACCTTTAAGCAAAAAATTGGGATTCATAAAGATTGTTTACAAATTTCAGGGTTTATAGAATACATGACTTGCAACGATAAAACTTGTTATCCATATAAATTTGAGTTTAAGACAATGATTAATCCTCCAAATTAGGTGAAAGCCACTTTTTCATAATTGAAACATCCATTTTTTTTCTTTTGGATAAATCTTCTACTTGATCTATTTTGATCTTCCCTAATCCAAAATATTTAGCTTCAGGATGACTAAAGTACCAGCCAGAAACTGAAGCCGCAGGATACATTGCTAAAGATTCTGTTAATGTAACTCCAACATTTTTTTCTGCATCTAAAAGCTTAAAAATAGTATTCTTTTCAGTGTGATCAGGACAAGCTGGATAACCAGGTGCTGGTCTTATTCCTGTATATTTTTCTTTTATTAAATCTTCATTAGAATATTTCTCATCACTTGCGTATCCCCAATCATATTTTCTAATCTTTTCATGTAAAAATTCAGCTGCTGCTTCGGCCATTCTATCTGCCAAAGCTTTTATCATAATGGAGTTATAATCATCCATTTCGTCTTGGAATTTTTTAGAAATAGCTTCAATGTCTTTTCCCGCTGTTACTACAAAAGCCCCAATAAAATCTTTTTTACCAGATGATTTAGGAGCTATGAAATCAGCTAAAGAAATATTATACCCTTTGGAAGATTTTTTTGATTGTTGTCTTAAACAATGAGATATCGCAATTATTTTACCATTTTTATCCAATATTAATATATCGTCATCAACAGAGTAGGCTTCCCAAAAACCAAAAACTGCCCTTACTTCTAACCAGTTTTCATCCAAAGCCTTTATTAGCATTTTTTTAGCATCTTTAAATAATTTTTGCGCTTCATTACCAACAATTTCATCGTTAAGTATTTTAGGATATCTTCCATAAAGTTCCCAAGTTTGAAAAAACGGAGTCCAGTCAATGTAAGAAGCTATTTCTTTTGGTGATAGATTTTGGATGAGATGAACCCCTTGTTTTTTAGGAGATACAACTTGGTAGCTATCCCAAGTTATCGGAAATTTATTTTTTCTAGCTTGAACAATACTTAAATAAGATTTTTGACTTTTTTTCTTAAAATGATAATCTCTCAGAGTTTGATATTCTTTTTCAATTTTTTCAATAAACTCATACTTTTTATCACTAAGTAAATTACCTGCTACTGGAACAGATCTTGAAGCATCTAAGACATGTATAGTAGTGCTAGACGGCAATTCTTTTTCAATTTTAACCGCAGTATGAACCCTAGAAGTAGTGGCACCTCCAATTAATAAAGGAATGTGGATGTTATTTTTTTCCATTTCTCTTGCTACATCTATCATCTCATCTAATGATGGGGTAATTAAGCCACTTAATCCAATAATATCTACCTGATGATCTTTGGCTTCTTTAATTATTTTATCTGCACTTACCATTACCCCTAAATCAATAATTTCGTAATGATTGCAACCAAGAACAACACCGACTATATTTTTTCCTATATCGTGCACATCTCCTTTAACAGTGGCTAATAAAATTTTGCCCTTACTTTGTACTTTTCCCCCTTTTTCTTTTTCTATAAATGGTGTTAAATAAGCAACTGCTTTTTTCATTACTCTTGCAGATTTAACTACTTGAGGAAGAAACATTTTCCCTTCTCCAAATAAATCCCCTACGGTATTCATTCCATTCATTAATGGGCCTTCTATTACTTCAATTGGTTTTGAAGCCTTAATTCTTACCTCTTCAACGTCTTCAATAATAAATTCTGTGATGCCTTTGATTAAAGAATATTCTAATCGCCTTTCAACAGACTCAGATCTCCATTCAGCTTTTTTGACTTCACTTTTTATACCTCCCTTTATATTTTGAGCAAACGAAAGTAACTCTTCTGTCGCATTTTCAGTTCTATTGAAAAGTACGTCTTCTACTTTGTTAAGTAAATCTTTAGGAATGTCATCATAAATTTCTAACATAGAAGGATTCACTATGCCCATGTCCATCCCTTCATTAATAGCATGGTAAAGAAAAGCTGAGTGCATTGCTTCTCTTACTGTATTATTTCCTCTGAAGGAGAAAGAAACATTACTTACGCCTCCACTAATATGTGCTGCAGGAAGGTTTTCTCTTATCCATCTAGTAGCTTTAAAAAAATCTATTGCATTATTTTTATGTTCTTCCATTCCTGTAGCAACTGGAAAAACATTAGGATCAAAAATGATATCCTGAGGTGGAAATTTCACTTCTTTTACTAAAATATTATAAGATCTTTCGCAGATTTCTATTCTTCTTTCATAAGAATCTGCTTGCCCTTGCTCATCAAAAGCCATCACAATTACAGCAGCTCCAAATTGCTTAATTAATTGCCCCTGTTTAATAAATTGAGCTTCTCCTTCCTTCAACGAAATTGAATTTACTACTCCTTTTCCTTGAATACATTTTAACCCTGCTTCAATAATATTCCATTTTGAAGAGTCAATCATAACCGGAACTCTAGAGATATCAGGCTCAGCTGCTATGAGATTTAAAAACCTCACCATGGACTCTTGACCATTTAACATGCCTTCATCCATATTAATGTCAATTATTTGTGCTCCTCCTTCCACTTGCTCTCTTGCAACATCTATAGCTTCATCAAATTTTTCTTCTTTAATTAATCTTAAAAATTTTCTAGATCCAGTAACATTAGTTCTTTCTCCAACATTTACAAAATTAAGTTGGGGACTGAAAACCAATGGTTCCAACCCGCTTAATTTCATAAAAGGAAATTCTTTCCACTTAAACTGATATTTTCCTTTATATGGTTGTAAAATACTATCCATTACTAATCCATTTTTCTTGGTAAATATTGATCTGCTAACTCGGCAATAGCCTTTATATGGCTAGGCGTAGTTCCACAACAACCGCCAATTATATTAATTAAGTTATCTTCTAAGAATAATTTAATTTGTTTTACCATTTTTTCAGGTGTTTCATCATATTCTCCAAATTCATTTGGAAGCCCTGCATTAGGGTGAGCACTAATTAAAAAAGAAGATTTTTTAGCTAATATCTTTAAATAGGGGTGCATATCTGCAGCTCCCAATGCGCAATTTAGTCCGATACTAAATAAATGGAAATGGGACATAGATATCAAAAAAGCTTCTGTTGTTTGACCGCTTAAAGTTCTTCCACTTGCATCAGTAATCGTTCCTGAAACCATCACTGGAATTGACGATTTTTTTTGATTAAAGACCTCATCAATTGCAAATAAAGCTGCTTTTGCATTTAAAGTATCAAATACTGTTTCAACTAAAAGTAAATCTACTCCGCCATCCATAAGTGCCGTAATTTGTTCTTGGTATGCTAAATTTAATTTATCAAATGAAGTGTTTCTAAACCCAGGATCATTCACATCTGGTGAAATGGATGCTGTTCGGTTGGTAGGACCTATTGATCCAGCAACAAATCTTGGTTTATGAGGTTCATTTTCTGTAAATTTTAAAGCTACCTCCCTAGCAATTTTAGCACTTTGAAAATTAATATCGTAAGTAAATTTTTCTAACCCATAATCAGATTGGGCAATATTAGTTCCTGAAAAAGTATTGGTTTCGATAATATCTGCACCAGCTTCAAAATACGCATTATGAATGTCTTTAATAATATCTGGCCTTGTTAAACTTAATAAATCATTATTTCCTTTTAGTGGACTGTCATGGTTTTCAAACCAATTTTTTCTAAAATCGGCTTCTCCCAATTTATAGCGCTGGATCATAGTACCCATAGCGCCATCTAAAACCAATATTTTATTTTTAGCAATACTTAATATATCTTTCATGTTACTCCAAAAAAAAATCTCTTTCATTGAAAGAGATCGAATAGTAAATTCTTCAACTCTTATCTTGATATAAATATCTGGAATTAGCACCTACCTCATGGGGGTTGCTAAGGTTTCAAAGGGCCATTTCCCTCCACCTTTCTTGATAAGTTTAAAAGAACTTTTACAAATATATGTAATACAAGATTATTAACAAGTTAAAGTTTAAGTATTAACTTTAAATGACTTATAAATTTTAAAAAGTTTTTTTCTAAAAAGAAAAAATAATATGATGTAAGGGATAATCATAAGAAATAATATTCCAGTATTTAAACCATTACCTACCGTTAAATCTTCACTATTACTATTAATTATTTGTGCTCTACAAGTAGAACAACCTTGAGAAAATAAATTGAATCTAATAAATATAAATGAAAATAATAGCGCTATTTTATATATGTACTTCATGAATAATAAGGTGATATTAGAATGAAAACAATAACCCCTGTAACAGCGACATAGAGCCATACAGGATATACATACCTAGCTAATTTTTTGTGCTTTCCGAACTCGGCAATAGAAGCTCTGTAAGCTGTATATAAAATAAAAGGTAAGGATAATCCCGCTAAAATAATATGAGAAATTAGAATTAGATAGTATATAGTTTTAATACTCCCTTTACCTAAAAATACTGTACTTTCAGCTAAAAGATGGTGAGCTATATAGGATAAAAGAAAAAGTACGGATAAAATTATGGATAATTTCATTACTCTTTTGTGAAGTAGATATTTCTTTGATTTTACGAAAACTAAACCGAGAATGAGTAATATGGAAACTGTAGCGTTAATCAGAGCATTAAATTTTGCGAAAATATGAGGATCAAAATTTATTTCAATATTCAAATTTAGTTCATGTAAAATAACAACAGCTAAAAAAACAATCGCAGAGACAGAAATAATAAAAATGTTGGCTTTTTTATCGTTTTTAGTAATGGAGGCTGATGGTAAACTCATATATTATTTTTGCTAAAATTAAAGTAAAATTTATTTCAAAATAAAATTTAAATATGAAACTTACATAAGTGATTTAATATGTTCAACAATAATTGGAATATTTGCTGAATCCGTTCCGTCATAATAACCTCTAATTCTATGTTTTTGGTCTACTAAAATTAATTTTTCTGAATGTAGAAATCCACCTGGGGCCAGAGCATCTTCTTGATTAGGAACTAAAAACCCATTTACTCCTAATTGATAGATCGTATTTTGATCTCCAGTAATCAAATTCCAATTATTCGTGTTTAAATTATAAGATTTAGCATATTCATTGAGTCTTTGCGTAGAATCTCTTTTAGGGTCAACGGTAAAGGACAGTAATTCCACATTATCAAAACATTTTTTATTTAAAGCCTTTTGAATCTTTTTCATGTTAACAGTCATCTTTGGACAAATCGTGGGACAATGAGTAAAAAAGAAATCAACTAAATGAACTTTATTGTTTAAGTTATCTGAACTTACTTTTACTCCACTCTGATTCATAAATGACCAATAAGGGATTTGGTGATATATGGTATCTTTATCTATAGAAGAATCGAAATCTTTATTTCCATAAATAGGCAAAACAGAAAGTTTCTTTTCCCTTTGTTCCTCCTGAATTAATAAACTAATCTCCTTAGTAATTCTTCTTATTTCACCAAAATTATAAGTAAGATATTTTCCTCTTATATTTTGATTTTTATCTACTAATAAGGTCATAAGATGAGCTTGTTTATCAAACCCATAAATAGTGTCTTTATTTTTCCAAGGATTTCCTTTTTCAAAACTATTATCAAAAAAAGGGATATACTTTGTCGAAGTCATAATCCATTTATTACTATTTATCTTATTGTAATTTCTAAATTCTTTAATTCTTTCATTAATATCTGATAAAGTATCAATAAAAGAGGTTACTACTATTACATCTTCGAATCCTTTATTTTCGACTAATTCGTTGTAAATTTTAATTTTAAACCATTCAAGTCTAAAAGGACACTTTTCAAACTCTGTTGGACAATTAACTGATAAAAAATTATATAAAACTATTTTATCATTCCAATCACAAGATGAAATAGTTTGGTTATTTATATCGATTATATTAAAAGGTTGATCTATACTCCCAAAGTTGGGTTGAGACTTATATTCTGTATCACCAGAAAGTAAAAATGCTAGAGAGGCGAGAAAGCCTCCAAATATTAAACCCAATATTAAAAACCCCTTTCTTCTAGAGATCACTTATTCTAAGGGTTGATGCTATTAGCACCTTCAAAAACTTCGTGCCAATAACTAGATTCTGTAAGACATATAAAAATGAGATACATAATAAATAAAATATAAGGAGCTAAGATAACCCATTTGAAATTTTTTCTTTCATCTCCTAAATGCATGAAAACTAAGACGATATATGCAGCTTTAACTATGGTTAATACTAAGAAACCTATCTTAACATATGGCCAAAGTGCATTATCAGCACCCGAAGTATCATATTGTTTTATAAATGCTCCAATTAGAACTTCTACTACCGTAATAAGTGTGAGAATTCCCGTTACTTTCCAAATTTTCTTTCTTATTTCAGCACCATGATTTTCATCATGATTAGCTGCAACAGAATATTTATGATCGTGAATTAAATCGTCTCTTTCCATTTAAATAAAATTATAATAGGTAAAAGAATGTGAATACAAATACCCATACTAAATCAACAAAGTGCCAATATAGGCCAACTTTTTCAACCATTTCGTAATGTCCGCGTTTATCGTAAACCCCTTTCACCACATTTATCAAAATAATTAAATTAAAGACTACTCCAGAGAAAACATGAAAACCATGAAACCCAGTAATAAAAAAGAAAAAATTAGCATATTGAGGGACTAGAGGAGCATATTCATTCTCAATTAGGTTTGCACCTTGCATTGAAGCTGTAGCATTTTCTAATAAAGCAACAGCTTCAGCTCCTACTATTGAAACTCCCCTGCCCATATTTAAAATAAGATTATTAGAGGAGTCATAATCAACTACAGCCCATCCCTGGGAAGTTAAAATAGATCCAAAATGTGTTCCATGAATAAAATGATACCATTCCCATGCTTGGGATCCTACAAAAAAGAATCCTCCAATAACTGTTAGCAATAACCATTTGATAACTCCTTTTTTGTCTAAACGATGTGCTGCTTCTACCGCTAAAACCATAGTTACTGAACTAACTATTAAAATAAAGGTCATTAAAGCAACATACAAGAGCGGGAAACCATTACCAAGGAAGGGCATAGCATTAAAAGTTTCTTCACCTATAGGCCAAGATGGAGCTTGATGTCTGGCAAAACCATAAGCAGTTAATAATCCTCCAAATGTTAAAGCATCAGAGACTAAAAACATCCACATCCATTGTTTCCCGTATGAAATTCTGAAAGGTGAACCATCACCACCCCAAAGTTCTGATCTGCTAATATTTTCTGTGTGTCCAGCCATTTAATTACTTTTTTTACTTTTTTAGAAACTCAGATACAAGTTTAATTAATATATTCTAAAAATACATACAAGTAAAGCCATAAAAGACCAACAAAATGCCAAAAAACTCCAATAGCTTTTAATCCGGCTGTATTTTCTGAATTATAATAACCCTTATTGGCCCTAATTGTAACTATTAAAATACCAGATAAAGACAATATTAAATGTAAAAAATGTATAATGGTTAGTACCCAAACAAAACTGCTTGAAACATTGGAAGTTTGGTAAAATTCAGCATATTGATTGGGATTTAGTTCCTCTTTCGTTCTTTCCCAAAAGTTATTTTGAATATGAATATTTATTCCTGATTTTAATCGGAAGAACCCATCAAAATTATCTACTAAGTTGTTATTTAAATAGACTTGACCATTTTTAATTGAATATTCTTTTCCAGATTGAAATACTTTTTGAGTAATTGCATTTTTTTCTAAATCCGTTAATTCTTTAGCTGGGAAAAAGAGCTTTTTTTTNTCGTATATTAAATCTTCTCCATTAAGTGCAATAGAAAAATCCTNTCCATATNTTCCTTTGAGCATNAAAAATGGTTGGTCATTACAAACTCCATATGAAAANTTAAATAACTCATCTTTTTGACNTTCAGAAATTTTATTTCCATTTAAGCTAAGTCCCGATTCATTATTTTTTAATNTTGTCTTACTTTTTACATCATATATTGTAAAAGGGTTATCGTATTCTNGCAATGATAAATTTGAACCTTCAAAACTAGTCCCATATCCGCATATTTGTCTTAAAAATAGTTTTAAATTGTCGATTTCGTCTANGCTTAGAATTTTTTCATTTTTTAAGTAATTTTCACCATCATATTTAATAGGAANATCTTGATCATAAACTAAATAGGATTGCCCGTATTGGCCATATACAAAAGTGATAAAGGATTTAACGGCATTTCCTTGNTGGTAGTATTTTTTCCANCCCTGAAATTGGAAAAAANCAAATAACAAAGACAATACTAATGAAATTAATAAATAGTANATTGTTTTCTTTTGATCTGANATTCTCGCTTTTTTCAGTGCCAGNTACATAAATATACTACTAATAAGGATTATTAAAGTACTAATTTTAAAAGCAGAAGGTAAATGGATATTTACCCAAAACTTATCCATTTTTCTAACTAATACNGCACTTGATAAACCTGCAAATAACATTACACTNGCAATAAGCCCAACTACTACTAAAGCGGTGTATACTTTTTCTTTTTGTTTATTAGATTTGAATTGTTGCATTTACAAAAAAATTATATCTGATTAANACAATAAATTGAAAATAAAATAGGTAAATAGATAAATGACATAAGCATTAGTTGAGTTGCATATTTATTATCTAATGTAAAGTATAGTTTAATTGATGGATAGTACATAACTAGACTTATNATAACAGCNACTATCATGGACCAAAATCCAGTCATTTCTGCAGCCCAAGGAAGCATAGATACCGGAATTAAAAATGCGGANTATAGCATAATTTGGAATGCACTTTTTTGATTTCTATTTCCACTAGGTAATAACCTAAAACCCGCTTTTTTATAATCTTCATCTAACTTCCACGCTAAAGCCCAAAAATGAGGAAATTGCCAAAAAAATTGAACCATAAATAAAATTCCAGGTTCTAATCCAAAGCTATTTGTTACTGCGATATAACCTAAAAGGGGTGGTATACTTCCAGGGACGGCACCAATAAAAACAGCAAATGGGGTGATTTTTTTTAAAGGAGTGTAAATTATAGTATAAATAACCATAGCTAATAAACCCAACATAAAAGAATTCATATTAATTTCTAATAACAAATAAAGACCAATAACACCCATAAATGAACAAAATAATATTGCTTCAAATGAATTTAGAATCTTAGACGGAATAGGTCTTAGTGATGTCCTTGTCATTAAAGCATCAGTCTTAGCTTCAATTATTTGATTAAACCCATTTGAAGAACCTGTGATAAAAACACCCCCAAAAATAAGCTTTAAAAAAATTATTGATTCCAAATCTCCTCCGGCCAAAAGATATCCAAAAAAGGCACTCATAACTACTAATGAGGAAAGTCTCAATTTAAGCAAGGCTACATACCCTTTAGACTTAGTTAAAAAAGATAAATTAGATATAGTTTCCAAATGAATTATACAATTTAAAACGAAATTAGTACAATTTATTATTAAAATACAGATGTGTTCAACGATTCAATTAATAATCTTGAAGGTTTTGCCATAATCTTGAACTAATCCCTAAATTAAAGAAGATGAAATTCTTAGTTAAATTGCCTTCTTGGTGAGTATTTCTATAGTTAAACTGGAAAAAGGCCTTAGTATTTGTCTGAAAAGCTAATAGGTAAGAAAATTGAATAATAAATATCTTTTGTCGGATTAAATTTCCTTGACCTGTAAATTGATCTCTTTCTCCATTTCTATCTACATAAGAATTAAACATGTTACCTCCAAAATTAATTCCTGATGAATCAAGTCCAAATAACTGAGAATGATATTGTAATGATATATCAAGGTTGTTTTTTTGAAATCCAAATATCATCAAAAATTCTTTGAAATTGGATTCTAACGGATGTCCTAGGGAATGATTTTTATGTCCATAGTTTTGTTTTGAAGTCATATGGGAATATGTATAAGGTCTCACCAAATTATATTCTGCAGTAGAATACAAGCCATCTATTTTGAAAAGGTCAAATAATTTAATTCCAAACTGAATACCATACTTATTACCCCACCAACCGGTTTGGTCTCTTAACTCACTCAGCAAAAATTCATCTAAAATAAAACTTGAATAGCTGATAATTTTTTTATTTATACTCAACTTTAGTCCTGCACCAAGAAGAGAATTGTCTGCTGAACCAATTCCATATTCTACTGGTCTAAAAAAAATAAAAGGATTAAAATAATTTATATCAGGACCTCGGTTAACTAATGTATCTTTGTCTTGCCAAATAACTGACTCAAATAGACTTAAATTAAGCCAATTAGTAATGTTGTAACTTAAAAGGTGTGAAGAAGCCCATTTTTTATTGGAAAAACCTCGGGAATGTCTGTCATCATGAACAGACCATAGATTTACATATTTTACTTTCCAAAAAGTAGATTCTAATTTTAAAAATGGGTAAGTTGGTGCAAATTCTGACAACCATAAAGACCTGTAGCCATCACCAAATTTATTCTTTTGATTACCAGCACTTAAAACGATGTAGTTATTTATTTTACAAGACATAACTCCATGAAATAAAAACTGATTAACCACTTTTTGTGAGGAATCGGTTAGATATCCTACGGTTGGCATCATTAATCTTTTAAAAGAAAAATTTTCAAATAAAGAAGGCATATAATTTTTTAAATACCCTATTCTAAATTGATAGGAAAAACTAGATTTATTATAATTTAATTGAAGACCAACTCGGTAGTTAATATTAGTTGAATGTAGTCTTGGTACTTGACTTATCGATATAAAAGGAAATAATCTTAAGCTAGAAGAATCTTTAATGGATGCGTATTTCCATAAACCATTTTGAAATTGAATTGACGTATTTTTAGAAAGTAAATAGGGCTTGGATATGGTATGAGATATATCTGCAGATGAATAAAATTCTTTTTCTAAATTATAAGTCGACTGAATATCGCCAAAAAAATATTTTTGTGAAAAAGAAGAAGTAACTAAAAATAATAAAAATAAAATACCTGAAATTCTAATCAAAACTGGAGAATAATTTTTTATAAATTTTGTAGATTAAAAACATTAAGGTACATGCAAAAGATATTTGTATTAAAAATAAATAAGTAGGGTTTTCAATTTTTAAATAAAATTGAATAAATAACTGAAACAAAACAATAACGATACTGAAAAAAAATATAGTTAAAGTAGTTTTACTATGTCCTATTCCAAGTTTCTCAAAATAATGATGAATGTGGTTTTTATCGGCTTTAAAGGGAGAATTTCCCTTAAAAATTCTTAAAATAAATACTCTTAATGTGTCGATTAAGGGATATACCAATATACTCATAACAAGTATTGGCTTATTTAAGCTTTGAACCCAAATTGGGGCTAATAAATAATTCTCATTTATAGCATTAATTGATAAAAGACAAAAAATTGATCCAATAGCTAATGAACCAGCATCTCCCATAAAAACACGAGCTGGATGGAAATTAAAAAACACAAATCCAAGCATAGTCCCTGAAAGTACAATGGCTAATAAACTTAAAGGCATATTTCCAGAAAAATAAAATATCAAAGCAAATAAAAAAGAAGCCAAAAGTGAAATCAGTCCGGCTAAACCATCTAACCCATCAATTAAATTTATAGAGTTAATTATTACTATATATACAAATAAGCTCAATAAATAACTTTGCCAAACGGATAACGTTTTATAAACTCCAAATATTCCATGCATTGACTCTATTTTCAAATTAGCCATTACAACTAAAATAAAAGCCACAATAATATGAGCTATCAATTTTTTAATAGGAGCTGTTCCAATTATGTCGTCTTTAACCCCCACAAAAAATAATAAAATTAATGACGATATTAAAAATTTAAAATTTACTACTGCTCCATTAATAAAATTATATTCGACAGGAAACCACAAAGAATAAGAAAAAACTATGGCACCAAATATGACAACTCCTCCCAAAGTAGGGATACTCCAACGGTGCATTTTTCGATCTTCAGTTGGGGAATCAACTAAGTTTTTGAGCTTTGCTACTTTAATTAGTGATGGCATGGCAAATAGCACCACAAAAAATGCTGTTAAAAAACCAAAAACTAATATATATATTTCACTCAAAATAGAT
The DNA here is from genome assembly GCA_002691605.1 of Crocinitomicaceae bacterium. GTDB lineage: Bacteria > Bacteroidota > Bacteroidia > Flavobacteriales_D > Parvicellaceae > MED-G20. The sequence goes on from NZID01000045.1 coordinate 62,071, forward strand.
AGTTATTGATCAAAGTAGTCGTTTTTTAAATACGTTCTCCAGGATAGAAAAATATAATTTTCTACTAAATTATTCTTTATTCTTGTTAAATGGCCTATAGATAGTTCCATATTAGTAGATTTATTTAACATGACACCAACATTGGTATTTAAAAATAACCTCGTATTATCTAAAATTATATTAAAAAGTTGATTGTCAAGAAATTCAAATATTTCATTACCAGAATAATTATTAATCATTTTAGCATAATTATAGTTAAATCTTATAAATAGTAATTTATAAGAAAGTTGTCCTCTAAATAAAAATTCTTGAAAACCAGCCCCCATAGGGTGTGCTAATTCATGGCCAAGATGAGAGTAACTTTGAAATTGTTGGCCTTCTTGCATTGAATAAAGGCTAGTTGGACTATTATTCCACTCAAAATTTANAAATGAATTCTCAATTTTAAATGGATTATCCCACATTATTCCCAATTGAAAACCATAAGACTTGAAAGGATATTTAATAGCAATTTGATTATAAATTTTAAGGTTTATCAATAAGTTATATGCACCATTAAATCCATAAATAATATTATTTACGGTATCAATATCTATTAATTTTGTCCCAATAATTGGAGAATAGAAACTTAAATCAGGATTTATATTTCCATTTTGCAGTTCATAGGATTGATATACCCCTCCTTCAAAAACAGCTATTGAAAACTTGGAGTTGGGACAGAAAGATAACTGATTGAAACTAGTTGATTTTGGAATAAATAATGCTTCGGGTGTAGAAGCAGCGGGTATTCTGTTTAAATTTCTCATCCAAGCCATTACATGTTTGTATAATAATTTTTTATTAAACAAATAATATTGTCCGCTTATATATGGATAATCTGGAGCATAATCAGAAATCAAAAGAGATCTATATCCATCACCAAAAAAATGTCTGCCATGTCCAATTTGAAAATTAAGATACTTTGATGGAGAATAGCTCAAATAGCCGTTAGCTAAACTAGCATCGTTACCAAAATCTTCAAAATTTTTAGACCTCCCCAAACCAAAAGCGATGCCATCAATTCCTTGTGAAGGATTAGATCTAAACACTGATTTTTCTTTTAAAAAGTCTGGATATAANAATTGATTTTCGTAAAATCGAGTTTCAAATGAAATATTATTTCCTAAATCACCAGTAATTCTAAATCCTCTAACATTTGCATGGTAACGATAATTTCCACTATTGTGTTTTGGACCGATAGTAAAATTAAATAGTGGGTCAGCTGTTAAATGCACATCATTTTCTACAATATTTAATAAACTTTCAGTAAATACCTTTTTACCAATTTTAGAACGATTTTTTCTTTCATTAGTATCNACATTGATTTGGTGAGATTCTAGATAAGGTTGAATTGAAGAATGTTTAATTGAAGATACGTGATTATTAAAATTATAATACTTTGAAAAGCTTGTATTCTTAATCTGGGCATTAAAAACTAAAATAGCTATTAAATTTAGTCCTAAAAGAAAACATTTTTTCATAACATCTTTTAACTAAAATTCCTTGAATACCAATCGTAAGTCATTTCTATCCCTTTTAAAAGTGAAGTATTCGCCTTCCAGCCTAAATCATTGATTTTACTTACATCTAACCACTTTCTAAGAGTTCCATCGGGCATGCTTTTGTCCCAGTTAATAATGCCTTTGTAACCCACTACTTTTTGAATCTTTTTAGCTAAATCTGTAATGCTAATATCTTCTCCAGTCCCAATATTAATGATTGAACTGGAATTGTAAATTTTCATTAGAAAAACAAGGGCATCAGCCAAATCATCTACGTGTAAAAACTCGCGCTTTGGAGCTCCAGTTCCCCACAATTTAACTTCAGAATGATTTTGAATTTTAGCTTCATGATATTTTCTTATTAATGCTGCAAAAACATGAGAAGTTTCTAGATTGAAGTTGTCATTAGGTCCATATAAATTAGTAGGCATAGCTGAAATAAAATTAGAACCATATTGCTCTCGATAATATTCACACATTTTTAAACCTGCAATTTTAGCAATTGCATAGGGCTCATTGGTAGGCTCTAAATACCCTGACAAAAGATACTCTTCTTTAATTGGTTGCTTTGACTTTTTAGGATAANTACAAGATGAACCTAAAAAAAGTAGTTTTTCAACTTTATATTTATGAGCACAATGAATTACATTATTTTGAATCATTATATTATCATAAATAAAGTCTGCCTTATAAGTAGAATTTGCCAAAATACCACCCACTTTGGCGGCAGCTAAAAAAACAAACTCAGGATTTTTAGATTTAAAAAAATNTTCTGTCTCTAGGCTATTTCTAAGATCTAATTTATTGGAGGATTCCTTAATCAAATTTTTATACCCTAATGATTCTAATTTTCTACAAATAGCAGACCCTACCATTCCATTATGACCAGCTACATAAATTTTCGAATTTTTAGAAAGACTCATAAAAACTANATACTTTTTTTAATGATTTCAAGATCTGAGTTAATCATTTCTTTTACCAAAGAAGATAGGTCATATTTTGGACTCCAATTTAAAAGTTCTTTTGCTTTNCTTGCATCTCCAATTAAATGGTCNACTTCAGTAGGCCGAAAATAATTAGGATCAACTGCAATTATTTCATTTCCATTAGAGCTGTCAATACCCACTTCGTTTATTCCACTTCCNGACCAATTAATTATAATATTTAGCTCTTTAAAGGCTAATTCACAAAAAGTTCTTATAGTCGCTGTTTTTCCCGTTGCTAAGACAAAATCTTCTGGTTTTTTTATTTGTAACATCTTCCACATTCCCTCCACGTAATCTTTAGCATGTCCCCAATCTCTTTTNGCATCGAGATTTCCTAGAAATAATTTTTTTTGCAAACCTAAATGAATTTTAACAGCTGCTCTTGTAATTTTTCTAGTCACAAAAGTTTCGCCTCTTANTGGGCTTTCATGATTAAATAANATCCCATTACACGCAAAAATATTATATGCTTCTCTATAATTTTTTACGATCCAAAATGCATATAGTTTTGCAACTCCGTAGGGACTTCTAGGGTAAAAAGGAGTTTGTTCATTTTGTGGGATTTCCTGAACTTTCCCATAAAGCTCTGATGTGGAAGCTTGATAGAACTTTACTTTANCACCCATTTTTAAAATTCTAATAGCTTCTAATAGTCTTAAAGTTCCTAANGCATCAGAGTTTGCCGTATATTCTGGAACTTCAAATGAAACTTTAACATGTGACTGGGCTCCTAAATTGTATATCTCATCTGGTTGCACTTCCTGTAAAATTCTAATCAAATTTGTAGAATCTGTTAAATCACCATAATGAAGAAAAAAATGAACATTTTCTTGGTGCTTATCTTGATAAAGATGATCTATTCTGGAGGTGTTAAAAGAGGATGATCTTCTTTTTATACCATGAACTTCATAATTTTTATTCAATAACAAATCAGACAAATACGCTCCATCCTGACCAGTTACACCAGTAATCAATGCAATTTTTCTTTTCATTTAACTATAAACCAATTGTTTTTTAAAATTGGNCGATTGTACGTCATGTNTTTTTTAGTCTCTAAATCTACTAATTTTTTACCTGCATAATGGGCAATAGCATGACCTGCCGCTGTATCCCATTCCATAGTGGGAGCAAATCTAGGATAAACATCAGCAACACCTTCAGCGACAAGGCATATTTTAAGAGAACTTCCCATTGAAACAATTTCAATTGGCCCCTTTTCTTTTTTCAAATCATCAAAATATTTTTCTGTTTCTTTACTCATNTGAGATCTACTTCCTACAATNGTGAATACTTTATTGAATTTTTTAAGTGGTAATTTTTTCTTTTTNCCATTNTAAATTTTAAACGAACCNTTAGAAGATNCATAATATAAGCATTTGGAGACCGGAACATAAATAACCCCCAAAACTGGATTGCCATTTTCAACTAAAGCTATATTAACAGTGAATTCACCATTTCTTTTTACAAACTCCTTAGTACCATCTAAAGGATCTACTATCCAAACTAAATNCCATTTTTTTCTTTCTTGATAGGGAGCATGATTCCCTTCTTCACTTAAAATGGGAATGTTGGTTTGAATTAGATACTTTTCTATAATCTGGTTAGCTTTTTGATCGGCAATAGTCAATGGAGAGTTGTCTTTTTTATATTTAACTTCAAAGTCATTTTCATAGACTTTTAAAATTATTTCTCCTGCATCTTTTGCTGCTTTAATTGCTTGATGAAGTAAATCAGTCTCGTTTTGTTTTTCTCTCATTTCGTCCGAAATTTGATTTATACCATGCTCTTTCATGAAAATAATAAACTGGTATCTTGATAAAAAACTCTATTCCGCCTATGGTAATTCCAGTCAGTGGATCTCCACTCACCAAAAAAGCTATAATCATAGTAGTTAAAGTTGCTGTAATTCTCCAAGTAAAAGTTTTTGCAATATGTCTTTTTTTACTTAATTCCATTTTAATAGCTATTTGAAGATGTAAAGCCAAGTTCTANTGGGTGCCAAGTTGTTTTAGCTTCCATAAAAGATTTAATAATATAGGGGGATTCCATTTCTTCACTTTCCAATTGAATGTCTCCTGAATTGATAATTCTTTTTAAATTGTCAATAGCTGATAAGTGCAAATTACTGTTGATCTTACTATTTGAAAAATCTCCAATAGCATTAACATCCATATGACTGTAAAGAGGATTACATAATTCTTCTTTTTTACCTGTTAAAACATTAATTACTCCATTGGGNACATCAGANTTAGCTATTACTTCTGCAAGGGAAATTGCAGACAAAGGAGCTTTTTCAGAAGCAATAACAACAACACTATTTCCTGAGACNANAATTGGAACAATGGACGAGATTAAACCTAACAAAGGATGGTTTTCTGGAGCAATTATTCCAACAACACCCATAGGTTCCATCATAGTGAAATTAAAATGGGAGGTGGATACAGGATTAACTGCACCAAAAACTTGATTAATTTTATCTGCCCAACCAGCAAAATATATNACTCTGTCTACGCTTTTATCTACCTCCTCTTTGGCACTTTTTGTGCTTTTTCCTTGTAAAANTAATTCCTTCGTAAATTGNTCGGATCTANTTTCCAACATTTCTGCAATTCTATATAAAATTTGACTNCTATTAAATGCAGTTCGATTTGACCATCNATAAGCAGCATTTCTTGCTGCTAAAACCGCATTTTTAATATCTTTTCTTGATGAAAGGCAAACNTTAGCTATATCCATATTTTTATTTTTAATCTTGTAGTATCTTCCNGATTCAGTTCTAGGAAANTCTCCATTAATAAAAATTTTATATGTTTTTAAAACTTTAATTCTTTTAGTCATTATTCTAAATTTAAATATGCTTCCAATC
>NZID01000046.1 GCA_002691605.1 Crocinitomicaceae bacterium
TGGTTCTAAAATAGGTGATTTTAAGAAATTAGACTTTTTTTTTTCCGCTCCTAAAGAGCATAATTTCATGATTAATATTTCCACATGTAAACGCTGGTTCTGACTGGTTTTATATTGATAGTCTGCCTCATTGGTTAATGAAAGCAAATCAGTTAAATTATCGTTAGATAATGAAGAGGATTGATTTTTAAACTTATCAATTGTTTCCTGAGTATACTCTAAAATTTTAATAGTTCTTTGATCTTTGGCTATCATTAAGTTTCTAAAATGGGAAGCCAGTCCTCCTATGAATAACCTCCCATCAAAACCTTTAGAAGAAATTTCATTATAAAGAATTAGACTGTCGTGAATTAAATTATTTACAATAAAGTCAGTAAATTTAAAATAATACTCGTGATCTAAAATATTTAAATTTTTAACTACTTCTTTGTAAGTTATATTACCTCCAGTAAAGTTTACCATTAAATCAAAACAGGAAAGAGCATCTCTTAGAGCTCCGTTTGCTTTATCTGCTATTATATGTAAAGCTTCCTTTTCTGTTTTAACTCCTTCTGTCTGAGCAATTTTTTCGAGATGTAGAATCATATTTGAAATAGATATTCTATGAAAATCATAAACCTGACATCTAGATAAAATAGTAGGAATTATCTTATGCTTTTCAGTAGTAGCTAAAATAAAAATGGCATGGGGTGGAGGCTCTTCTAAAGTTTTAAGAAAGGCATTAAATGCGCTCTGTGAAAGCATGTGGACCTCGTCTATAATATATACTTTATACTTGCCCTTTTGAGGTGGAATTCTAACCTGATCATTTAGGTTTCTAATATCATCTACTTGATTGTTAGATGCTGCATCTAATTCGTAGATATTGTATGTAAAATCTTTTAAGTTGGATTCATACTTTAAATTAATTTCTTTGGCAAATAGTCTAGCTGTGGAAGTTTTTCCAACTCCTCTAGGACCACAAAATAGATAGGCTTGAGCTAACTGATTGGATTGTATGGCTTGTTGTAGTGTAGTGGCAATATTTTCCTGACCAATAATGGTATCCCAGCTATTGGGTCTATATTTTAAAGCTGAAACAGTATACTTTTCATTAGTCATATAAACAAATATAAAATAAGCATGAAATTAATTTAATTAAATACCATAAATAATTTGAATTTTAAACATCTATAGTTTTGTTCTGTAAAAAGTTTTATTTATCATCTAATATTATATCTTTGCACTCCAAATTTTAATCAACTAATATGAATCATTACGAGACTGTTTTCATTTTAACTCCCGTTTTGTCTGATAAACAGACAAAGGAAGCAGTAGATAAATTCAAAAAGTCATTGAAAGATAGTAGTGCTAGAATCAATAACCAAGAATCATGGGGACTAAAAAAATTAGCTTACCCAATACAAAAAAAATCTACTGGATTTTATTTTCTAATCGAATTCCAAGGTCAAGGAGATGCAGTTAAAAACTTTGAACTCGAGCTCAAAAGAGACGAAAGGGTAATGAGATTTTTAACTATGAAAATGGATAAAGATCACTTGGAGTATTCTGTAAAAAGAAGAGAAAAACTTTCTAAAACTGCTTAATTAATAAATATATTAAAACATTACAATGGCTGACAATTCAGAAATAAGATATCTAAACCCAATAGACATTGAGGTTAAAAAATCAAAATATTGTAGATTTAAAAAATCTGGGATTAAATTTATAGATTATAAAGATCCAGATTTTTTAATGAAATTCATAAACGAACAAGGCAAGTTACTTCCTAGAAGAATCACTGGCACATCTGCAAAATATCAGAAAAAAGTATCTCAAGCGGTAAAAAGAGCAAGACATCTTGCTATACTGCCATATCTAGCTGATCAACTAAAATAATTTCTATGGAAGTATTATTAAAAAAAGACATGGATAGATTGGGTAATAAAGATGAAATTATCACAGTTAAAAATGGTTTTGGAAGAAACTATTTGATTCCCAAAGGTATTGCAATTTTGGCAACAGAATCTGTAAAAAAAATGCATACTGAAACTCTAAAGCAAAGAGCTCACAAATACAATCAATTGAAAGAAGAAGCTTCTAAGATTTATGAAAAAATGGCAAAGAAAACTTTCAAAGTACCTGTTAAAGTTGGAGAAAATGGTAAAATATTTGGTTCTATTACCAACATACAATTAGCTGATTCTCTAGAAAAAGCAGGATTTAAAATAGAAAGAAAAAACATAACCCTTCCAAGTGGAAATTTAAAATCTGTTGGTAAATTTGAAGCTGAATTAGTTTTACATAAAGAAGTTAAAGGAAAAATTTCATTTGAAATTATAGAAGGCTAATTCAACCAAACAATTATTTAGAGTTCCTAAGAAACTTTTTTTTTTGAAATCAAAATGCTTCACCTATAAAAAAGTATACCCCACTACCCTCTTCAGTAAAGGCATAGTCCAATCTAGTATAAATGTCTTTTTCTGGAAAAAGTAAAAATCTTAACCCTGCTCCTGCTGTTGGTAATAAGTTTTTTATTTCAAATTTATCAAGTGAACTAAAAACTTCACCAGCTGCAAAAAACATACTTGCACCCCACCGTTTTGAAAATGAAAAAGGCAGTATCCTATATTCAATCTGACTAGCTAACATATGATTATCCCTATATCTTCCTAAATAGTATCCCCTCATTAAACTCTCACCCCCCATTAAAGAAAGTAAATTAAATGGAGCATTTCCATTACTAAATTGACCTTGAAGTTGAAATGCCAATACATTATTTTTTTTAATAGGAAAGTAAAATCTATTATCTATTAAATAAGTGTTTAGTTGGTAGTCGCTTCCTAAATTACTGCTATAACTGAGAAATCCCCATTCGCTAAAAATACCCTTTCTTGGATTTAGAATATTATGAATATTGTTATAAATAAGGCCCCAACCTAAGCCTATATTTGATGAACCATTTCCGCCATTAGGTTTTACGAAAAAGTTGGTAGTATTTTGATAGGAAACTTTCTTTAAAATTTGAATGTCTAATTCTAAGCCCGTGTAAAGATTTGGAATTATTTCTCTAAGTATTCTTTCTTTGAAATAAGTAAAATTGCCATCTATTCTTGCAATGTGTTCCTTTGGTGTATTAACACCTATTCCATAATAAAGAAGTGGGAAAGATTGAAATCTAGCTTTGCCTAATAAAAACCACTTATTTTGGTCAGAATAAAGTGCATGATCTAACCATATTCCATATTGTTTTTCTAGTGTATAAAAAGTAAATGCTTTGACTTCACTTAATCTGTTTTTTAAATCTCTATTTGCTGAATAAATATATAAACTGGATAACCCTATTTCCCAGTTAGTTTCTGGTGAAAATGCTAGGGTTGGGTAGTTCATCAATTTAGGAGAACTTAAATTGTTAGTATCATTAATTATTCTATTAAAATACTTTAAAAATGGATTTTGATTGGTAGATTTTTGAGATTTTATTCCTTGGCAAAAGGAGATTAGAAGCAGAAATATAAATTTTTTGTTCACAAATTTAAATTAGCTCAAATTATTGAATTAAACTCTATTTAAAAATCAAAAGATTTATAGTATTCTATTTTTAAATAAATTTGATGTCCGCACTTTATAACTTGCTTTTATCGTTATATGAATAAAAATAAAATATTAAAAAAACATATAAACCAATTAATCTTTATTGTTATAATAGTAATTACCTTTTGTTGTAATAAAGAAAAAGAGGTTGGATGTACAGACCCTAGAGCAGTAAATTATGATGCCAATGCTACTTCAATTCCTGGTTCGGACTTGGCTCATTGTATTTACGACTCTTCATGTTTGACATTAATTCAAAATGTAAATCTTAATGACTATGTAATGGATTCCTACACTATTGACACAGCATTTATTTACGGAGATTTTTTAAAAGTTAATGTAAGTTATGGTGGTGGTTGCGAAGACCATATTTTTAATTTAGTTCATGAACTTATTTTTTGCGGCACACCACCAGTTCATGTACCTCTTTATTTAACACACAATAGTAATAATGATAACTGCGAAGCTATTATGGTTCAAGATCTCTGTTTCGATATAACAGAATTATATAATTTATGCGAAGACACCTCTCAGTTATTTATTTCTTTAAATGATCCTGAAAACAACTCATTTATCTATTTTTAACGTCTTCATTAAAAAAAATTATAATAAAGATTTTAAAATTCTCTTTCTCCAAACTCGCTTTTTATAAAATGTGAATCAGATTTAGTTTTATTAAAATTATAGGAAAGATTAAGTAAAAAAACATCTACTTCATAAATATAATTAGTAGTGGTATAGAAAAGATTTTCTATAGAACTAGTAATTCGCTGTTCGTTAGAATTTATTAACCCCATATCCATATTTAGCCACTGAAGACTCATGACCAAAGAATTATCAAGGAAGGATTTTTTAAAAGTTAAGCTGGGTAAATAAAATCTTGAATCTTCTCCTTGAGCAGTAATTCTTTGAGATAAATAATTTAGACCAAACTGCATCGAACTTGAAGAATTAAATTTAAAAGTAGAATTACAATTAAAAGAGTACACTAGTGCATTGGTGTTTACAGGACGATTATCAAACTGTCCAGTTATATTCTGATAGTAAATATTTCCTCCTAAGTAATTACTCCATTTCTTAGTTGGGTTTAATTCTAACCCTGACTCTAATCCATATAACGTAGAAATACCTACGTTAGAGTATATTCTGTTAAGGATAGAATCGTTATAAACAGTATTTACTCTATTTATTAGGTTATTGGTTTTCCTAAAAAAAAAGTTGGAAAAGAAAGAAAACTTGTCACTAAAACTATGGTCATAACCAATTTCGATATTATCTATAAACTCTGGAAGTAAATTTGGATCACCTTGCTCCAAGGTCTCTGAATGTTCTCTTTCAGGAAAAGGATTCATTTTAAAGGTGGTGGTTCTTTGTACTCTTTTACTGTAGGTAAACTTAATTTTACTTTTAGAATTTAGATCGTAGGAAATAATTGCTGTCGGAAATGGTTTTAAAAAATCATAACTATAACTAGTGTCTATAAATCCAGATTTATCTTTTAGTTCTAATTCTCTATTCATTTGTTCTATTCTAATACCCAAATTATAATTCCACTTTTCCTTATTTCCAAATAGCATACCATAAGTAGAATGAATAGTTCTTTTTAAATTAACTTCACTTGAAAATTCAGAAACTAATTCAAAAATTTCGCTTATTGGATTTTTTCTTTCATAAATAAAATCTCCTTTATGAGTAAGATTTCTAAATTGATAGCCCAATTCTAAATTTCCTAAGTTGGTTTCTATATTTGAATAATCGATATTTATTCTAGTGCCCAATAGTGGATTGTCATTGGTATTGTATTCATCTTGGTAAATTTCCAAGGAAGGAGATAAAGAAACATTTTGGTTAGTAGTTGGACCACCTAATAATGTATACTCCATTAAAAAAGAAGTTTTAAGAACTGTTTTATTTTTGAAAATATGGTTGTAATCGAAACTTCCCAAAGCGAAATCCCCAGTTCTAGTTCTTAAATTATGGTTGAAATATTGAAAAGGGTTTAACTCTAAATTGTTTGAATTTTCTATGCTATAGTTATAGTAATTAATATCTGCCAATCTGTCTTTTTTTCTTTTTCCAGCAAACAAACCAAAATGCAATTGGTTGGAAGAGTCTACATGGTATTGAAAATCCAATCTTCCATTAAAATTTTTCTTGTCAAAACTTCTTTCTCCTACAGAATTCAAATATCTGGAAGTATCTTTTTTAACGGTATACACCTCTCCTATTCTTCTGCCACCTATGTCATTTCTTAAATAACTTACTGACATAGATAAATTGAATTTCTCCGTTTTCTTATTANANGTCAAATCTCCCCCATATCTTTGATGGTATAGATCATTTCCNTAGGGTTCAANAGACGGAAAACCGCCTTTTGTATTTACTTGAAAATAAGTACCNNTAATTTTTCCTTTTTTAGTAATTACATTAATCATTCCTGACTTGCCTTCCGAGTCATATTTAGAAGANGGAGAAGTAATTAATTCAATTTTTTCAATAGTATTTGCCGGGATTTGAGCAATTAAGTTGTTTGGATCTCCTTGAATTAACTTTCCATCTATAAGAATTATAATTCCATTACTCCCTCTTAAAGATATATCTCCCTCAATATTAATGTTAACAGATGGTAAATTTCTAATTACGTCCAATGCAGTTCCTCCAATACTATTTTGAAATTGATCGGCATTGAAAGACTGGCTTTCCATTTTATTAGAAAAAACAGATTTTTCGCTGTTAATTAATACTTCTTTTAGTTGTTTACCTTGATTCAGTAAAATGAAAGACAAATCAATTGTAGCGGACTTTTTGGATATCGAAATGTTNGGGATGGTTTTGGATTCATATCCTACAAAAGAACATACTAGAAAGTAATTCCCTGGNNTAGGAATATCAATTTTAAACGCCCCATTTTGGTCNGTTATATTTCCAGAAACTAGTGAGCTGTCCGAATTTTTATAAAGAGAAACTGTTGCAAATTCTACTGGAATATTATTCTCAACATTTACATATCCTACAATTTGTCCAGTATAGACAAAGGGAATGAATAAAAGTAAAAAAGAGAAAAAGTTTTTTTTCATTTTAGAACTTAAANGAAATTACTTATAAATTACTTGTTNATACNTAGANAATACCTTTGNTATAAAAATANAACTTNAAGATTATTTATCTNAAAAGATGTATGGAACCGTCATAAGATTTGTCTTTTATTGANAANTGGTAGAAATATGNACCTGTTGGAAGTTCTTGACCAGCATAGTTCTTACCTCTCCAAATAGGCGTTTCACCATAGGAAATAAAAATTCTTTGACCCCACCTATTAAATATTGAAAGCACCGTACATTCGTCTAATCTTCCCGGTATATTTATCGTGAAAATATCATTTTCTTGGTCTGAATTGGGGGTAAATACATTAGGAATATCTTCGTTCTGAAAATGAAAATAATTATCAAAATAGTCTAAATGTAATTCCATAGTTGTAGAATCTTTACATCCTTGGTTGTCTTCAACGAATAGTGTTGCTTCTACGGTATCTCCAAATTCAAATTTTATTTCATGTGATTTTCCAAATAAAGAGTCCGAATTGTTAATAGACCAGTAAGAATTTAAGTTTTGATCAGAAATATTTTCAAAAACTATAGAGATACCATCACATTCTGGAAGTAATAAAGTATCTAAAAGAGATTCTGGATTATCAGAAATAGTCAAATCCAATGTTAAAATGCTATCACAGCCATTTATAGTTTGTAAAGAATCTGAGTAAACTCCAGAACTACTATATGTAATAGAGTTCCAAACCAAACTATCACATACTGTAATGGTAGAATCAAAATTATAACTATTATTTATGGTAAGGTTTAAAGTTAAAATGCTATCACAGCCATTTATAGTCTGTAGAGAATCTATATAAACTCCAGAATTGTAAAGCGTTTGGTATGGGGGAGGCAAATTCACGCTATCGCATGCAGTAATACTGGTATCTAAGTGGTAACTACTATTAATCGAAATATTTAAATTAATTACACTATCACATCCGTTTATCGTTTGTAAAGAATCTGTATAAATTCCTGACGAAGTATAATAAATCCCATTCCAAATAGCACTATCACAA
>NZID01000047.1 GCA_002691605.1 Crocinitomicaceae bacterium
TCGTTAAAGACGATAACGTTGATAGGCTACAGGTGTAAAGTCAGTGATGGCAAAGCCGAGTAGTACTAATTACCTGTAAGCTTTTAATAATAACTTTTTGTTTTGTACTTTATGATTATTATGTTTTGAAATTTGTTAATAATATTTAATGCTTCGGTGACTATTGCATTAGGGTCCACCTCTTCCCATTCCGAACAGAGAAGTTAAGCCTAATAGCGCAGATGGTACTAGGGTAACACCTGGAAGAGTATGTCGTTGCCATTTTTTAAAAACCTCCTCTTGGAGGTTTTTTTTTGCCTTTTTATCAACAACTCATTTTTATATTATCTCTTTTACTTATTTTCGCAACCAAACTTTTATATGACAAAGGATAATTCCATTAAGTCTATACTAATTATCGGAAGTGGACCCATAGTTATTGGTCAAGCTTGCGAATTTGATTATTCAGGTTCTCAAGCTTCAAGATCCTTAAGAGAAGAAGGAATAGAAGTAACACTAATTAATTCCAATCCAGCAACTATAATGACAGATAATGTAATTGCTGATAACATATATTTATTGCCTCTAGAACCAGAATCTATTCAATCAATACTTGAGAAACACAACATTGACGCTGTACTCCCAACTATGGGAGGTCAAACCGCATTAAACCTCTGTATTAAATGTAGTGAAATGGGAATATGGGACGATTTTGATATTGACATCATTGGTGTTGATATTGATGCCATAGAAATTACTGAAAATAGACAGGCATTTAGAAAACTAATGGAACAAATAGATATTCCTATGGCTCCCCAATCAATTGCTAAATCTTTTCTTCAAGGTAAGGAAATAGCCCAAAAATACGGGTTTCCGCTATGTATAAGACCTTCCTATACCCTTGGTGGATCTGGAGCTTCTTTTGTTCACAATGAAAAAGAATTTGAATCACTTTTAAATAGAGGATTACATGCTTCTCCCATTCATGAAGTTATGATTGATAAAGCTGTAGTCGGATGGAAAGAATTTGAATTGGAACTATTAAGAGATAAAAATGATAATGTAACAATTATTTGTTCCATTGAAAATATGGATCCAATGGGAATTCATACAGGTGATTCAATTACCGTAGCTCCTGCAATGACTTTAAGTGATAAAACATATCAAAAAATGCGTGATATGGCAATTAAAATGATGAAAGCTATTGGAGATTTTGCTGGCGGTTGTAACGTTCAATTTGCTGTAAGTGATGACGAAAATGAAGACATTATTGCCATTGAAATTAATCCAAGAGTTAGCAGATCATCTGCATTAGCCTCTAAAGCTACTGGATACCCGATAGCTAAAATTGCTGCTAAATTAGCAATAGGTTATAGCTTGGATGAATTAGATAATCAAATTACCAAATCTACATCGGCATTTTTTGAACCTACTTTAGATTATGTGATAGTAAAAATTCCTAGATGGAACTTTAATAAATTTAAAGGTGCTGAAAGAAAGTTAGGCCTTCAAATGAAATCTGTAGGAGAAGTGATGGGTATTGGTAGGTCATTTCAAGAAGCCCTCCAAAAAGCATGTCAATCGCTAGAAATAAATAGAAATGGATTAGGTGCAGATGGAAAAGAAGTTACCAACCAAGATGAGTTACTTAATAGTCTAGAATATCCATCTTGGAATAGACTTTTTCATATTTATGATGCAATAAAATTAGGAATACCATTTAGAAAAATACAACAAAAGACAAGGATAGATGACTGGTTTCTAAGACAAATAAAAGATTTAATTGACTTAGAAAGTGAAATTCAAAAATTTAATCTTCAGGACATCCCATATGATTTATTTTTTGAAGCCAAACAAAAAGGATATGCTGATAGACAAATTGCTCATTTACTAGGATGCTTAGAAAGTGAAGTTTTTAATAGAAGACAAGAAATAAATTTAAAAAGAGTTTATAAATTAGTAGATACTTGTGCTGCTGAATTTCGAGCTGAAACACCTTATTTTTATTCTACTTTTGAAAAAGAAAATGAATCTATTGTTTCCAACAAACCTAAAATTGTTGTACTTGGCTCTGGACCCAACAGAATTGGACAAGGTATAGAATTTGATTATTGTTGTGTTCATGGTGTATTGGCTGTAAAGGAATGTGGTTATGAAACCATTATGATTAATTGTAATCCTGAAACTGTTTCTACTGATTTTGATACTGCCGATAAATTGTATTTTGAACCAGTTTTTTGGGAACATATCTATGAAATTATTCTTCATGAAAAACCGGATGGAGTTATTGTACAATTAGGTGGCCAAACCGCTTTAAAGCTTGCTGAAAAACTTGATAGATATGGAATTAAAGTTATTGGTACTTCTTTTAAAGCATTGGATTTAGCAGAAGACAGAGGAAGTTTTTCTAACCTACTTAAAGAAAACAACATTCCCTATCCAAAATTTGGTGTGGTTAAATCTGCTGAACAAGCTATTGAACTATCCAAAGACTTAGGATTTCCCTTATTAGTTAGGCCAAGTTATGTTCTTGGAGGTATGAAAATGAAAATTGTAATCAATGAAGAAGATTTAGAACATCATGTGGTTGACATTTTAAAAGATATGCCAGAAAATCAAATTTTGTTAGATCATTTTTTAGATGGTGCAATCGAGGCGGAAGCAGATGCTATTTGCGACGGTGAAGATGTCAAAATAGTAGGAATAATGCAACACATAGAACCTGCTGGAATCCATTCTGGTGATTCATATGCAGTGCTCCCACCTTATAATCTAGGAAATTTTATATTACAACAAATAGAAGAATATACTCACACAATTGCAAAAGCACTTAAAACAGTAGGATTAATAAATATTCAATTTGCTATAAAAAACGATGTAGTGTATATAATTGAAGCTAATCCAAGAGCTTCTCGTACTGTCCCATTTATTTCTAAAGCATATAAAGAACCATATGTTAATTATGCGGCAAAAGTAATGATG
The DNA here is from genome assembly GCA_002691605.1 of Crocinitomicaceae bacterium. Lineage (GTDB taxonomy): Bacteria > Bacteroidota > Bacteroidia > Flavobacteriales_D > Parvicellaceae > MED-G20. The sequence continues at coordinate 2,962 of NZID01000047.1, forward strand.
GGTAAAAAGAAACTAAAAGACATTGATTTTAATCCACAAAAAAATGGGTATGCAATCAAAATTCCGGTATTTTCCTTTGATAAATTTCCTAAAGTTAATAAGGAATTAGGCCCAGAAATGAAATCTACAGGAGAAGCTATTAGATTTATAAAAGATTTAAAGGATCCTTTCTTTAGAAAAATATATTCTGAAAGAAATTTGTACTTAAGTAAGTAGTTTATTAAATATTTTTAAGTCGTAATCTTTTAATATATTTATTAGAATTCTAAATTTAAAATTCAATAAAAATTATGAGAAATATTAATTGGAAGTTTATTCTAAAACATTTTTCTGCTATTCTAATATTTGTTTTGATTTCAGTAATTTACTTTTCACCAATTTTAGAAGGAAAGAAAATATACCAAAACGATAAAGTTCAATATCGAGGAATGTCTAAAGAAATTTTTGATCATAGAGAACAATATGAAGAAGATCCATTATGGACCAATTCCATGTTTGGAGGAATGCCTGCATATCAAATATCTGTAGAAAGTGAGGGGAACTTAGTTAAAAAGTTTTATAGAATATTTCAATTGTATCTTCCTCACCCTGTCGGGATCTTATTTTTATATTTATTTGGTTTTTATTTTTTAATTATTTCTCTTGAAATAGATTATCGATTAGCAATTATAGGAGCTATTTCCTTTGGTTTTTCTTCTTATTTTTTCATTATTATTGAAGCGGGACATAACACTAAAGCTCATTCAATTGGCTACTTAGCCCCAATTCTAGCTTCTGTACTAATGGTATATCGGGGGAAATTATTTTTAGGGGCTTCATTAACTGCCTTATTCTCAGCACTAATGATTAATGCCAATCACCTTCAAATAACCTATTATCTTGTAATTTTACTTTTAGTAGTTGGAGTTGTTCATCTTATAAAAGCGATCAATGAAAAAAAGTTTTCATTATTTTTAAAACAATCTGTATTTTTAATTGTTGCTGGATTACTAGGCTCTCTAACAAGTTCAAGCAAGTTACTTTCTACAATTGAATATGGTGAGCAAAGTATAAGAGGCAAATCTGAATTAACTTCTAACGAAGAAGTGAAAACAACTGGTTTAGATAAAGACTATGCTACAGCTTGGAGTTATGGCTTATCGGAATCATTCACTTTACTAATTCCTAATTTTCATGGCGGAGCATCAAATGGCGCTTTAGGAACCAATTCAAAAACTTATGAACTCGTAAAAAACAACCCACAAGCTAATCAAATTATAAAACAACTCCCATTATATTGGGGTTCCCAACCTTTCACATCTGGACCAGTTTATGCTGGCGCTATTTGCTGTTTCTTATTTGTTTTAGGATTTTTTGTAATTAATAGTTATACGAGAATTTGGATATCTATAGCATTCTTGCTTATGCTTGCTTTAAGTTGGGGTAAAAACTTTATGCCATTGACCGACTTTTTTTTAAATTATATACCAGGATATAATAAGTTCAGAGCAGTCTCAACCACCTTGGTAATTGTAGAACTATTAATTCCTTTTCTTGGAATTTTAGCATTAAGTAAAATAATTAAAGAAGGTAAAACTCAAAAGGTATTAAAATCCCTATATTACAGTCTAGGAATTACTGCTGGTCTATGTCTAATGTTTGCTGTATTTTCAACTTCTTTTTTTGATTTTAAAGGGTTAAATGATTCAAAATATGGAGAACAACTTGCAAGTACTCTAGTTTTAGACAGAGCTGCTATTTTTCAATCGGATGCAATTAGATCTTTAATTTTCATCCTTTTATCATTTATCAGTATATGGCTTTATTTATCTAACAAAATAAAACCTATGCCTCTATATTTAATTTTAGGTACACTAATCTTAGTTGATATGTGGGGAGTGAATAATAGATATTTAAATGAAGAAAACTTCAAAGAAAAGAGAAAAGTAATTCAACCCTTTACCCCAACTTATGCCGACCAACAAATATTTTTAGATAAAGATCCAAACTTCAGAGTATTTAATACTACGGTTAATACATTTAATGATGCATCAACCTCTTATTTTCATAAATCAATTGGAGGTTATCACGGAGCCAAACTAAGACGTTACCAAGAATTAATTGACTCCTACATTTCAAAAGGAAATATGAATGTATTAAACATGCTCAATACTAAATATTTTATTGTAAAATCAGAACAAGGTCCTAGAGCACAGCAAAATAGAAATGCTCTTGGAAATGCTTGGTTTGTTAGTGAAATTATTAAAGCTGAAAATTCTGATAAAGAAATAGAATTGTTGGGACAAATTGATTTGTCAAATCAAGCTGTGGTTGATATTAGATATATTACTCCTGAAATTTTAACTTATGACTCCACTTCCAAAATCCAACAAACTTTTTATAAAGCCAATCATATTTCATATGAATCCAATACAACAAGTATACAATTTGCTGTCTTTTCTGAAATTTTTTATGATAAAGGGTGGAATGCATACATTGATGGTAAATTGACTAGTCATGTAAGAGCTAATTATGTATTAAGAGGGTTAGAAATACCATCCGGAAAACATAAAATAGATTTCAAATTTGAACCCTCTACTTATCTAATAGGTGAAAAAGTTTCTCTTGCAAGTTCAGGGTTACTTATTTTATTATTATTATTTGTCGGATATAAAGAATATAAAAAATAATATAATTTGTTTTCTGTCTAAAAATTTTTAAGTCTTCTGATTTTTTTTAACTGTTTTTTAGCAAAATCATTTATATCATCAGAAATCTTAAAGACAAAGATCAAAGTCCAAAAAACTAGGGTTATAAATATCCCATTTACTAATATTGAATAAAAAGGGTTTTCAATATTGGGAATTAAAGTAGAATTTAGAAATACTACAATTCCTATAAAAAAAACTTTTAATAAATTGAAATCAAAAGGGATATGATTTATTTTAATATTAATTAGAATCAATCTAAAACTATTTATAGTTATAATTGAAACACAGGTACCTATTGCAGCTCCAACAGTTTTATAGATTGGTATTAGCCACCAGTTTGTAAGAATTACTAATAAAGCAAGTCCACCAATAAAATAAGAATTGTATTTATAGAATTTTGAAGTAGCTATAATTTCAGTATTTAAGCCTGTCATCATATCAAATAAAGATCCAATACCAATAAATAAAATAATAAATACTCCTTCTTGATAATCTTTACCGATTATCTCTATTATATTTTCATTATTAATCCAAACTCCTAAAAAAAGATAAATTCCAATAATAGTTAGATTTAAAACACTCTTAGTATAGATTTTTTTTATTTTTAAAATGTCATTATTTTTCCAAGCTTCTGCTAAAACAGCTGTAGAAATTCTTTTTAATGGTCTAGCGGGTATACCTACAAAAATACCGTAATAAAAAAGAGTATAATAGATCCCAGTATATCGATCGCCTATCATATTATTTATCATTACTCTATCAATCATTGAGGCGATTATTGCTCCTGCACTCCCTAATATTCCGTAAAATGCAATATTTAGAATTTCAGATTTATGCTTCTTTACAAAAGAAAAATTTGTTTCTATAAAACTGCTAAAATTAATTTTACTTACTAAGTAAAGTAGGACTAAAAGCCCTGAAAAACACATAGCTAAAGTATAAGCTAAGACAAATCTGTCATAATCTATAATTTTGAATCCAATAAGTAAAATTCCAATGGAGATCAATATTCTTTGAAATAACTCTTTGGTTAGAATTCCAAATAAAGATTTATATTCCATTCTTAAATAAGTGTCTCCCAGTCTAAAGGAAACATTGAATATAATCAATGGGATGAGTAATAAATAAAATTTTTCTATTTGAGAATTATCGTTGGCATCAATAAATAAAAATTTAGCAAAAATAAATATAGCTAGTGTTGCTAATACACTTCCAATAACAATGATTAAAATGGTAAATAGTATAAGATTACTTTTTTTGTTTTCAGCGATAATTTTTGGAAATAATCTTACTAAAATATTCGGCCATCCAAGGGAAAAAATGGTACCAAAAATTTCTGACCATGCTATAAGAATTGCTACCAAGCCAATCTCTTCTGCTAATAGAAATTTGGGTTGTAAAAAAGCTACATTAAAATAGCCAATTAGAATACCTATGTAAATTAAAATAGCTCCTATAGATGATTGTTTTTGAATTACCCCCAAAATAGATTATTGAGTATTTATATCATTTTTGATTAATGTTGCTATCTTCATATCAAATTCTGTATTTATTTCAAATGCACTTTTTTGGTCTAATAAAATATGACCTACTTTTCCGGAAAGCATTTTATTATTTTTTTCAAAGTTTTTACGGGTACTTACTGAAATACCCCCAGAATGAAAATACAACATTTCTCTTTCCATTTTAGTGAATTTTTCCATACCTAAAATCGGATTCATTCCCCTGCCGTTATGTCTAAAAAGTAACTTATTAGTATTTCTGACACTTATCAAAGAATCTGCATCAAAAAGAACCATAGTATTTATAGCATCATCAATTTTAGAGGGTTTTAAAAAAGGAAATTCAATAGCCAATATAGTAATTGCTTTAAAATCTAGATTTTTAAACTTTTTCACTATAAGTTCTAGTGTTGAATTTAGGTCAACATTAATTCTAGTTTTAGACTTGTCTCTATAAAAGAAAGATACTTTATCAAGGTTTTCATATTTATCATTAATTAATTTCTTAATATTTTCATCGGGGCTTGTAACAATAACTTTTGTAATAAAATTTGACTCTAGTGCTTGATTAATTTTTTCTTCTAATAATGTGTGACTTCCAAATGGTAATTTATAAATATTATTACCTTCTCCTCTAACTGGTATAATTGCAACTGATTTAATTTCCTTATTGAACTTTTTAACAAATTTTGAATTTATAGTAGCCCTAGTATCTAAAATTCTATCTTCATTACTAGTTAAGTTTTTTCCATGTTTTCTATAATAAAATAAAGGTTCGTTAATGTTGGAAACTTTAAATTTACTGGTGAATTTTACCCATAATTCATATCCATCTTGACAACTAAAACTTTCATCATATCCACCAATTTCTCTTAGAAATTGAACTCTAATCATAGTACAAGCACCATGAGCAGCTTGATCAAATAATTTTACCTCGTTATCAAAATCGTGTCTTTTTTGTCTTTCTAAAACTTCTCCTTGTGTATCTACTATAAAATAATCCGGAAAAACCATTCCCAACATTGAATCACTTTCCAGTTTTTCTAATAAAAGTTCTAAGGCATTAGGTGAAAAATAATCATCTGCATCAAGTCTAACTATGTATTTCCCCCTTGCAGCTCTAAGGGCTATATTATTTGTAACATTTAGTCCTTTATTTTTTTGATAAACAATTCTAATGTTTTTTAAATCTTTATACTTTTCAATTATTTCCTTAGAATTATCAGTTGATCCATCATCAATTATTATAAGTTCAAAAGATTGTTCAGTCTGCATTAAAACACTCTCAATAGCCTGCTTTATAAACTTACCATAATTGAAATTGGTGATATAAACGGTGACTAAGAAATTTTCTTTATTCATTATTTACTTATTAGGAATACCTACTAGTGTAAGACCATCAGAAAACTTCTCCTCATCAATAAATTGCTGTAAATTCATTTGAAAATCTCCAGTTTCTGTGAGAACTTTATAAAGACCTGTTTGATTTCCCAGTTGCATAAAGGTTTCATAAATATCCATACCATAATACCATGCAGCAGTTGGCTTAAATTTAGATCTTAAATATAATTCTGCAGCAGAAGCATCTGTAAAAAGCATTATATGTCCCATTGGATCTATATGTCTTATTATTGTATTAGAATTTAATCTCTGAGCAGCAGAACTTAAAGAATTCCATCTTGGGATTTTGGAAATAATCATTCCTTTAGAAGATTCTGAAACAATTTCATATGCTGTATCAAGAATTTTTCCAGGAAATGGTGTGTGTTCTAATAATCCCCAAAATGTTACTAAATCGTAACCCTTATAATCCTGTACTACGTCAAAAAAGTTTCTTCCGTCAAGTTCAAATCCCCAAACTTCTCTTGCAAATTCTCTACTAGATTCACTTAATTCTATACCGTCAGCACGGATTCCATCTCTTCTACAAGCTTCAACAAAGTGCCCTGCTCCAGAACCTACATCTAAAATTCTTTTAGGCATTTCACCATATTGTTTGAAGTAAACTTCTTTTACCCATTCTAACCATGGAACAGCAATACTATTGAGTCTGAACTCCGCGGCTTCTTTATTGGTATAAGTAGCAGAATAAGTAACATTATTCAAATAAAAATCGCTAATTGCATTTTCAGTCGGTCTTTTTCTAAGATAAACATGACCAGTATCAGGTGTTTGAACGTATTCTGCATTATATATTGTGGATACTAGTTTAGTTTTTTCAGTACTGATTCCAGTGATGGGACAGGATTCAACTAACTCCATTTCTGGAGCAGAGTAGAGTTCCTCTCTTGAAGATCGATAATACTCTAATTGCTTTTTTATAGTATCAATTAAATTTTTCTTTAAAGCAACTAAATTTGTTTTTTTACCTAAATATAAATCTATCTCGAATTCACTTGATTTTTCTTCATCATTTCTTATCCAAATTTCAGTGTCTCTTTGGTTTCTAAGACTTAATGAGGATTTTCTATTCCAGTACAACATACCCTTTATTTTAAAATTTTATAATCTAATTTTTCGTGCTTTTTAACTCCTTTTAAAAGTTTTTTACCAATTATTTTTTGGTAATCTCTTGCATCAATTCCGCTATTTGGCCTTAATGCAATTAAGTCACTTCCTTTTAAGACAGTCCCTTCTGGAAGATCTTTTTTTGGATATAAAGCACGTCTGAAAGTTTTAATATGATCTCCTTCAACAGCTAAAGGTTTTTTAACGGAATCTCCTTCTAAGGATTTAATATTTTTTATTTTTTGTATTAATTCTAAAACCTCGGGCTTGGTTAAAGATACTTTATGATCTCTAAAGGATTTATCTTCTCTACTATCCGTAAAATGAAATTCTAAAATTTTTGCCCCTTTAGCTACGGCAATTTCTAGAGCATAACTACCTTCAGTATGGTCAGAATATCCAACTTCGCAACCATTAATTTCTTTTAAAGATTCTAAAGTGTTAAGATTAGCATCTGAAAAGGGGATAGGATACATCGAGGTGCACTGAAGTAAAGCCAACATATTTTTTTTATGGTATTTTGGATTTACTTTTCTTATAAAATCAACTGTATCTTTTACTTCTTTTAAAGTTGATAAACCAGTAGAAAGAATAATAGGTTTTCCAATTTTACAAGTTTGTTCAATAACTGGATAAGCAGTGAGATCACCAGAACCAATTTTATAAATTTCCATATATTCATCTATCCAAGAAATGGAATCTAAATTCCAAACAGAAGCCATAAACTTTACATTATTTTTATGACACATTTTGGCTAATTGAATATACTGTTGGTTAGTTAATTCAAATTTTTTAAAATGGGAGTTTCTTTTGGGACTTTCTAGTTTGCTAACTAATGTATCTCCTGTGTAAATCTGGTACTTTATAAAATCTACGTTAGATTCGATAGCTAATTGAGTAAGTTTTTTAGCATATTCAAAATTTCCTTCATGATTACCCCCAATTTCTGCAATCAGTAAAACATCATTTTTACCTTTCCAATTATTCATCTGAAGTATTAAAATACAAATCTATTAAATTAGACAAACTATAGTCTTTTTTGGAATGTTCTATTTTTTTTACCAAAAGTTTTGCTTTTTCAAAATCTGAGGGAGTATCGATTGCAAGATTTATTCCCTTGGCTCTTGGAACTTTAGTGTTGTATATAAAAAATGAATTTAACAGCTTAGGGAATTCATATAAAACAAGAGTAATATGTTCTTTATGAGAGGAACTTTTTATATTTTTATGGAAAACTTCTCTGAAGCGATCTCTATTTACTGATTCAATACTCATTCCATATGGAAAAGTTCTATCTTTTACATTGGAAATAAAATTATAGTTACCCTCCCTAGAAATAGCTACAACTTCACTAAAAGTATCAATATCTATAAATAAATTATCTCCATTAATTCTTATAATATAATCAGTACCCAATTGATCGCCTGCTTCCAAAAATCTTAAAGCAGTATTTTCTAAACTTCCTCTGTAACATTGAATATTATTTTTAACACAAAATTCTTGGATTATATCATCGCTTTCTTCAATTGAAGTGGCCACTATAATTTGGTTTAGAGGAATAACTTGATTAATTCTGTTATAGATTCTTTTTAGAATTGTTTTCCCTTCAATTTGCTTTAAGATTTTTCCAGGTAATCTTGTGGAATTATATCGACAAACTATAACAACTCCAACACTTTTCACTTTCTTTCTCCAATTACCTTAGCAGGAATTCCTCCAACAATTTGATTTGCTTTTACATCATTTTTTACAATAGCTCCAGCTGCAATTACCGCCCCATCCTCAATAGTAACCCCAGCAAGTATTTTAGAGCCCGTTCCTAGCCACACATCATTACCTATTTTAATGGAGTCGGTAGTATTATTTTGACTATTTATATTTAAACCCTTTTTTATCTCATGATTACTATCAACAATGTAAGTAAATGGAGCGATTAGACAATTCTCCCCAATACTGATTTTCTCAGAAGCAAAAATAAAGGAGTGATAACCCACAGTCGTTTTTTTACCAATTGATATTTTGGCATTTTTATTACAAGAACATATTCTTGATCCTTCTTTTACAACAAGTTCATCTCCCAAAGAAATATTTTCAGGAAATCTCATAAATTGAACATTTTTTTCAAAAAAAATTGCATTTCCACATTTTTCTAATTTCATCTTAAAATACAGATATCTAATCCTATGGAAAATATTTCGCTTTAGATGTTTTCTTAGCTGGCCCATTAACTCAATTTTTGTCTTTCAAAAGCATCAATATAAGAATTCTCTGTTAGGTTGATAATTTTAGACTTATATATTTTTGATAGTTCATTTAACTCCCAATAAGATCGAAACGCATAATAAAATTTCAAAAGCACTTCGTGAAGTCTTCGACTTTTACCAGATCCATCCCAATAAACGGGCTTTTTTTTATCACTTAATAATGATGATCTATTTTTAAATTCGGAACCATAAAAATGTTTTTGACCTATCAAAACATTATTTTTTTCGTCTACGGAGACTTCTTCGAGCCAAGAATGATCTACACCAGATAGGTAAATTTTAGAATATCTGCAATTTAGTCCCACTACAATGGAGGGTACAATTACATTATGAGGCCTTGGTAGTCCTAGAAAGTTTTTTAGTAATGGATACACAAGATTAGGACTCCCTTCAAGAGGAGTTAAATTAATGTATCGTATTTTGATTTTACTGTTAGTTTTCATTTTTAACTGCCAATTCTTATCATTCATTGCAATAGCAGGAACATATAGAATCATTTCCCAATTACAACGATTTATCATTTCTTCAAAAAGTTTCATTCTATCATTATGCCATTCAGAAAGTACATCTCCTTTCCAATATTCTGCAGAAACGATTACATATTTAGCAGGTTTAAAAACTTCAAATAATTGAGATGCAGCGAAATAATTTACACCTAAACAGTCTTTTTTTTCTTTAAATTGAAGTAATTTTTCTGCATCAGTTTTAAGGGATGGACCGTTTCCTAATATTAGCAGTTCGTCATTAATTTTAAAATCGTACTTTGAATATTTAAGGACTTTAAATTTAGAAAGGATAACAGTTTTAATTACGGAATAGATGAACTTCAAAAATAAAATTTTGATTTTAAATTAAACTTAATACTAAATTATGTCAGTTTCAAAAAAATCAATTTTTTTTATTATTAAATTTCTTAATAAACGTGGTAAATTTTCAAATAGTATATATTTAATCATCTATTTTAAAAAAACAGTTTCCAACTTACCCAATATCTGAATCTAATAATCATAAGCCCTTTTTGAGGTTTTAGTGTTGTTAGATAATACATGAATAAGAAAATAGAAGCTACCCACTTAGCTAATTCTTCCAAAATTCTTTTAAAGTAACTAAGCAATCCAATTTGCAGAGTTCTTTGCTTCTCAGAACTTCCTATTCCTTTTGCCTGCTTCTTTATATAAGCAATTTGGGTTCGTTCAATAGGAATTCTGTGGTGTACAATTGCATCAGGAACATAAACTACTTTCATTTTCTGGGTATACATTCTAAGAAAAATATCCTTTTCTTCACCACCACCTAATCCAGACTTAATTCTTCCAAGAGAAATATTGAAATTGCCAATTAATTCGAATACTTCCTTTCTAAAACTCATATTAGTTCCAATCGGATATTGAGAGTTATTAAAGATTTTTTTTTGATTTCCTAAATCAAAATAGGCATGTAATTTATTGAGATATTTATTTTCCCAAGCTGGAGGATTGTTTCCTTCATAATCCAAAAGAATTTTACTTCCAATAGCCATACATTTTGGGTCTTCTTGAAAATAATACATCAATTTTTCAAAATACTTTTTGTCAAGTAATGCGTCATCATCTACAAACACTATTATTTTCCCTTTTGCTACTTCAATTCCTCTATTTCTAGCATAGGATAATCCTTGTTTTTTTTCTAAAAAATATTGCACAGAAAAAGAACTATTTTTTTTAAAATTCATTGATAGTTCTTTGGTGTTTCCTGGAGAGTTATTATCTACAATTATTATTTCAAATTGGTTTGAGTCTAAGGACTGATTTTGAATAGACTTAAATAAATCTGGAAGAAATTTTTCTCTATTATATGTGCTAATTATGGCTGATATCATGTTAAAAAACGCAAATAAATTAGGTCGTATTTAATATCTCGGTAAAATTCAAAATTTTAATTTACTTAGAGAAATTAAATTAATAATTGGAACTTAATTAGTTATAAGCTATTTAAACTTAACAATATTCATTTTATGTATATCTAATTTATAATAAATCTCAATTATTAAGTAAATTACAGCCGAATATTTAGATGTTTTATGATCAATTTTAATGATACAAAGTTTGCTTTTGCCCATCTTAACAATTGGGAATTAAAAAAAGCTTTTTACTTATTTTCTATTATTAAACACAGCTATTTAGTTAGATTAGGAAGCTACTTAATGAATATTTCTTTTAAATGGAGACTTCCAATAAAAATATTGGTAAAAAAAACCATTTTTAATCATTTTTGCGGAGGAGAAAATATTCAGGATTGTAGTGCTAAAATTAACAACCTTTATTCTTTTGGTATAGGAACAATATTAGATTACTCAGTAGAGGGCAAAGAAAATGATGCTGATTTTGAAAATAATAAAAATGAAATTATTCAAACAATTTTATTTGCTTCCAATAATGAAAAATGTCCATTTAGTGTATTTAAAATAACCGGGTTAGGACGTTCATCACTAATTCAAAAAGCGAGTCAAAATATCAAAAAACTTTCCAAAGAAGAAGTTACTGAGCTAAATATAATTTCTAATAGAGTAGATGAAATTTGTCAAAAAGCATTTGAAAATAAAGTAGCATTATTTATTGATGCTGAAGACAGTTGGTATCAGGATTTCATAGACATACAAGCTGAGAAAATGATTTTAAAGTACAATATTGATAGAGCAATTGTATATAATACTATCCAACTTTATAGACATGATAGGTTAAATTATATGAAAAAACTTATTGAGAAATGTGAAAATGAACAAAAGTTTCTAGGCTTAAAATTAGTAAGAGGTGCATACATGGAAAAAGAAAGAGAAGAAGCTAGTAAACATAATTACAATGACCCTATCCACATTAATAAAAAGGCCACTGATTTAGATTTTAAAAAAGCTCTTGATTATTGTATGGAAAAAATTAGTTTAGTGAGCATATGTGCAGGAACTCATAATGAATTAAGTGTTTCTTATTTGGTAAAATTAATGGAAGAAAATGAGCTAAAAAAAAATGATTCTAGAGTATGGTTTGCCCAACTTTTAGGGATGAGTGATCATATTAGCTTTAATTTGTCAAATCTAGGATATAATGTGGCTAAATATGTTCCTTATGGACCAGTTAAAGAAGTATTACCTTATTTGATAAGAAGAGCCGAGGAAAATACATCTGTTGCCGGACAGACGGGTAGAGAATTGTCTTTAATTAAACAGGAAATTAAAAAGAGAAAATTAATTTAAATATTTCATTGGTAATAAAGTTCCCTTTATACTTTTTGAATAAACTCTAATAGCTCCAACTAAAATTTCTGCTTCTACATATATGGGTATTCTATTAAGATCATCACTTACGTAAACGTTCATTGATTCATTGGCTTTAAATATAGTTCCTTCAATTAAATTAGCTTGAAAATGAATACAATCAATCACCTTCTTATTTTGACTGGTAATTTTCTTTTTGCCCTTATAAATAAGAAAAAGATCTTCAAAAATTTCCTTATCTAGAATAACATTTAATGGTATAGTATCATTAATTGAATATTCATTAAAATGGATTGCTCTTGAAAAATAAACCGAACTCATAATATCAAAACTACACTCTATTATATTCATACTGTCTTTTTTGGACCCTTGCTTTCTTTTCTCATAAACTCTTGCTTTATTTTTATTATAATCAAAGTGATAATCATAATCTAAATAAAAATCTCCCTCTCTAACTCTTCTAATAAAGTGAATTGGTAACATTGTTTTTTTTGAAATGAAACTGGCATACTTGTCTCTTACTTTAAAAAACCAATCGTAGTTCTTTAGAGTTCTTCCTTTCCCCTCTACATAGTAACAATTTTCATTTTTATATAAGGAATCCTTAACAATAAACCTAGCTTTTCCAGCAGTTACCCATGTTTTTCCCATTAGATATTCAATATTGTAAATAACTTCTTCTCCCCCCTTAAAAGGCAGACTGTTAGTTATACAATTTTCTTGAGAAATGTAATTGGATACAATTGAAATTAATAATAATAAAATTGATATTTTACTCTTCTGCTTTATTAACAAATGCAGTTATTTTTAAAATTGTATTTTCAGGACTTGTATTTGCAGAAACAGTAACCGTCTTAGTTTGTTTACTGCCTGCCTGTCCTTTAGAAGGTCTAAAAACTACATCAATATTTCCACTTTCTCCTGGTAAAATAGGTTCTTTTGGCCAATTAGGAACAGTACACCCACAAGATCCTTTGGCGTTGGAAATTTTTAAAGGCTCATTTCCAGAATTGGTAAAACTAAAAGAATATTTATTTTCAGAATTAACTTCTACATTTCCAAACTCATGCATATCGGAATTAAATTTAATTTTGGTTTTAGGAAGTTTTTGACCAACATCCATTGTAGGAGTTAAAGGGCTTTCTCTCATGTTTTTTTGTAAGTCGTCTAACTTATTCTTGGCTGCTGGATCTGCAGAAACATAAGTTTTATTTTCACTCTTAATAAATAACGTATCATCATTTTTAGAATTTAAACTATAAAGAGAAATTAAAATGGCTAGTACAGAAACAGCTAACGATATATTACTTTTATCTTTCATAAATGATAATTTTATTTTGCTAAATTAGAAAAAGCTTCTTTATCATTAATGATTTCCAATGCTTTTTGTAGTGAGCTATTTAAATCATTAATAATTTCATAAAATTTCTTGTAGTCAAAAAGATCTTGAGCAATATTTGCTTTTAATCGGATTTCAATGGTTCTTTTAGCATCATTAAATTCCTTTTCATTAAATTTCACCCCTTCTTCTTCCGCAAATTTTATTAAATCTTGAGTAATAGATTTCACATGGAAATTAGATTTATATTTTTCAAAATCAGAATATTTTTTTTCAAGCTCATTTCTTTTTTTATTCACATAGTACAGAGAGAATTGATTAAAAACACCTTTTCTAATCAACTTATTAAAGTAAGGACTTGTACCATTAGTATCTAAAGGAACAAAAACATCAGGAACTACCCCACCTCCACCATATACTTTTCTATTTTGAATTAATGTTAAAAATACTTCATTTTCATTGTACTTAATGCTGTCTTTATTAAATGATTCTCCAGATTTATATCTACTGTATTTTTCTTTTCTATATGCCATAGAACCACCCGAATAAGGTTTTTGAATACATCTTCCACTAGGCGTGTAATATTTGGATGTAGTTATTCTAACTTGTGTTCCATCTGGAAGTTGTATTGGTTTTTGAACCAACCCTTTGCCAAAGGTTCTTCTACCCACAATTAAACCTCTATCCCAGTCTTGAATAGCCCCACTTACAATTTCACTTGCGCTAGCGCTACTTTCATTGACCAATACGATAATTTTACCTTTTTCTAATAAACCTACGCGATCACCTGAATACATTTTTTCAGGAAATTTTCGTCCATTTGTTGATACAATTTTTTTCTTACCTGGAAGCATTTCATCTGCTAAATCAACAGCAGTTTTCAAATAGCCCCCTCCATTATTTTGCAGGTCTAGTATTAAATTTTCCATACCCTTATTATTCAAGCTAAAAACTGCTTTTCTTATTTCTCTAATACTTGTAGATGAAAAATTATTTAATTTAATGTAACCAGTATTTTCATTTACCATGTAGGAAGCGTCCATACTGTAAATAGGAATTTTATCTCTTGTTATTTCAAAATCAATTAAATTTTCACTTTTCCCTCTTTTTACTCCAACTTTAACTTTAGTTCCTTTATCTCCAAGTAATCTGTCTCTTACACCGCTATTTTTAATACCTGTTCCAGCTACAATTTCATTTTGTATTTTAACGATTTTATCTCCTGCAATTAATCCAACTTTTTCTGAAGGTCCACCAGGAATAGCTTGTACGACCAGCACAGTGTCTTTGAAAATTTGAAACCTAATTCCAACACCAGTAAATGATCCTTTCAAAGGAGCATTCATGTCATGTAAATCTTTTAACGAAATATATGTAGAATGAGGGTCCAATTGCTCCAACATAAACCTTATTCCATATTCTGTAATATCAGATTTAGAAATAGAATCTGGGTAAATTAAATTAAATATCTCCAATCCCTGTTCATAATTTTTTATATAATTATGGTCAAAAGAATTAGGTATTGGAATTACAGAAAAGTTTGGAATATTTTTTCTTTTAATTTTAAATTCCAATGTGTCATTTAAACTCTTTACATTTGCTTCAATTCCAAAGACCCAATCTCCTTTGAACTCATCTCTATCTTTTAAAACGTCCCATACAATTTTCTTGTTGGGTCCTGTAGTTTGATTTTGTCCCACATCCCCCGTAACTGATTTTAACTTCGAAGACCAAGAGTTGCTATTACTTGACTTAATGTGGAGGCTGACATCATATTTACCTGGTCTTCCATCAAAATCATAAGTGATATAAACTTTTTGTTCTTTTTGCTCAACTGATTTAATTTTAGCCGATTGTACTTTGCTATCATTATCTTTAGAATCCCTAACGACTTTTATTGAACAAACAGAATTAGAATCTCCCAGTGAGCGATTAAAAAAATCAGAATAATAGTATATGTCATTTAAGTTATTTCCATCAATACTTAAAATGCGGTCGTTCTTTTTAAGTTTAGAATAGTATGCACCTCCTTTATTAAAAATACTGTCAATTAGTACTTTTCCTTTTTTGAATTTTATTGTAAACCCTAATGAAGCTTTTTCAGAAGGATTAATTCCAGTGATTTTAAATAATGAGTCTTTTAGATAAAGAGACATAGGTCTAGTATAATTATACATACCCAACACTAAATTTTCCTGAACTTTTTTAAGATCTACATCTTCGACATACATTTGTTCAATAAGAAATAAAAGTCTTTGGATTTTTATTTCTGTAGATCTACTTTCTAAATTTTGAGAAAATGAAAAAGAACTGCTTAAAATTGTAAAGGCTAATATGAAAGATCTAATAGTCAAAATAAGGTCAAATTTAAGTATAGATTAGATTGGTTAGTTGTTAAATTAACCTAAAATAACTTAATTATAGTTAAGCAAATAAATTATTTTTTATTTAAATATACTATTGATTTAGTATCAAAAAATAAATCTTTAAAATAATTAGATATTTCAGTGATATGAATATTGTAAATGTTTGACACCTTTTTAATTTCATTATTTAAATCACCTCCTTTTAAATAGATAATTCCATTTTTAATCTTATTGTTTTGATCATTACTAATCTTATCTTCTACCCAGGGGCAAAATTTCTCCAGTTTAGTTACAGCTCTACTAATTATAAAATCATATTTACCATGTGTTTTTTCAACTCTTTGAACTTCAGAAATAACGTTTTTTAGTCCTAAATTACTAACCACTTTATTTACTACTTTAATTTTCTTTGCAATAGAATCTATTAATTTGAAATTTATATTGCTGAAATAAATTGCAAGAGGAATTCCAGGGAATCCTCCTCCAGTTCCAACATCAAGAATTTTAGAACCCTTTTCAAATTCTATATATTTGGCTATAGATAGAGAATGCAAGACATGTCTAGTATAAAAGTTGTCAATATCTTTTCTACTAATTAAATTGATTTTAGAATTCCAACCTATATAGAGTTCTTTTAAAATATCAAATTGGTAAATTTGTTTTTTTTCTAAATTGGGAAAATAAGTTTGTATTATTTTAGAAGTGTCAGATGGTTTCAATGCTATGTTTCAAAATATTAAAAAGAAATTCTCTAGCTCTAAAGAGTTGTGCTTTTACAGTTCCAAGAGGCAATTGGAGTTCTTCTGAAATCTCATCATAACTCATTTCTTTAAAATACCTCATTTCAACTAAAATTTCATACCTGGGTTTTAACTTTTTGACATATTGTCTCATCAATTGAATCTTTTGATCATTCATAGCGATTTGTTCTGGTGTTAACCCCTCACTTTTAATCTCAAACTTAAAATCGTCTCCATCTTCATTCTCTATTCTATTATCAATAGACATTACATTTTTTTTCTTTTTTCTCAAAAAATCAATACAATTATTGGTGGCAATTTTAAAAAGCCATGTGCTAAACGCAAAGTTTGGAGTGTATTGATGTAGTCTGCTGAAAGCTTTCCCAAATGCTTCTAGCGTTAAGTCCTCAGCATCATCATTATTATGAACCATTTTTAAGAGCATGTAGTAAATGGAATCTTTGTATTTATCCATTAGTTCAGCAAATGCTTGTTGATCTTTCTTTTGGGTAGCTCTTATGACTAATTCATAATCTTTTCGAGCTTTTTCTGAAAGATGAGATCCTGTTTTCTCTTTTTCCATTTAAATGCTGTTCTTATTTTTAATTTGAAATATTGGGCGACAAATTAGTAAGATGAATTCATAAAAAGGATACACCCATAAAAGATCTTTGCACACCAAAGTCTTGAAAGGTTTGTAAAAAATGAAAATAGAAATAAAGTAATTCACTAAAAATAATATTAAAACTGTAGTTCTCAATGAAGAGAATAATAATAGGAAGCTGGATAAGTAAAATAACAATGATGCAATATACTGTAATCCTAATATAGCTTTATCCCTTTTTTTATAATTAATATTTGTAGTATGATGTCTTTTTTTTTGATAAATCCAGCTTTTCCAAGTGGTTTTTGCTTTTGAAATAGTTAAACTATTAGAATTTAATATAACAGTAGTATTTTTTTGATTAGCTGCCTGATTAACCAATAAGTCGTCATCTCCAGAGGCTAAATGATAGTGCGATTTAAATCCATTGTTTAGATAGTAAATTTCTTGTGAGTAACCTAAATTTCTTCCAACGCCCATATAAGGAATTCTAGCTTTTGCAAAACTTAAATAATTCAATGCAATAAAAGCAGTATCATAACGAATTAATTTATTTAAAAGTCCCTTTTTCTTTTTGTAAATCCCAGCTCCTAATACTATTTGATGTTCCTCATCAAAGCCATTACTCATTTCCTGTATCCAAAACTCACTTAATGGAAAACAATCTGCATCAGTAAATAAAAGATGATTGTATTTTGCTGCCTTAATACCCAAAGTAATGGCTAGTTTCTTACCAAAATGATCAGTTTGATTGTCAGGAATATTTACAATTCTAAGTCTTGCTTCATTTTCTTTCAGTTTTTCGAGAAACTCAATGCTTCTATCCCAGGATCTGTCATTTACCACTATTACTTCAAAATGTTGATACTTTTGGGTAAGAATCTGAGGTAAGTTTTTACGTAAATTTTCAACTTCATTTCTTGCACATATAATTACTGAAATAGGATGATATTTAATCTTAGATTTACTTTTCAAAAAAATAAGTCTAGAGTTAAAATACAATTTATAAAACAATTGTAAAATCAAGCTAAAAATAAACACTGTGTAAATTAAATTTTCAAAATTCATTTAAATTAGTTAATAAAGAAAACTCTCAAAACTATTGCTTAATTAAGATGTTCTATCTTTGTATTAAACTAGTTTATTCACAGTTTTATGAACTTTACAGTTAAATCAAAAGATAAAAATTCAAAAGCAAGATCTGGGCTAATTAATACTGATCATGGTACTATCCAAACCCCAATTTTCATGCCTGTTGGTACTGTAGGAACAGTAAAATCAGTTTCTCAAAAAGATTTAGAAGACCAGGTTAATGCTCAAATAATTTTAGGTAATACTTATCATTTATACTTAAGACCAGGAACTCAATTACTCGAAAAAATTGGAGGTATTCACAAGTTTATTTCTTGGGATAAACCTATACTAACTGATTCAGGAGGTTATCAAGTTTATAGTTTATCAGGTAGAAGGAAAATCACAGAAGAAGGAGTTAAATTTAAGTCACATATCGATGGCTCAAATCATTTTTTTAGACCTGAAAATGTCATAAATATTCAAAAATCGATTGGAGCAGATATTATTATGGCTTTTGACGAATGCACACCCTATCCTTGTGACTATTCCTATGCAAAAGATTCTATGGAAATGACTCACCGTTGGTTAAAAAGATGTGTAGATAGTTTTAATGACGCACCCAATTTATATGATTATTCACAAGCACTATTTCCAATTGTTCAAGGAAGCACTTATTCCGAACTAAGAAAAAAGAGTGCAGAACATATTAGCTCTTTCGATATGCCTGGAAACGCTATAGGAGGTTTATCGGTTGGTGAACCGCATGATTTAATGTATAAACATACTGAAGAAGTTTGTAGCATTTTACCAGAATCAAAACCCAGATATTTAATGGGGGTTGGCACCCCTTCTAATTTATTGGAATGTATTTCGTTAGGGATAGATATGTTTGACTGTGTAATGCCCACTAGAAATGCTAGAAATGGGATGCTTTTTACCAGTGAAGGATTTATAAATATTAAGAACAAAAAATGGGAAAATGATTTTAGTGTTATTGATCCAAATGGAAAATCAGAAATTGATTTAAGATATTCAAAATCATATCTAAGACACCTTTTTATTAGTAAAGAAATGTTAGGTCCTCAACTAGCTAGTGTTCATAATCTCGCTTTTTATTTGTGGCTTGTCACTGAATCACGTAAAAAAATAGAAGAGGGAAGTTTTACAGAATGGAAAAATAAAATGGTTAAAAAACTCGTTTTTAGATTGTAATTTAAATTCATGAAGAAATTAGATTGGTTTATAGTAAAAAAATTTATTGGCACCTACATTTTTATGATTGCTGTTGTCATGAGTATTTCAATAATTTTTGATGTTTCTGAAAAATTAAAAGATTTTATAAATCCAGAAAATGATTTATCATTTTACAAAATCATAACTCAATACTATCCCTACTTTTTCATTCATTATGCCAATTTATTTTCATCCTTAATCATATTTCTGTCAGTTTTATGGTTTACAAGTTTCATGGCACAAAGATTAGAAATTGTAGCTATATTAAGCAGTGGAGTTAGTTTTTGGCGCTTTTCAAGACCTTACATTATTGCTTCTTCTTTTCTTTTAATTATTTCTGTTTTGATGAATCATTATGTAGCACCATTTGCTAATAAAAACAGACTATCGTTTGAAAATCAGTTTACAAAATATAATGTAAATTTTAAAGATATTCACTTAGAGATAAATAAGGGAACCATAGTAAGCTATAGACAATTTTTAGGTAATACCACTACGGTTAGAAGATTATGGGTCGAAAATTGGAAGGAAAACGAAAACGGTCAATGGGAACTTATTAGTGATATGCAAGTTGAAAGAGCTCTTGGAGATAGCATTTTATATAATTGGAAATTAAGAAATGTATTTATAAGAAAAATTGGAAATTTAAATGATAGTATCATTACAAAAAAAGTAATTGATACAATATTGCCATTTAATATTAGAGACTTAGGTCAAAGAGCCGAAATTACTTTTGCAATGACTACTCCAGAATTAATAGCCTACAAGAAAAAAGAAGAAGACAAAGGCAACTCAACTACACATATTGAAATAAGTAACCATGAGAGAACTGCCTATCCTTTTGCTGCTTATATTTTAACTGTGATTGGAATTTCAGTTGCATCTAGAAAATCTAGAGAAGGAGTGGGAAAAAATTTAGTAATTGGGTTATGCTGTGGTTTGGTTTATGTTTTTTTCATGAAAATGACCACAGTGGCAGCTATAAATGTAGGATGGAATTCTATATTAGCAGTTTGGTTTCCAAATATTTTCTTTTCAGTAATAGCCGCCTTTCTTTATTACAAAAGACTTAGAACCTGATTATATTTTATAAAAGTCTTTAAATCTTAATTTTTGATTACCTGTTTCTAAAATTAGAAAGTAAGCAGAATCTTGAATTTTTATGGTACCCAAATATTCAGGATTTGATTTTTTGAAAGGATCTGATTGAGGCCAGTTCGGTTCAAAAGATTTTAAATTCTTAGAGAAGTCTTCTTCATTTAATGGATATTTTTCTAACTTTTTGATAAAACTTTTGGAATATTTTTTTTCCAGTTTATCAAAACGTAAAAATAAATTCTTTTGATCTAAAAAAATAGTTGAATCCTTTGAGTTAGGTTCTTTTTCAAAGTAATTACTATTGAGTGATAGAATTCTACATAATGTGTCCTTAAAAGAAATATTGAAAATAGCAGTATTTTGCTTGTATTCTATAAAATATATTTTCAATTCTTGTTTTGTTTCACTTTTAGAAAAATTCACATCACCATTTATGATTATGTCAAAAATTTTCTTAGAAAGTTGATCTGATAAAAGATCTAGTTTTTTATTGTAATATATTTTTAAGGGATTTTCAAGTAAAAATTTTTTTACTTTGTTTTCAGGAAGCCAGTCCCAATTTCTTTCTTTAAATATGCCATAAACTAAAAACAGACCTAAAATAAAACCTAATAGGTAAAATTTAAGTCTGTTTATAAAGTTCATTATATTCCAACTAAGTTGGGATTAGTATCTGTAATATTCGGGTTTAAAAGGACCTTCCACTTTTACCCCAATATAATCTGCTTGGTCTTCCGATAAAGATTCTAGTTCTACTCCTATTTTAGATAAATGTAGAAGCGCTACTTTTTCATCAAGATGTTTAGGTAACATATAAACTTTATTTTCATAGTTTTCACTATTACTCCATAATTCTAGTTGTGCTAATGTTTGGTTAGTGAAAGAATTACTCATAACAAATGATGGATGTCCAGTAGCACATCCAAGATTTACTAACCTTCCTTCTGCTAATAAAATGATATCTTTTCTACCAACAGTATACATATCGACTTGAGGTTTAATTGTGGTTTTAGTATTTCCATGGTTTGCATCTAACCAGGCAACATCAATTTCATTATCAAAATGTCCAATATTACAAACAATTGTTTTGTCTTTCATTAATTGGAAGTGCTTTCCTTTAATTATGTCTTTATTTCCGGTTGCGGTAACTACAATATCAGCTTCTTCAACTGCATTTTCCATTTTTTTAACTTCAAATCCATCCATTGCTGCTTGTAGTGCACAAATAGGATCAATTTCAGTAATAATCACTCTTGCACCAGCTCCTTGGAGGGATGCCGCAGAACCTTTCCCTACATCACCATATCCAGCAACTACTGCTACTTTTCCAGCAATCATAACATCTGTAGATCTTCTTATAGCATCTACTAAAGACTCTTTACAACCATACTTATTATCAAACTTGGATTTAGTAACAGAATCATTGATATTTATTGCAGGCATGGGAAGTGTTCCATTTTTCATTCTTTCATATAATCTATGTACGCCAGTGGTTGTTTCTTCTGACAAACCTTTAATATCTTTTACAAGTTCTGGATAATTATCTAAAACCATATTCGTTAAATCTCCGCCATCATCTAAAATCATATTTAAAGGTTTATTTCCTTCAAATGCAAATAAAGTTTGTTCAATACACCAATCAAATTCTTGGTCGTTCATGCCTTTCCAAGCAAAAACGGGAATTCCTTCGCTTGCAATTGCTGCAGCTGCATGATCTTGTGTTGAAAATATATTACAGGAAGACCAGCTTACTTCAGCTCCTAAATCTCTGAGTGTTTCAATTAAAACAGCAGTTTGGATGGTCATGTGAAGACATCCTGCAATTCTAGCTCCCTTAAGTGGGTTTTGACCCTTGTATTCTTCTCTTAAAGTCATCAAACCAGGCATTTCTGCTTCAGCAAGTTTAATCTCTTTTCTTCCCCAGTCGGATAAGCTTATATCTTTTACTTTGTAAGTCAGAGTGTCTTTCATTGTAGTAATTTTGGAGCAAATGTAGTTTTAATACATAAATAAAAAAAAAAGAAATTATTTTGTTTAATAGTAATTAGAAAAAACTTGTAAATCCTAAATGAATTTTTCCAGTTCTAAGTAGAAAAGTATTTTCCACTTTTCTACCCAGGCCATAAATTAAAGTTAGAACCCCACTTGAAGTGGCAATATTAGCTCCCAATCCGAAGCTTTGATAATTCTGGAGAACTTTTAAAAACTGTGTTTTAGATTCAGTCCAAGCAAAATCTGAAAATATAAAAAGGTTGGAGTTTTCTTCAAATAAATACCTCCACTCTAAATTAGATATTACAAAAGAACTTACCCATATAGATTCTTCATCAAATCCTCTTATTGTTTTATAACCTCCAATTCTTAAAAATTCATTTTCAAATAATATTTCATTTTGAATCGTTGACCCTGAAAGACCAATTTTGAAAGTAGATCTTTTTTTAAATTTAAAATAGTTATTAATTTTTAAATTCATTTTGAAATTGGGAGTTTTAAAAACCTGATTATTAATAGAATCATTATTGTAGGTTTCTTTCCAACCATATGCTAAATCACTTTTTATAGAAATTCCTTTAGACGGATTATTTAAGGAATTAAGTAATGAATAATTAAGGGTAAATCCAAAACTATTTGTCGATGTTGAATTGTAGTTATTTTCTAAAAGGTTAGTGGAATTATTATGGGAAAGTAAAACTCCAGTAGAAAAGTGATTTTGAATTAAGTAATTAAATATGGTTTTACCNTCAAAATTAAAAAATGAACTGTCTTTTTTTATCATATTTACTAAACCATTTATTTCAAAATTTGAATTAAATAAAAATGGAAAGCGTACCTCGGTTATCAAGTTTTGAGATGCATTAAACATNCTTCTCCAATCAATTTTTAACTGTTCTCCATATTTTAAAGAATTTAGAAAATTTAAAGACACATTTCCCGTAAATTGAATNTTGCCATTTTCAGACGGTTGNATACCNATTAATCCATTTACACTATTTTTTGAAATGGGTTTNGCATATATATAAATCNAAGCTTGATCTTCTGTAAATTCGTAAGCTGACGACTTTATTTCCTTTACATAGCCAGAATTCTTTAGATTACCACTTATTTCTTTAATTAGGCTAAGGTTAAATGGGTCTCCTTTTTTTATTTTAGTAATATTGGAAATTAAATTCCATTCTTTTGCACTTATTTCTGGTATAATCAAACTATCAATTTTTACGAATGGACCATTTTTTAAATGACATTCAATTTGAATTTCAGATTGATCAATTTTGGAATTTTCAAATTCAATTTCTGCAAACGGAAATCCATTATTATTCATTTGAGNAATCCATTGAGTAATTTTATAATTGAAATCAATGGCATTGAAAAATTTATTTTTCATATTGAAATTTTCATAAAGTTCAATATCAAGTTCTTTGGGAAAAACCATATTTATTTCATTGTTTACTATTTGTTTTCCTCTGTTAAGGTATAAATTCAATACTTTATTNGAAATATTACTTGAGTCTAAAAACGTGGTTAGATATCCNTCCTNAATGGAANAAGTTACCAAATCATTGATTATTTTTTTTGGATTATTACTATTGGTATTCACATTATTCACCAACTTATTTTGGTCGTAAATCTTAATACTATTAATTTTTTGACTCTTAATTTCTATACTCCAGATTAATATGAAAATAATTGCTATTGAAACTTTAAAATTCACCAAATAATTCTTTTAATNTGATTTTTTTGCAAATAATTGTTAGCAATAGAAAAGTGTTTACATCCCTTAAATCCTCTGTAAACTGAAAGTGGAGAAGGGTGGGAGGTAGTAAGAATTAAATGATGGTTAGGATCAATAAAAACTTTTTTTTTCTGGGCATTTTTTCCCCATAAAAAGAAGACTANATTNTTTTTATGATTGGAAATTCCTTTTAAAACTTTGTTTGTGAACTGGTCCCATCCAATTTTTTTATGAGAATTCGCTAGATTTTGATTGACTGTCAGAGCACTGTTAAGCAACAATATCCCCTGACTGGCCCAAAACTCTAAATTTTTAGTGGCTTTTGATATTTCTTTCGTATCTGAAAAAATCTCCATAAATATATTTTTTAAAGAAGGAGGAGTTTTAAATTCTTTTTCAACTGCAAAAGAAAGTCCATTAGCTTGATTGACTCCATGATAGGGNTCTTGGCCTAAAATCACCATTTTTAAATTTTTGAAATTNGTTTTTTCAAACGCTCGAAAAATTTTTTCAGGTGAGGGTTGTAGTTTTTTTTTTTGATAGCTTACATTAATTTCTTTGATTATTTCATCAAAATATTTTTTGTTAACTTCCTTTTCTACAATAAATTTCCAGTCTGAAGGAATATTTTTTAATAAAAAACTTCTGTTTATCATAATTAAATCAAATAAAAACTTCTTGAATTTATTGTTCGTATTCTAATTTTAATAATTTTGTTTAAAGNAAACATTAATCACAATGAAAAAATTATTTCCTTTCTTATTTACACTTATAGCTATTTCTTCTCTTAACTCTTGTTTTTTATTTAGACCTGTTCAGAAAACATGCCCTGCTTACAGTGAAAATTTGGAGGAAAAGTCTTCTGNAACTATTCATTTAATCCAGGAAGATCAAATGGTGGATACTGACTCTTAATATCTATTTCAAACTTTCTCTTAAACACTTCCTATTTTAATTCAAAATAGTTAATTTTGTTTTAGTGAATATNTTTTGCAAATCTTTAATTTTAGTAACTACTCAATTAACGTTAATCTCCAACATTTATTGTCAAATTCCTCTTGAGCAAAAGATGATGGCAAGAATTGTGAAAGAAGTATGGGTTGGTGGTATTTTGCACACCAACGGTTTAGGTCTTAATTACAGTGCAGCCAAATTCAAAACNTACAAGAAAAAGTCTTTAATAAATGTTGATTTAGTCAATGTCAAACACGATAAAGAGTATAAGATATTTGGTTCTTTCGATGAAAATGCCAAAAAGTTTGTTTATGGAAAATTAAATTCACTGTATAGTTTAAGAGTAGGAATTGGAAATCGTTTGGTTCTAATAGAAAAACTAAGAGATAACGGNCTTCAAGTGGCATTAAATTACTCCGTAGGACCTTCAATAGGTTTAATTAAACCGGTTTTTTTGGAAGTTTTTAAATACGATGTTTCCGGACAAATTGCAGGTATTTCATTGGAGCGTTATGATCCTGAATTGCATAATTTTTTCAATATTTATGGAAGAGGACCCTGGTCTGCTGGGATTATNTCAACTAAATTAAATCCAGGAGCTTTTTTAAAATTTGGTCTAGAATTTGAATTTTCAACTACTCGAGAAATTATCAATTCTTTAGAAGTCGGTTTTTCTGCAGATGCTTACTTAAATTCAATAAAATTAATGGTCAATAACCCTCAGAGAAGGTTTTATCCTTCACTATACATTAGTTGTTCTATAGGAAATAAGTTTTATTAATGAGTGATACAACAGTTTTAAAAACTAAAAAACCGAACTGGTTAAAGGTAAAATTGCCGACTGGCGAGGAGTATAAAAAAGTAAGAAATTTAGTAAGTGAACATAAATTACATACTATATGTGAAAGTGGAAATTGTCCCAATATGGGAGAATGTTGGGGTGCTGGAACTGCAACTTTTATGATTTTAGGTAATGTTTGTACAAGGTCTTGTGGTTTTTGTGCTGTAGCAACTGGAAAACCTGATGAAGTAGATGTTTTTGAGCCAGCAAGGGTAGCAAAATCAGTTAAATTAATGAATGTAAAGCATGCTGTAATTACTTCTGTTGATAGAGACGATCTATTGGATGGAGGGTCTAATATTTGGGTAAGTACAGTTAAAGCTATCAGAAGGCAATCTCCAAATACAACTCTAGAGACTTTAATTCCTGATTTTGCAGGAAAATGGGAAAATCTTCAAAATGTAATTGATGTTGCACCAGAAATTGTGTCTCACAATATAGAAACAGTTAGAAGATTAACTAAAACTATCAGAGTACAAGCCAAGTATAATAGAAGTTTAGAGTTATTACTTAGATTGAAACAAGGTGGAATGAAAACTAAATCTGGATTGATGTTGGGTCTTGGAGAGACACATGAGGAAGTAATTGAAACATTGGAAGATTTAAGATCGGTAAAAGTAGATATTGTTACTTTAGGTCAATATTTACAACCAACCCCAAAACATGCTCCTGTAGTAGAATTCATTAAACCAGAAAAATTTGATTTTTATAAAAATTTTGGACTTAAGTTAGGATTTAAATATGTCGAAAGTGGTCCTCTTGTGAGATCAAGTTATCATGCTGAAAAACATTTAATCAATTAAAACTAACTATTAAATCTAAAATTTAGTTGTTTTCAATTTAAATTTTGGAATAAATAACCAACTTTTTTCATATATATTACGTTTACTTTTATAGATTTCATAATTAAGTATTTTTTGTTGAACTATTTTTTAAAATTATAGTTTAACATTTTATGTAATTATTTAATTATTCGTATTTTCGAATCAATAAATTAATAAAATGAAAAAATTCTTTACAATTCCACTAGGTTTAGTTTTAGGACTGTTTGCATACTTAAGCCTACCAAATAATTCTTCTACAAGTCAATATAATTATAAAAATATTCAAAAAGCTAAAAATATTGCGAGTGCAAATGATGCTATTGAGTACAATAAATCTTTATATAAAGATGTGGTAACTAACCAAGTTGAAACAAGAAAGTTAGCAGCAGCAAGGGATGAAGTTATTCAGAGAATGATGATTAAATCAACTAACCTTTCTTTTACTGAGGAGGGTCCTGATAATGTGGGTGGAAGAACCAGAGCTATTGCGATGCATCCAGATGATTCAGACGTAATGTATGCGGGTTCTGTCTCTGGTGGTTTATTCAAAACTGTAAATGGGGGGTCAACATGGACTAGAGTTCAAGAGTTTGACAATGCTATGGAAAATAGTGCAACAGGAACTGGATCACTAGGAATTTCTTCTTTGGCTTTTTCTGGAAGTAATAATTTATATATTTCTACAGGTTGTTCAAGGTTTGAAGGTGGTGTAATTGACGGAGATGGTTTATGGGTAAGCAAAAATATAAATAACAATGTTCCAACATTTACACAGGTCATTGGAACTAACAATAAAGAAATTTATAAAGTAGTGTCTGACAATTCTGGTAAAATTTACTATGTAGGTTCAGGTATTGGACTCAATACAATGGCTTTGAATGCAAATCCGACTGGCGAGTCAGTCACCGGAATTGCTACCAATGCAACAATTGGAGATGTTAAGGTTTCAAATGATGGGAATGTAATTGTTTTAGGTATAGATCAAGGTGGAATAAGAACATGGATTAGTACTGACGCAGGAAATTCTTGGACAGATTTACACTCAAATGGAGAGTTAGAAGGTTTTGGAATGATAAGAGGGGAATATGCCATTTCAGATAGCACAAATTCTGATGGTAATTATACATTATATGCTCTTTTTGCAAATTCTGCTGGTCAATTAGGCGGTGTCTACAGATCAAATAATAATGGATTAACTTGGGGACAAATAGCTCCACAATCTACAGGTAACTTTAGCCCCTTAAGTACATCTAGAAGTAATCAAGGAAACTATAATTTAGTTGTTACATCAACTGCGGATGGTGAGGAATGTATCATCGGAGGTATTGATTTATGGTCTTGGATTCATACTCCAAATTCTGACTTAACAAATGGACAATGGTATTCAATTTCCGCATGGTGGGCAAATCCTTCATTNCCATTTTACATACATGCTGATAACCATAGATTNTTCTGGAAAAACAATAATCAATTAATGGTTGGAAATGATGGTGGAGTACAAACAAGATTTGGATCTTCCGGACCTAANCAATACACGGCGGTAATCAATAAAGGATATAATGTTACCCAATTTTATTCTATGGGTTTTGGTGGTAATGGTTCAGTTATTGGTGGCGCCCAAGATAACGGAACCCAGCTAAAAGATAACTCTCAGCCATGGTCCAAAGAATTTGCTGAAGTCTCTGGTGGCGATGGTTTTGAATGTGAAATATCTTATCTTAATAGCGATGCAATAATTACCACAGTNTACAATGGATCAATTTCTAGATCTAGTGACAAAGGNACTACCAGCCAATCTGTACCAGCNCCCTGTACAGGAACAGTTGGTTTAGATTGNGGACCNTTCTANAANGCAATAGCCTTGATGGAAAATCCGGAAGATTTAAATACTGAAGATTCTGTCGTATATATNCCAAGTCAAGATATGGTTGCTGGAGATACTNTTACATATTACAGTAATTCTTTTGGAATACCATTAAAGCATGTATTAACTCAGAATTTAAATGTATATGATACAATGAATATTGTTGGCTCAGATACTTTTATTACTGTTACAGGTGCTGATACACTTACTTTACCAGATTATGTTCANTCTTATTTTATTACTCAAAATGATGCTTCNGTTTANATTACNAGAGATATGATGAGATTTACAACTAACCCAGAGTGGTGGAGATTATTTAATTATTCAAGTAGTATNAAAAGTTTCGANATTTCTCACGATATGAATTATGCATGGTGTGGAAATTATGGAAGTCTAATTAGAGTTTCAGGTTTAGCTGATGCTTATTCTAAACAAGCAGCAGATTTAGCTTACAGACCCTCCNCNTCGGATACATTAATAGAAATTTCTACAGGTAATATAGTAACAGGTTCCTTGGTAAACCAAATTAACTTTGCTGCTGACGGTGATCTATANTCTTATCAAAACGGATCTCCCATTAAATATACAGTGCACTACGAAACCGTTTATAATGTCTCTGGAAGAATTGAAGATATTTCAGTAGATCCTGCAAACCCAGATAACGTTTGTATAGTGACTGGAGGTACTTCTTCTAATCATGTCTTTTACTCTTCTAATGCAACATCAGACAACCCTACATTTACTTCCATTGACGGAGATTTACCAGATATGCCAGTATTTGGTTGTATTATTGAAAGAGATCCTGCAACTGA
>NZID01000048.1 GCA_002691605.1 Crocinitomicaceae bacterium
AAGCTTAACAAAGATCAGCAGGAAATCTTCTTAGATTCTTATTTTTCGAATGAGAAAGGGATTGGTTATACCCTTGTTAGAACCATTATTCATAGTTGTGATTTTTCCACTGAAAGCTATACATACATTGAAGAGGGAGATGAAAGTCTAGAATCATTTTCTATTGAAAGAGATTTAAAACATAGNATCCCATTTACCAANAGGGTTTTGGATGTAGCCACCAAAGACATTGTTGTTTATGCGAGTCCATGGAGCCCCCCAGCATTTATGAAAACAAACAATAACATGTTGCAAGGAGGTAAATTAAAAAAAGAACATTACCCCGTTTGGGCAAATTATTTTGCAAAGTTTATCAAGGCTTATGAAAATGAAGGGATTCCTATATGGGGACTAACGATTCAAAATGAACCCATGGCTGTTCAGCGTTGGGAGTCGTGTATTTATACTGCAGAAGAAGAGCGTGATTTTCTAAAATATCATCTTGGACCTACTTTAGAGCGTGAAGGCTTACAGGACAAGAAAATCATAGTCTGGGATCATAATAGAGATTTGCTTTTTGACAGAGCAAGTGTAATATTAAATGACCCTGAAGCAAATAAATATGTATGGGGTACAGGATTTCATTGGTATGAGGATTGGAAAGATGGCAAGCCTATGTTCAATAATGTTGGCAAGGTNGCCACAGCATTCCCAGACAAGAAATTGATTTTCACCGAAGGTTGTAATGAAGGTTTTGATATCAATCGAATACAAGACCCAAAACTCCCAGAAAGATATGCCAAAGCCATGATAAACGACTTTAATAATGGCACAGTTGCATGGACAGACTGGAATATTTTATTAAATGAATATGGTGGACCTAACCATGTAGGTAATTTTTGTTTTGCACCTGTTCATGGCGACACATCTTCAGGCGAGCTTTTGTTTACAAATTCATACTATTATATTGGTCATTTTTCAAAATTTATTCGCCCTGGTGCCAAAAGAGTTTCATCTGGAACCACATCAAATAGAATTAGTTCAACTTCTTTTATGAATCAAGACGGCAGTCTTGTTGTTATTGCCCTTAATGAAGAAGAAGAAGCAGTAGATTATTTTCTCACAATTGGTGATAAATCAACACAATTAAAAATTCCAAAACATTCAATACAGACCATCGTGTTCAGTGATTTGCCATAAAGCCTTTTTATAATCAAAAGAATGAAAAAAGTAAATAAATTATCTGTTCTCATTGTTAGTTTACCAATTATTTTGATTTATATGTTTACAGGTTTTACCAAATTTCAGTTTTCTGATCATGATAAAAATTTTGAGCAGGATTCGAAATGGGTTGTTGATTTTTTCGACGATTTCGATTCATTTAACAACGACAATTGGCAAGATCAACGCCTCTGGGTCAATAATGAAAAACAGTGTTATGTTCCTGATAATCAATATGGAACAAGAGTAGTCAGTGATGGCACTTTGAAAATTAAGGTCATTAATATTGGCAAAAACATTGAATGTGACAATATGGACAAGCATGGCAAGCAACATCCAGAGACCTCTTATGTTGCAGGCCGTATTGCATCCAAAAATCGGAAAGAGTTTATAAAAGGTAAATGGACAGCCCGCCTGCGTATTCATGGTGATAGTCAAGNTTCCATGTTTCCAGCTTGGTGGATATTAGGTGCTCAAAATAATGAACCACCAGTTCAAGAGCTCGATGAAAATATTTGTTGGCCNCTGACTGGATCTGGTGAAATTGACATATTTGAACATCATGGAGATTATGGCAGTGGNCATTATACCACTGGAGCAATAAAAAGCTTAGGAGAATGTGATCAAGGCGATTGGTGGAGTTTACGTACGTCTGCTGACACAATACTGAGTGACTTCAATAACTATTCAGTAGAATGGGAAGGAAGCGACTTGGTCTATCGTTTGAATGATAAAGAGGTTTATCGCAATGAAGGATTAGGAGACAATTACCCTGAGCCGATGTTTGCCATTTTAAATTTTGCGAAAATTACAGACACTCCAATGGAAGGAGAATGGGTGATGGAAGTAGATTGGGTCAAGCACGAGAAACGTAGCTAATTTAAACTTAATGGTACAGTCTTAATAACATGAACCGTAGTCTAGCTTTACTTATAACAATATTTTTTGGTGTTTTCTCTCATGCCCAATTTCTTACAACTTCTGGAAAGCAAATTTTAGATAAAAACGGAGATCCAATCATCTTGCGTGGGGTTGGTCTTGGGGGCTGGATGTTACAGGAACCCTACATGATGAATTTTGTTGGAGGAGCGGATAATCAGCAACAGTTTAGATCTAAGTTAGAATCCTTAATTGGAGAAACAAATACCCAAGAATTTTATGACAATTGGCTTGATAATTTNGTNACAAAAACAGACATTGATTCCATAGCAAGTTGGGGATTTAATAGCGTTCGATTGCCCATGCACTACAATCTGTTTACACTTCCTATTGAACAAGAAGAGCCTGGGCAGAATACCTGGCTTGACAAAGGGTTTGAAATCGTAGATAATTTATTGGAATGGTGCAAAGACAACCAACTATATCTGATTCTTGATCTTCATGCTGCCCCTGGTGGTCAGGGTTATGATCAAGGTATCTCTGACTATGACACCAGCAAACCGTCTTTATGGGAAAGCAATGCAAACAAGCAAAAAATGGTTGCTTTATGGGACAAATTGGCTGAACGCTACAAAAATGAGGAATGGATAGGGGGGTATGATATTTTAAACGAACCCAATTGGAATTTGAGTGGAAGTGAAATTAGAAACCTCTACGTGCAAGTCACTAATGCAATTCGCTCCCATGANACTAACCATATTATTTTCATTGAAGGGAATTGGTTTGCCAATGATTACACTGGGCTTACACCTCCTTGGGATNACAATATGGTTTACAGCTTTCATAAATACTGGAATGTCAATACGCAAAACACNATTCAATGGGTATTGGATATGCGAAATCAATACAATATCCCNTTGTGGATGGGCGAAAGTGGTGAAAACTCCAATGTGTGGTTCAAAGAAGCAATCTCCCTTTTNGANGATAACGATATTGGTTGGGCTTGGTGGCCTTGGAAAAGAATAGAAACCACTGTATCTTCATTATCTATCACATCTAACTCCAACTACAATGCAGTAGTTGAGTATTTTAAAGGCAATGCAAGTGCTCCAAGTGCATCGACTGCCTATCAAGGGTTGCTCGAAATTGCAGAGGCCTCAAAAATTGAAAATTGCNAGTTCCGTAAAGATGTTATCGATGCGATGTTGCGTCAGCCAAGCTCTGATGAGTTAAAACCCTTTGCGAATCACTCAATTCCAGGACTGATCCACGCTACTCATTATGATATGGGTTCTCAGGGGATCGCTTATTACGATACAGAATACGGAAATTACAGTGGTTCTGGAGGTACTACCACTTGGAATAGAGGATGGGTTTTTCGAAATGATGGTGTAGATATATCTACATCCAATTCTGGAGGCAGTAATTCAAATGGGTACTCTGTTGGCTATGTTCGTGACAGGGAGTGGATAAAATACACAGTTAATGTTCTACAAAATGGGTTTTACGATATAGAATCGACATATGCTNCAGATGATTCNGGAGGTAAAATTCAATTCGAAATGAATGATATCATAATTACACCTGCTTTATCATTGAATTCCACAGGGAGTTTTTCAAATTTTGCAACTATAACTACCAAAACATCATATCTTTTTGCAGGTGAATATCAACTAAAAATTCGTGTTATAGGGGAGAAGGAGTTTAATATCGAATCTTTTACTTTTAATTTATCATCAAATCAATCACCAGCATTTGAAATTATAGGTGGCGTTAGTGATTCGAACGACAAGCAAGTTTCACTCACATTTAACAAACCTATTCTTTCAACGTCCATAGACAAGAACGAATTCACTCTTTTGGCCAATGGTGAAGAAATTGAAATTGCAGATGCAGCGATGGGCAGTAACAATAATGTGCTCGTATTAACTTTAAATGATTATTTGTCGTTTTATGACCAAATTACTGTTAGTGCAAGCGCTGGCACTCTAGTTTCGTCATCCAATGATAACTTGCTTGGATTTTCAAATTTTGAGATTGTTAATTTGTTAGATAAAATCAATCTTATCCCTGGAAAAATTGAAGCAGAACGATTTGATGATCAAAATGGAATAGGTGTCGAGGACACCACTGATATTGGACTTGGTACAAATATCAAAGATTTGCATCCAGGAGATTTCGCTAGTTATGAGGTTGATATTCGTGAAGGGGGAAATTATATGGTCGAGTGTAGAGTAGCTACAATAAGAGACAATGCTTCATTTAGCTTGGAACTCCGAAATGGTGAAACAATGGAATTTTACACTTCCTTTTCGTTTAGCAACACAGGTGGTTGGCAAAACTGGCANACGATATCTAAAGAATTGGATTTAGCGCCTGGAAAATTTAAGCTCGTTTTCAGACCTATGGATAATGAATTCAACCTAAACTGGCTTAACTTCACGCTAATAAACGACACAAATCGAAAACCTATTCCTGGAATTATTGAAGCNGAGAATTTCACACTTCAGGAGGGTNTATCTGTTATATCCACGTCCGATATTGATACGGGTAGTGGACTCGGCTATTTAAACTCTGGCGATTTCGCNATATATGATGTTCGTGTTGAACAACAAGGAACATACAACTTGCAAAACCGAGTGGCTACTGCTTATNATGGTGCACACTANAACCTTGATCTCATCAGTTCTGATGGCAAGATTTATCCNATATCTCAGGTGAAGCCAAATAATACTGGTGGTTGGAATAATTGGCAAACAGTAGAGCAGCAAGTCGTCGTTCCAAAGGGAAATTATGATCTCAAAATGACCTCAATTGCCTCTGAGGTAAACATCAATTGGTACAACTTCATTTTCGAGTCGAATAGTATGCAGCCCACAACACTTTCTGGAAAAATAGAAGCAGAAGATTTTTTTAGTCATTATGGGACAAATACTGAAAATTGTACTGACATAGGAGGAGGGAAAAATATTAGTTTTTTAGATCCTGGTGATTTCACGAACTACTTGGTTCACATACCAAATACAGGGTATTATACCATCAAAGCAAGAGTTTCGGGTTATGACGAAAGTCGATTCAATTTGTCTTTATCAAGTGACAATAATCCAGATGAAATTTTACATGAATTTACTACCCCCAAAACAAACGGATGGCAAAGTTGGCAGGACACTGAAGAGATAACTATTCTATTAAAAGGAGGGGATTATAAATTAAACTTTAATGTTTTAGAAGGTGCTTTCAATGTCAACTGGTTTGAGTTTGTTTATGATGAAAACGGTGGAATTCAAATTCCAGGAAACTTGCAAGCCGAAGATTACTGGGAAGAAAGTGGTCTTAACATAGAAAACTGCTATGATGTAGGGGGTGGTCAAAACTTGTCATATATGCACCAAGGTGATTATGCAAAATACCTTGTTCATGTTGGAGAATCTGGAAAATATAAGATTAAAGCTAGGGTTTCTAGTAGCTATTCAGGAGGGTTATTCAATCTTGTGCTTTCTGATGATAGCTCAGATGATACGATCCTTAACAATTTTCAAGTTCCCAATACAGGTGGTTGGCAAAATTGGCAAACAATTGAAAAGGATTTCGAATTGATGCAAGGGTCTTATGAGTTGACAATGAATGTAACCGGCAACGAGTTTAACTTAAATTGGATAGAATTTGATCTTATAGGTCCTCTGAGCAATTCTATTTTTTCACCTCAAGACATATCACTTTTTCCAAACCCTTCAACTGGAAACATATTTGTTACATCTGAATTCCCAATTGATACCATTGAAATCTTTAGCATCAACGGAAAATTAATTCATAAATTATTCATTGGTGGTGCTTCTAATTTTTCTTTGCATCCAAATATTTCTGCTGGGTTGTATCTGCTCAAGTTTAACAACAATACAGTAAAAAAATTATTAATTGAATAGTATTTTTATAACGATGGTAAGATTTTTACTAAATAAAAGCTTTTACTTTTTATTCTTTTTTGGTTTGTTAAATGCGCAACAGTCCCAATGGGAAACGATTGTTTCAGAAGGGACAACATGGAAATATATTGTGCCAACTTCACAAGTGCCAAACAATTGGAAAGATCCTGCTTTCAATCCCTCATCTTGGGCACAAGGTGCATCTGGAATTGGATATGGCGATGATGATGATCAGACTGTTATTTCACAAACAGTAGCTCTTTTTATGCGCAAAACATTTGAAATTCAAGACGTGAGTTTAATTTCAAGAGCAGTATTAGACATTGATTATGACGATGGTTTTGTTGCTTATATCAATGGCGTTGAGGTTGCGAGAGATCTTTTTTCTGGAGATCATACCTCTTACTCAATGACTAGCGATGGCTATCACGAAGCACAACTCTACAATGGAAATGTTCCTGAACGATATTTTTTTGACAAAACACTGCTGAATAATGGCTCAAATGTTATTGCTATTCAAGTTCATAATCAAGCGTTGTCATCCTCCGATATGAGCGCATTGCCAGTCATCTCTCTAGAACTTCCACAAGGATCAATAACATACTTAGCACCTCCAGATTGGTTTGTAGAGCCAAGTCCCCAGCCTGTCGAAATCAACTTTACATCATCAAACCTACCTATCGTTATCCTAAATACCGATGGAGCTGATATTCCTGATGAGCCAAAAATAGATGCCACAATGAAAATCATTAAGCGTCCCGGTAACGAATTAAATTATGTTTATGATGAAAACAATTCAGACTATTTAGATTTTGATGGACCAATACAAATTGAAGTTCGTGGATCAACCTCTCAACTTTTTTCAAAAAAGCAATATGCTTTAACCACATATGACACCTCTGGTGATAAGGACAATGTGAAGTTACTTGACTTACCAAAGGAAAACGACTGGATACTTAGTGCGCTAGCCTATGACACCACTTTTGTTCGGGACTATGTTAGTTACAAATTATCAAATTCTTTAGATCAATATGCATCAAGAACTGAATATTGCGAATTGATTTTGAATGGTGAGTACAGAGGAATTTATATGCTTCTTGAAAAGTTGAAGGCAGATGACAATCGAATCAACATAAAAAAAATAAAGGATGATGATAATGAAGCACCTGATATTACAGGTGGCTATATTGTTAAATCAGATAAAATTGAGGGGACTGAACAGTGGGGTTGGTCAATGTCTGGTTATTATGGGGACAATGTAAACTTTGCTTACGAAGTACCAAAGCCAGAAGATAAAACCAGTCAACAAGACGACTATATCCAAGACGTTTTTAATCAACTCGCAAACACCTCAAACGCATCAAACGCATCTTTCGTTTATGGGTATCCATCAGTCATTGATATTCCCTCTTTTGTTGACTTTATCTTGTTAAATGAACTTGCTGCCAATGTCGATGCATATCAATTTAGCACTTTCTTCCACAAAGACAGAGGAGGTAAGCTTCGTGCTGGTCCTGTTTGGGACTTTAACCTTACCTATGGGAATGATCTATTTGGTTGGGGATTTGATAGGAGTAAGGTCAACCTTTGGCAATTTGAGAATTACAATCGTGGGGCTAAATTTTGGACTGATCTTTTTAATGATCCTGACTTTTCTTGTTATTTGACAAAGCGCTGGCGAGAATTGACTGCTTCAGGTCAAGTGCTACATGAAACCAAGATTCATCAACTAATCGATGAGACAGTTGCCAATATTTCAGATGCTGTGAATCGTCAACAGCAAGTATGGAACATCGACATCAATTTTGGAGAGCGTATTGCCAACATGAAAAATTTTATTAGTCAACGGATCCAATGGATAAGCAATCAGCTCAATTCAAACATATTGGATTGTGAAAATGTGACTACACCTCATTTGGTGATATCAAAAATACACTATCATCCAAAAGACCAAGTGGATGATGATTCTGACGATTTTGAATTTGTTGAAATTACGAACAACAGCGATGTGGCATGGGACCTCACTGGGGTTTATTTTGGGGGCTTAGGATTTTCTTATCAGTTTCCGCAAGGGTATGTCATTCAGGCTCGGGAATCTGTTTTTTTGGCAAACAAACCATCTGCATTTGAATCGACTTATGGATTCACTCCTTTTGATGAATTTTTTAGAAATCTTTCCAACAGCAGTGAGCGTTTAGAGCTATTGGATGGATTTGGAAACCAAATTGATTTGGTTATTTATGATGATGATAATCCGTGGCCTGAAGATGCAGATGGAGAGGGCTACTATTTGCAGTTAATGGATTTGGACTTTGACAATAGCTTAGCTGAAAATTGGATTGCTAGTTCAAGCGCAGAGGATCTGTTGTCATTCGGCAGCACTGATGGTTTGCCAATATCGATTTATCCAAATTCCACACGTGATTTTTTATACCTAAGCTCTGCTCATGAGGACGAAATAAAATCGATTGAAATTTTAAATTTAAGTGGGCAAAGGGTCATGGCAAAAAGCTTTTCCAAAAATCAGAAATCACTTAATATTTCAGAGCTAAGCGCAGGGATGTATTTTATTCAAGTAGAAATGACAAATCAAGTGTTCATCAAAAAGATTATCAAAGAATAGGTTTGACACTTTATAATAACAATAACTTCAATTGTGGAAGCTAGGGGGGGGTGAAATCAAACGATTTTGGTGTTGATTTCAGCGAACTTAATAAAATTTAGGCCTGATTTCATCCAAAAATCTTGATGCTGGTCAGGGGATTCTTTGATTTAACACAAGATGGAGTGGGGTTTGGGGGTATCTAACGACTACACGATACGTTCTTACAGCCCTCCGTAATAGTTTGGTATTCGTAAAGGAATTGGACAGTTGTTGTATAAAATTCTTTTAAGGAAATTAAATAATTGTTATATTATGAGAATTTAAAAAATGTATGAGAAAAATCACACTTCATTTATTCGTTCTTCTTGTCACTTTACCTGTCCTTGGGCAATTACAATCTCCAGATAGTTTTTTAGGCTATACCCTGGGGACTACTTTCTCCAGACACCATCAAGTAGTGGATTATTTTGAACATCTTGACATTCATTCCGAGATGGTCAGTTTGGATCCTTATGGCACCACTTATGAAGGGCGTCTTCTTCAGTTGGCCTATGTTTCAACCGCTGAAAACCTGAGCAACTTAGAAACTATTCGTCAACGCCATCTCCAGAATACTGGATTGGTAAAAGGAGAAAAAAACAATGATATTGCAGTTGTTTGGTTGAGTTTTAATATCCATGGGAACGAGTCTTCAAGTACTGAAGCAGCAATGAAAACGGTTTACAATTTAATTGAAAATCATACTGAATGGCTTGAAAACACAATTGTAATCATTGACCCATGTGTTAACCCTGATGGCAGAGACCGATACGTTAATTGGTATAAACAAAACCGCAGTAAGCCTTACGATGCCAATCAATTCTCTCGGGAGCACAGTGAGCCATGGCACAATGGGCGATCAAACCATTATATTTTTGATTTAAACAGAGACTGGGCATGGGCTACACAAATTGAAACACAACAACGATTAAAAAAGTACAACCAATGGTTGCCTCATGTACATGTTGATTTTCATGAACAAGGAATCAACAGTCCCTACTATTTTGCTCCCGCTGCTAAACCAGTACACGAAATTATTTCCCCCTACCAGATGGAATTTCAAGATAAATTAGCAAAAAATCATGCCCTTTATTTCGATCGTGAAGGGTGGCTGTACTTCACCAAAGAGGTGTTTGACTTGCTATATCCAAGTTATGGGGACACTTATCCAGCCAGTTTGGGTGCAATAGGAATGACTTATGAGCAGGCAGGTAATGGAGTGGCGGGCCTGGGTATTTTTAATGATGAAGGCATCGAATTAACTCTTATTGATCGTATTGAGCATCACTACATAACGGCCATCTCTACTGTCGAAACTGTTGCTAAAAATCGTCATGCTCTCAATCTGAACTATCAAGCTTTCTTTGAGAACAAAAACCGAAAATACCTAAATTATGTTCTACAAGGTAGTACCAACAAATTGAAACCGTTATTACGGTTGCTCAACCAACATGAGGTAGAATTTGGGTTTTTGAAACAAAATTTGTCGATTAAAGGATATGATTACGAAAAACAGGCAATTTCCAGTACTAACTTTGAAAAAGGAGCCTTAGTAGTTCCTACTCAACAAGTTAAAGGTAAAATGCTACAGGTGTGGTTCGAGCCTAAAACAGAACTTCAAGATTCACTTACTTATGACATTACCGCTTGGTCTCTTCCTTATGCCTTCGGATTAAAAGCAGTTGGTACCAAAAATAAAATCAATTATGAACGACAAAAATCAACATTCCCTCAACAGCCAATTTCTTTAGAAACCTACGCCTGGGGTACAAGCTATGACAGCTTTGAAGATGGTAAATTTTTGGCTGCACTTCTAAAAGCG
The DNA here is from genome assembly GCA_002691605.1 of Crocinitomicaceae bacterium. GTDB lineage: Bacteria > Bacteroidota > Bacteroidia > Flavobacteriales_D > Parvicellaceae > MED-G20. The sequence continues at coordinate 10,469 of NZID01000048.1, forward strand.
AATATCAAATTACGCATTAGCAAAAAACCTTTTAGCAGTGCTGGAAAATACTGGAAAGCTGGAAGTTTATATATAATTAGAGGGGAAAACACGAATAACTCTTCATTTGAAAATACCCTTAATAGATTGGCAAAAGAATTTCAAAAGCAATTGATTCCGATTGCCACTGGCTATGCTTCAAAAGGACCAGACATGGGCTCAGATAGCTTTCAATGGATTAAAAAACCCAAAATTGCAGTGCTTACAGAAGGTAAAATTTCACCATATGCATATGGTGAGTTATGGCACTATTTTGAGCAAGATTTAAATTATCCATTTCATCAAATTCGTGTTAGCCAACTCTCTGAAAATGTGATGAAAAAAATCGATGTACTTATTATGCCATCAGGGTTATACCCTGGTCTAGGTTCTGAACCTAAAAAAGAAATGATGATGCGCTGGCTAAATCAGGGGGGTCGTATCATTGCAATAGAACGCGCTTTATCTTTTTTTGAAGATCAAAAAGACTTTGGTATAAAAAGAAAGGAAAATAAAATAACACCCAATCCCACCCAACGTTATGAAGACCGTAAGCGCAATAATATCAGTAATACTATCAATGGAGGGATTTACAAAGCCATTTTAGATAATTCCCATCCCATTGGACTGGGATACAGCACCAACTACTACACTCTTAAACGTTCAGCTTTGGCTTATTCACTTTTAGAAAAAGGAATCAATATCAGTTACATCCCTAAAGGAGCAACTGCTGTAGCAGGTTTTGTAGGTGAAAATGTGGCTAATGCTCAAGAGAAGTCATTGATTATTGGCACGGAACGGATTGGGAAAGGAAGCGTTAGTTATTTTGTGGATAATCCCAATTTTAGAGCGTTTTGGGAAAACGGAAAATTATTGTTGTTTAATGCTGTGTTTCTCAACACAAATTAATTAGACACAAAGTAATAATCGAATCACCTCACTTACAATTAATGAGAGTTTAAACTCATTAATCAATTGTTACATGGTGTGGAATGGATGTGTTCCAAAGCAAATAAGTCTTTATAAGAATAAATTACTCTACCCGGAAATAATTCGTGGACTCGAAGGGAATAACCTTGGGGTTGTTCCCATCAATCCAGTCCTGCAAATGTAACTTCCTGTCTTTTCAGTCCAGACCTTTTAAACAACAAAGCGCAATCAAGTAAAACTTGTTGCGCTTTTTGTGTATTATAAAACGTAACGAAGTTACGCTTGATCGTGGAGGATAGGGGAGTGAAGTCGAACTATTTTGAGGAGGATTTGATTTTTTTTACTTTTAAAGCATGAAAACACATGCACTCACTTTGTTTGGACTATTTCTTTGTCCATTTCTGTTTAGTCAAATATTAACTGTTAATGATGGTTCGTCTGTTTCTATTTCGTCTGGTAGTTCTATAACCCTTGATGGGCTTGAAATTGCGCCATCTGACACCTATGTCATTAGTGGTGCCAATGATGTATCTCGTTCTGCTACTGCTGCTACTGCAGGATCCAATAGCTCTGTTTCTCGTGTTTATAGCTCTTCTGCTTTACTTTCTGGTTTTACAGGCACACTTACCTTCTCCTATCTTGAGGGAGAGCTGAATGATATTGCAGAAGGTGACCTTGTTTTGGAGCTTCAAGCTGATGATGATTCTTGGACTACGTATGGAGGAAGTGTGGATCCGGTAAACAATACGGTTAGCTACACATTTAATGACCCTGTTTCATTTAAAGCCGTCACAGCTAGTAGTGCAGATGCCACACTTACTGTTGAAGACATCTATCCTTTGGATTCTATGATCTCTGTGTATCCAAACCCAACAGCCAATCGTATTTACATACAAGCAGACAACATCAAAAAAGCAGAACTCTTTGACCTTATGGGCAGAAAAGTGCGCAGCACAAATCAACCCCAAATTGACATTAGCAGGCTGTCACGTGGGAACTATATCCTGCAGGTAAAAACACAAAACAACACACAATCATTTAAAATCATCAAGCTATGAAACAATTGTTTTCAGTTTTTTTATTATTTTCTGTTTTTGCTTATGGACAAGACTTAACCCCACCAATCTTTAATGGTGTTGAATTTTCTCCATCTTCAGCTGCAAATGGTGATGTTATTTCCGTTATCGTTGATGCCC
>NZID01000049.1 GCA_002691605.1 Crocinitomicaceae bacterium
CAGTTCACCATTACTAATAGTCAAGAAATGACAGAAGTGATTATTACAGACCTTCAAGGAAAAGTGATTTACAATAACACTAACATTAACTTGAATAAAGTCAATGTGGAGTTAAGTGAACTTGAAAGAGGTATGTATATGATCAACATCAAAACAGTTGATAGTAGAATCACCAAAACAATTACTGTACAATAAACAGTAAAACAATTTATAAAAAACAAAGGGAGCTTTTTTAGCTCCCTTTTTTTTATGTAACATAAAACAATACAAATAAAAAATTATTTTNTCAGATAAAAATTAGTTNTAGAAGTCTCATTTTTAGTAAATTGGATAAAAAATTAAAAAATGAGAAAAATTTTACTAAGTTCCGTTTTCATCCTTGCTATTTTAGCTCCANCAATAGNTTATTCACAATGTCATTACACCATAGACATGCAGGATAGTTTTGGAGATGGTTGGAATGGTGCTTCTGTAGACGTNAATGTAAACGGAATTCAAGCAACGTCATTTGGTTTTACAAATGGGAATAATAGTACTGATTCATTATTTACTTTAAATNGTGATATCGTTGAATTTAACTTCACTTCTGGTAACTGGGATACAGAAATAACATTTCAAGTCTATGACCCTAGNGGGATTCAGATTCTTGACATAGGACCATTTGCCAATAATGACGGTAATGATGGATTTTTATTAACTGATACATCTAANTCAAATTGTTTACCTCAAAATGTTAATGTTACATTCAGGGTAGATATGAATAATTCGACTGTACCATTTACCACCCCCGAAATAAATGGTGATTGGAATAATTACTGCGGGAATTGTGATGTTTTGAGTGATCCTGATGGAGACAATATTTGGNAAACAACATTAACATTACTATCTGGTTCTTACGAATATTATTTTAGTGCAGATAACTTACAGTTTCAAGAAGTTCTTAACTCATCAGAAATATGTACAAATAATGATCCCAATTTAACTAGAAGAGTTATTAGTATTTCTAACCAAAATATTTCACTACCTGTTGTTTGCTGGAGTTCTTGCTCGCAATGTAATGATTTTCCTCAACCTCCTGTAGGAGTTAATTGTAACTCTGGACTCCCTACATTAGCATTTACAGANGACTGTGAGCAGCAAGGAAATTGGACTGGTGACTTTGGAACAGGAAATGGTATTTGGCAAGTTAACTCTGGAGGAACAGCTTCAGGAGGAACTGGACCTGACGGTGCTCATAGTGGTAGTTCATATTTTTATTTTGAGTCAAGTACATTTGGAGGAGGAGGAGCAAGTCAGTTTGATACAGCAACCATTATATCACCTCAAATTAATTTATCTAATGCAACTGATGGAGCTGAGCTATCTTTCTGGGTACATGCAAGAGGAAGTTCTATGGGTTCATTATCTGTTGGATTATCTAATAGTGCTAACGGTCCATTTAGTAATGTATATAACCAATTTGGTGAAACTCACTTAGCTGCAAATTCTCCATGGACCCAAATAGGAATTGACTTAACTAATTATATTGGTCAAAATGTTTATGCAAGCTTTACTTACACAAGGTTACCACAAGCTAATCCTACATACACTGGTGACTTAGCGATAGATTATCTTCAAGTTATTACTTGTTCAAGTTGCCCTTCACCGTCAAATATTTTATCTTCTAATATTACTTCTAATTCTGCAGAAATCAATTGGACACCATTAGGAACGGAAACGCAATGGGAAATAAATTATAATGGGAATAGTTTAATAACCTCTTCAATACCTACAACTCTAAATAATCTTACACCAAATACAAACTATGTAGTATCAGTTAGTGCAATTTGCTCTTCAACAAACCAAAGNTTAAGNCCCTATACAACATCGTTTAATACATTATGTANCCCAGAATTAGCCCCATATTTTGAAAATTTTGATAATGGAATTTCCAATTGTTGGTCTCAGGAACTAATTCAAGATGATTTTGATTGGACTTTAAATTCAGGTCCGCCACCTACTTTGGCCAATGGNTTTGCTACTGGTCCGTCTGATGATGTTACTGGTGGTGGAAATTATATTTACACAGAGGCTTCTGCCCCTAGAGATCAAGGCGATATAGCTACAATATATTCAAGTTTTATAGATTTAAGTTCATTAACAAACCCNGAACTTAATTTTTATTATCACATGTTTGGAGCTAATATGGGAACTCTAGANATAGAAATTTTTGATGGTAGTTCTTANATTAACATTTTTTCTTTNAGTGGAGATCAGGGTGATCAATGGTTTCAAACCAGTATTCCAATTTCTACTACTTCGAATCTTATTCAATTTAAAATCTCTGGANCAAGAGGTTCTGATTGGTCTGGAGATATGGCTATAGATAACTTTGAGGTTAGAGAAGCNCCAACATGNCCAACTCCAACAAATCTATCATTTTCAAATGTAACACCTAATTCGGTATTGTTAGACTGGATTCCTGGAAATAATGTTAACTCCTGGATNGTAAATTTTAATGGAAATACAGCGGTTACTTCAACCATTCCTTNTACTTTGAATAACTTAATTCCAGATTCTACTTATGATATTTATGTTACTGGTTTATGTGCTAATAATGACACCAGTTATTCATCAAATACCATTTCNGTTTCTACAGCTTGCCCTTACAGAGTTGCTCCATTTACTGAAAATTTTGATAGTAATTTCCCNTTGTGCTGGTCGCAAGAACAAATTAACGACGATTTTGACTGGGATTTGGAAGCTGGAGGAACTCCTTCTGCAAATACTGGACCTTCAGATGACGTCACCATAGGAGGTAATTATATGTACACGGAAGCATCTAATCCGAGAGATGACGGTGACTTTGCTATCATGTATAGTGAGTCTATTGATATTAGTAATCTTAGTAATCCTAAATTAAATTTTTTCACTCACATGTATGGTTCTGCAATTGGTGAAATTCAAATTGATTTATTTGATGGAAATAATTANATTCCNATATTCAATAAAATTGGAGATCAGGGAGACCAGTGGGTAGAAGAAAATNTATTTCTAAATACTAACTCTACTTACATACACTTTAGAATTACTGGAATTTTAAGTATAAATGCTAACGGAGATACTTGGCCGGGAGACATAGCAATAGATGAATTTAGTGTTATTGATGGAGTAGGTGATGACTTAGAATTATTGTACGGATACTCTAGCTCTGGATGTGAATTATCTAACTCTGAACTTGTGAGTATTGAAATACTTAATCCTGGGGCTCTCCCCCAAAATAATTTTGATGTTTCCTACTCAGTCAATGGCGGAAATCCAGTTATTGAAACCTTTACAGGGACTGTAAATCCAAGTGATACTTTGAACTATGATTTTGTGACACCTCTTGATTTAAGTATGGATGGGGTTTATAATATTACATATGAATGCTTATTNACCAATGACCAAAACCCANCTAATAACATCTTTACAGGCACNGAAGAAAATTATATAAGTCCCAATCCGCCNATTACGGTTGATGATACAATATGTTTTGGAGACACAGCATATTTAGAAGCTACTACTAACCAGGGTTTGATTAATTGGTACTCTGATCCGAGCGGAAATAATTCTTTAACATCAACTACTGTTATGCCTTTTGTCACAACAACCTATTATGCTGAAGTTCAAGCTTCTAATTTTTATACAGATGATTTTGAAAATTATCCTACTGGAGCATTAATTGCACAATCCTCTTCGTTTTGGACTACACTATCCGGAGCAGGTGGCGGGCCAGACGATGCTTTTATTTCAGGTGCTCAAATGTCTTCTGGAAATAATTCGATTTATCTCAATCAATTAAATGACGATGATTTGTACTTGCTTTTAACTCCTCCAGCAGATGATGGAACAGTAGAAATAAGTATGGATTTAAGAATTGNAACCAGTGCTCATATTAATTTTCTTGAAGAATCACTTCCTGGATCTAATGAAATTTTTAATCTTACTTTGAGTTCTGGAGTTTTAGAATTTGATATTGGCCCTACTGTACTAACAAGTTCTTNTCCGGGAAATAATACTTGGTTCAATTTAAAACTTGTAGGAAATCTAGCTTCTTCCACTTGGAATTTATATGTAGACGGAGTCTTTTTGTTTGGTTCCTACGTAGCAGATGCCGATCAAGTNGGCTCTGTTAATTTTAGTGCTGAATTAGGTGATGAATATTATATTGATGATATAGAATGGTATATTATAGCCGATGATGACTGTATAAGTAATCTTGCTCCCCTTACAGTTACGGTTGAAGAATGCCTCACAGTAAATCAAATAGAGAAATTTTATTTAAAATTATTTCCTAATCCTACAGATGGAATTTTAAATTTCTCAACTAGTTCTAATATCGAAGAATTACAAATTTTAGATTTACATGGAAAAATAATTTTAGAAACTAATCTTAACACAAATAATGGCAGTATAGATTTGAAAAATTTTAATAAGGGGATTTATACAGTCAAAGCCTTTTCTAAAACTGGGATAATTCANGAAAAAATCATTTTACATTAATACATTTAAATGAAAAAAATATTTCTATCCATCACTTACTTTANTCTAACATTAGCCTATTTTGGACAATACTGTTCCAATGGGGGCCCAAGTAGTACATTTGATTCTAACGTGGAAAGTGTCTTTTTGCAAGGTTCAAATAGTACTTCAATAAATTATATTGGATGTCCTGGAGTTACAGGTGTAGAAAATCAATCTACTTTAACAGTAGATCTTATTGCAGATTCTAGCTATGTTATTGATGTCCAATTTGGAACTTGTGGTGGAAATTATAATAGTGCTGGAGAAGTTTGGATAGATTGGAATCAAAACACCATTTTTGAATCTACAGAATCAATTGGGACATGGAGCGGAACACCTCCTACTCCACTTTCCAATTTTACATTTACAGTTCCTTCAATAGCATTTTCAGGAATTACTGGTATAAGAGTGATGCAATACGAAGGGGGTTCATTACCTTTAGACCCCTGTGCTTCATTTATATGGGGATCTGTTGTAGATTTTTCTGCAAATATTTCTGGAGGTTACACACCAACATGCCCAGCTCCACCTATTCAATTCATGGCAGCTATAAATGTTACTGCTAGCGATGCAACGCTTCAATGGGTCCCAGCAGGTGTTGAAACTGAGTGGAGTGTTGAATATGGATTAACAGGATTTGCACAAGGAAACGGCACATCCTCATTAGAAGTAATTACTAATGTTCCTATTACTGGATTGTCCCCAATTACAGCCTATGATTTTTATGTACAAGCAATTTGTGGTCCTGGNGATACTAGCTTATGGTCAGGTCCTTATTCATTTATTACACCCTGTGCAGCATTAACTCCNCCTCAATTAGAAGATTTTTCTGCTGGATTCCCNCCNAANANTTGTTGGGAGGTTGCTGGAGATGGTGATCCAGGAACTGGNCCTTCTAATTTTGGTTTTAGTAATTGGTATTCAGACGGATTTGGAAATNTTGGTACTTCAGGNGCTGTAGGAATTAATTTGTANACAACAGGNAAAAATGAATGGATTTTAACCCCACAATATGATTTATCTNCAGGNGGGCCTTATCAAATAGAATTTGATTTTGGAATATTTACATGGCCCACTACAAGTCCTGGTATTCTAGGATCTGACGATAGAGTTGAAGTTTTAATTTCAAGAGATGGTGGAGCTACTTGGAGTGGATTAGCTAATTACAATAATAATTATATTACTGCTCCAGGTGGAAATCATGAAATAATTCCATTACCTAATGACACTGGTATTGTTCAATTTGCTATTTGGGCATCTGAAGGAACTGTAGATGACCCTGAAGATAATGATGCAATGATTGATAACTTTGAAATACTTGATATACCAAGTTGCCCCCAGCCACTATATATTAACGCATTTAATATAACTCCTGATAGTGCAACATTATCATGGTCTGTATTTGGTTCAGATACTTCTTGGGTTACCTATTTAACTCCAACTGGGGTCTCTCCAGACACTAGTTATTTAACATTAGCTTTAAACGATACCGTTACTTTTAGCGGGTTAAGTTCCAATACTTACTATGATTTTTATGTACAAGGAATTTGTGGTGTTGGAGATACTAGTTCTCTTACTGGACCTTTTACATTTGTAACAAGTTGTTTGCCAATTAGTGCACCATATTTTCAAGATTTTGATAATACTACTGCTCCATATTTTGACCAATGTTGGACATCTTTAAATAACACTGGAAACAGTTTTGCTAATATTCAAACAACAGACAACACATTTGATCCTATACGGTCAACACCAAATTCTATTCGTTTTTATAATTCTGGTGGTAATATTGGTGAATTATATTTCATTAGCCCCATGCTGGTGGATTTGGATTCTACTAAAAGAATACGTTTTCATTTAAATAACAATGGCTTTTCAACTTCTGATTTAATTGTCGGAACCATGAGTGACCCAAATGATGCTACAACATTCACACTCTATGAGACTGTTTTTAATGCCTCATTTAATAATGGGTGGCAAGAAATTATTGTAAGTTTCGATGGCTACAATGGAAGTGATAATTATATAGCGTTAGGTCACGGACTCAATAATACTTATGATTATATATTTCTTGATGACTTTTATTACGAAAATATCCCGTCATGTGTTAAACCATCTAATTTAACTGCATCTAATATTACTTCAAATAATGCCGATATTAGTTGGGTTGCTGGCGGTAATGAAACATTATGGCAAATTCAATGGGGGACTATTGGTTTTAATCCAGGGACAGGAAATTTAGACACAACATCTAACTTAGCTTATTCTTTATCTGGATTAAATTCTTCGATGGGATATGATTTCTATGTTAGAAGCATTTGTGGTATTGGTGATACAAGTTATTGGCAAGGACCTTTAAGTTTTAATACATTAATTCAAGGTCCTCTTGGTGTTAATTGCATTTCTGGTGGAAATGCTGGTCTTATATTTATTGACGATTTAGAGCAACAAGGTGGTTGGACAGGTAATTTTGGCAGTGGATCTTTTGCATCAACTGGAATGTGGAATTTTAATTCTGGAAGTACTGGTTCTTTTGGAACTGGCCCTGACTTCTCTCATAGTGGAAATAGTTATTTTTACTACGAAACAAGTGGAATAAATCCTACATCCGGAAGTATTGTCTCTCCTTTAATTGATTTAAGTACTGCTACAGATGAAGCAGAGCTTTCTTTTTGGATTCATGCTTATGGAGCTGAAATTGGAATATTAAATTTAGGTATTGGAACTTCTCCGACAGGTCCGTTTAGTACAGTATTCTCAACTAGTGGAGAAATACAAACTTCAAATATTGACCCCTATCAAAATGTGGGAATTAACTTGTCAAGTTATTTAGGGCAACAGATATACCTGGAGTTTGATTATACTAGCGGTAATTCATACACTGGAGATATAGCTATTGACTTAATAGAAGTTACTTCCTGTATTTCATGTCCAAGTCCTCTACCTTCATCTTTGTCTGTCAATAGTATTTCTGCAGATAGTGTGAATTTAAGTTGGCAAGGATCTCCAACTCAAAATAGTTGGCTGGTGTATTTGGTTCCTGATACTAGTAATTTGGCTAACACAACACCTATTTTAGTTGTCAATGATACGGTAACCTTAGCAGTAAATCCTAACCTTAACTACAGCGTTTATGTAAATGGTATTTGTAGTGCAGGCGATACAAGTATTCTTACTGGACCAGTAAGTTTCAGTACTCCTTGTGTGAGCTTTGTTTCATTCCCTTATATAGAAGAATTTAATACCTGGCCTCCCAATTGTTGGGATTTATCGGGTGGCACTCAAACCTGTGTACATTATAATGGGACATCAGCAGAAGCTAGTTTTTGGAGTTGGACTAGTGGAGAATTTGCTTATATGACGTCTCCTATTTTTGATGTTTCGAATATGGTTAGTCCAGAACTTCTTTTTGACTGGTCTCACCAATACAATAGTTTTTATCCAAATGATGCACTTGAAGTACTAGTTTCTAATGATGGTGGTATAACTTGGAATCAAATTTGGTACAAAACCTCCACTGATTTAGAGTCTAATGATGGTGCTTCCACAGGTTCTCCTGGTTCGTTTGTG
>NZID01000050.1 GCA_002691605.1 Crocinitomicaceae bacterium
ATTTAATTTTTACTCAGGTTATTAAATTATAATAAATAATTCATCTGTTTTTTATATATTAATTAAATGCCTCAAGTTTTGAAAAAAATTAGAGTCCTATTTTCAATATTTATTGTTTTTTCAGTTTACTCACAAAGTGAAATGGAGATGCTAAATGTTGGTATAAAAAAAGGTACCGTAAATAAAATTTTTTAATCTTTTAATGGAAACATATATTCAGCCATTGATAGATGGGCTGTTACAGGGTCTGGAAAATTAAGCAAAAAATTTATTCGAAGTGCTGAAAAATTAGGTATAAATAATGAGTATTGATTAAAAAGACTAAAACAAGCTCAAAGAATTAGAGCTCAAGCAATTGCAGCTGGTCTTGCTGGAGCTGCAGCAGGCTATGCAGGAGCTGCAAGTCAACAAAAACCTTCTTCACCTGTTAACTACACACCAAAAAATAGTTCTTATTCCAACCCTGGAGGTTATTCAACCGAGGGAGCATATTCAAATCCAGGAGGAAGTTCTAATTCTAATTCGTCTTCAACTAACTTATATCAAACAAATCAATATGGATTTCAAGAAAAAACTGGAGAAATGAATAGAAATTATTCTGGAAGTATAGATATTAGTAAAAAAAATGAATACGGGTTTCAAGAGAAAACAGGAGAATTAAAAACTAACTATTCTGGAAATACAGATATTTATGAAAAAAATGAAAATGGTTTTATGGAAAAAGTTGGGGAGTATAGAAAAAATTCATATGGTGGATATGATATTTATAGGAAAAACTCCAATGGTTTTTTGGGAAAAACTGGCAGCGTTAAGGAGAGTCCATAAGATACTTTTTATAAATTCTTTCATCAAAAAATCTAATTAACTATTATTGAGTTTTGTTTGTTTGAAAATGGTCAAACTGAAAAACAAAGGAAATTACAACAGTAAATACGGAAACTACTTAAGGATCAAAATCTTCTTCCATGTCATTTGATATAGGAAATAATGCAGGTGGCCCGTATTTGCGAGCTTTTTTATGTTTATAACAATACCTTCAGGGCTTAGAACCTGGGAAAATATCATTTCAAAAAAGGACTAAAATCAGAGAATAGTGTAAACCCCATGAGTTTATTATTTTTGAGAATAGCAAAAATTAAAATATATTAAGGATGAATTACAGATGGTATTTTTTTTCGATAATCGGTTTATTATTAATTGGGTTAGGTCTTTGTGTTTTTGGAGAGGCATTAATCCAAAAAATTAATCGAGAAAGCTATTTTATGTTAGGAACTTTGTCATTAGTTATTTTCAATACTGGAATTTGTTTTGTTGGAGAAGCCATTTTTATTAGAAGGCAAAAAACCTTACCTAATTAAAGGACATCTCTCGCCAAAACAGGTCCATAAGAAAAAATTTATAAGTGTGCCATGATACTCTTGGAATTGCATTGGCAAAATTTCAAATTATAAATATGTACTGATGCAAGAAGTAACGCAGCTAAATATTTATAATAATCTGACAGAAATAATTGTGTGTTTTGCTCAATACATATAAAAGTAAATAAAGCCCCCCAGCAAACCCATAATGCAGGTTTTGTCCAGTATTTTGATGTAGTTTTAGTTGATTGATAAACTGCGAAGAAGGAAATTATTAAAAAACCGTAATCAATCCAAAGCCACCATGTTGGTGCACCTTTACAACAATCTCGAGCACAAGTGGAAGCTAAAAAAAATAAAAGGAGTTACAAGGCAGTGAATAGTACATAACGCACTAGCCAATGCTCCTATTAAATCTGAATTAATTTTTAATTTAATTTCCATCAATCTTTTATATAAATTTATTTTTTTAATTTATAACAGAGTTGTATTATTTAAATCTTATTAAATACAACATTCTATTATTTTAAACCACTGAAATAATCTTTAAATCTAAATAACTTTTTCGTTAATGCAACAATGTTGCGTTAATAATTTTAATTCGTAACTGATCTATTTGATTGTAGAGAAAATTAAGAGATGAAGTAAACGATATTTAAATTTAAAACCTGTGCTGGTGAAGTGTATGGTAAGATATTTACCAAAGAAACATTTTAATTTAAAATCTTATAACTTTTTTGATGGCTTTCTAAATGTTTTTTTTCTATTGTAAGAAGCGTCTATATTAGGTTCTGCATCTATAGCTTTTCGTTTTTTGGTCTCTTTTTTTACTTTGGAAGAGTAGTCCGTTTTTTCAGCATTTTTTTCTTTCTTCTTCTTTTTTTTCTTTTTCTTTTTCTTAGAATTTAACAATCCAGTTTCATTATAGCTTGTTTTTTCATGAGGTTCCGCTTTTGAAGACTTAATCTTTTTATTTTGTGAAAATAATGATGTGCTTAAAAAAGAAAGAATAATAATAAAAATATAGTTTTTCATTTTAGATATTTTTCTAAAATTACATTTTTATTAATCAAAAAAAAAGATTTACTTACTTCAATCGTTCTTTGATTAATTTTAAATGCTTTTGTTTTAGCTTAGTTCTATTGTTTTGAGAAAAATGAGTGAAATAGCTATGTGTTTCAAAAAAAGCAACCTGCAACTTATCCCATTGACTTTTATTATTTAGATATTTGTACTCTTTTAATTCTTTAAAGAAAGAGTCTGAAATTTCAAAGAAATCTGCTCTTCCTAAATAGTCAAGATCTGCATCACAGATGATTTTTTCCAATTTATTTCTAGGATTTTGAGGAACTTTTGTGGCTAAAATTAATTTTGAAATTTTCCTTATTTGAGTTTTAGAAAAATTAAATTTAGGTAAGGTTTGCTCAGCATATTTTACCCCTAAATTTTCATTATTTTTATACTGATCAATATACCCCATATCATGAAATAAAACTGCGGTTTTTAACAGAAAATATTCATCGGGTTTAACCTTTTCATAAAAACAAATTTCATCTAACGATTGGAAAACATCTTGCGTGTGATGAACTCCATGATAATATAATTTAGAAGGCAAGTTGTTTTTTAAAAAATTAATAACAAAACTATTTAAACCAAAAAAATCAAACTTTGATTGAGAATAAAAATTTAAAATTTCCTTAAACCAAGAGTTGCTTGAATCTATTTTTTCTAGCTTATAGGGTGTCTTTAAAAAGTTTACAAAAAACATATTGATATCTCCTGTATTCTTAGTAGGTATTTCTCCTCTGTTAGTAGTGTTAAAAAATAAATTTATTTGATTATATGTGGATTCTGAAATATTTACTTTTCCAGGTTGGCAATTGGTTTGCATTCTCTCGGCAATATTGACTGTATTTCCAAATATATCGTAGGCTATTCTCTTAGTCCCTAAAACACCTGTGATAACATCTCCATTATGAATACCAATTCTAACAGACCAAAAGTCTTTATTTTGGTTTATTGCCTGATTTTTTAAGTTTGTCATTAAGTTTTGTACTTCTAAAGCGGCCAGGACACATTTAACAGCATTTATTTTAGAGACCTCTTCCAACCCTCCAGCAACTAAGTAAGCATCACCAATTGTTTTTATTTTTTCTAGATCGTACTTTTCAATAATACCATCAAACTCTGTAAATAATTCATTGAGCTTGCTAACTAAATACTTAGGTTCTGTAACTTCTGCAATTTTACTAAACCCAACAATATCTATAAACATTACTGAAGCGTTTTTATGGGTTTTTATTGTGACGGAATCTTTTTGCTTTAGTTCTTTAACCACATAATCGGGTAATACATTTAAGAGTAATTGATCGGATTTTTCTTTTTGAATTTGAATAAGTTGGTTCTGATCCTCAATTTCTTGTTTTTGTTTTGAAATTAGTTTTGTCCTTTTATCTACTAAAAATGAAAGCTTTCTTTGATTAGATTTAATTTGCTGAACTCTAAAAATATATACTAAAACTAAAAAAACTAATGTGCCTATTAGTAAAAATAAATAGAACTCTATAGAAAGGGAGGAATCAAATAAGTGTAGAAATATTTTTTTATTAAAAATAGATGCTAGAGTTAGCATATTTAGTCTATTTCGACTCCAAAAATAACAATATCATCAACTTGTTCATAGGAGCCCATCCATTCGAATAATCTGTCTTCTAATTTTCTTTTTTGATCTTCCATAGACTCTTTCATAGTATCTACTAGTAGTTCCTTAAACTTTTTATACATGAATTTTTTTCCTCTCTCCCCTCCAAATTGATCTGGATAACCATCAGAAAACGCATAAATTTTATCTCCTTTTTTTAAATCCAGTTCAAATGTCTCATAATTATGTTCTCCTTCTGAAAAGGATCCTATAGCAAATTTATTCGTCTTGAAGACTTCTAACTCTCCATCTCTAATAAGATAAAGTGGATTATTAGCGCCCGCAAATTTCAATTTCATTTTTTTGAAATTTAATGAACAAAGCGTAATATCCATACCGTCTCTTATGGAATCATCAATACTTTTGTTTAGAGAGTTATTAGCATATTTATTTAAATCATCTAACATTAAACCAGGTAAAGGTATTTTATTTAAACTAAATGCACTATCTAACCCATTGGCGCCAACTAAGCTCATAAAAGCTCCTGGGACTCCATGGCCTGTACAATCTACTGCAGCAAACATGTACTCATCTTTTTGTTGCCCAATCCAATAAAAGTCACCAGAAACTATATCCTTAGGTTTGAAGAATACAAAAGAAGAAGGAAAAAGTTTTTTAATGAACTTTTCTGGTGGTAATATCGAATCTTGCAATCTTTTTGCATATCTAATACTCGCAGTAACATCTGTATACAGCTCCTCTATTTCTGCTTTTTGCTTAACTACTTCTTCCGTTCTTGCTTGAACTTTTTCTTCTAAAATTCTTTCAGTTTCTGCCAATTCGTCCTTCATTTTTAGTAACGCATGCCCTAGGACATCATCATCACTTAGTGGTTGATATTGATAGTCAAAATTACTTTGCCCTATCTCATGTGCAAAATCTGTAGTTTCTTTAAGCCCTGTAACCAAACTATTCATGGCTTGAGACATTTCTCCTATTTCATCATTGGAAGGCTTTAGTTGACTTTTTGGGAAAATTCCCTTACCTAATCCTAAAAGAATAGATTTTAATCTTTGAACTGGTTTAGTAATACTAATGGTAGTAAAAATTGCTATAGAAATGGTTCCTATTACTATAACAATGGATATAAGTAAAATATTATTAATTAAACTTGAGAAACGATTATTTGTCTCTATTTGTTGTTCATCTGCAATCTGAGTTCTTTTTTGAGCTAACTTATTTATAGAATTTAAAATACTTTCATAATTTAAATTTATTTCTTCAAAATTTGTTTGAGCTTCCATTACAAAAAAAGCATCTTGGTAGCTATTAATATCTACTAAAACATTTCTAACTTGAAAATTATACCCATCAATTAATGAAGAAACTTTAGAAGATATTGAATTGAATTCCTCTACTCCACCAGATTCTTGCTTCCACTTAAAAGATAATTTTTCAATGGTATCTAAATCATTTTGAATTGTTTGGTCCAACAGTTTTTCCGCATCTAGTTTAAACTGTTCGTCAGGCCTTGATTCGTCAATAACCCATTGCTGCATGTAGGTGTGAGTTTTTGATAAATCATCTTTAAGTTGATTAATTACAAATAAGGAAGGCTGGTCAATATTTAGGAACTTATCGTTGGATTTAATAGCTTCATTAACAACAGAAAAAGTATAAAAAAAGACAATTAATAAAAGTATTACAACTACACTAAATCCTCCACCAATTTTTTTACCTACAGTAAATCTCAAAATTAATTTTTAATCGTCTTTAGAACCCTTAGATTCAAGGTCTTTAAGAATATTCATGTATTCAACATGCTTTTCCATGTCGTTCAAACTGTAATAAACTGCAGCAATTCCTTGGACTATTGAAGTTTCTTCTGGCTTCATTTTGTAAACTGTTTGCAAAAACGGTAAAGATTTAGAAAAATATTGCACTGCTTGTTCTTGCATTAATATTACCATTTCTAAATCCGCATCAATATCTAATTCTTCCAAAATTATATCCACTCCTAAATTGTGATATAAAATTCCTAAATCATAGTTAGGGGTGTATTGATTAGAATTCAGTGCGAGTGATTTATTAAAATAGTTTATACAAGAATCTAAAAAGTTTTTAGAATTTATTTTATCATTTTCATATCGCATTTTATACATTCTGCCCATTCCATTAAAAAAGTCTACTGAAATAGTAGAAAAATCATAATCTGGTTCAGCAATACTTTTTAATTTTTTAAAGTTATTATAATATTTAAGGGCAGTGTTTTGGTTTTTAAAGTCACTTTTTTGTAAAATCATCAAAGCGTCATTAATGTAGGAGATAGAAAAAGAATTAATAGCTTTAAGGTTCAGAGCAGTAAATTGTTTTTTGTTATCATTATTAATAGATTTAATAAAATAATCACAAGCTCTTAATCTTGCCTTTGAACTGGCAGATTGGCCATCAATTTCTTTGTAAATATTGTAATTGATAAATCCACATAAGTGTAAAAAATAAGGATCCTCTGTTTTGTCTGGGCATTGGGCTAACGCAGTATCTATGTAATTTAAAGCATCAATGTAGTTTTTTGTCTTATACTTTTGAATTAATAACATTTGCTCAGGACAATAGGACGTTGACTGAGAAAAGTAGATAGAAGTATACGCTACAAAAACAAATAACGATATGCCTTTAAAAAAGAATTTCATATTGTTTGATAAGCTAATTTAGTTAAAGTTTGCCCAATAGTAAAATCTTTTTTTTCTGCCTTAGATTTATTAATCTGAAATTTTAAGCGGTTTTGCACATAAACAAAATTAATCATTGACCCTGTTGATGCTAAATTTTCTCCTTCTGTGACAAGTAAGGTTTTATCGTTTAAAGTCTTTTGAACTTTAGGAATAACCGCTTGCTGTTCTTTGGAAATAAATAAAAGATGACAATCATTGATTTCAGAAGAAGATTTGAAAAAGGTAAACTTGATTTTTTGTTGTCCTAAAGATTTATCTTTAAAAGATGTATTCAAAAAATTAAATAGTTCTTCACTTCCATATATTCCTATTGTAAAATCGCCTGTGGTATATGCTTTTGGCCAATATACGTTCTTGGCAAATTGGTATATGTACATGCTTTTCATTTTAGTTTTAAGCGCTTTAGCGGCGGCGCTTGGGTCTTGTTGTGCAGAGTAAGTAACAGGAAACATTAAAATTATTAATGTTACCGAAAATAATATGTTCTTTTTGATTTGCACTATATAAAGGTAACACAAAAATAATAACAAATTTTATAATTTTCATACTTGAACTATCCCATTTGACGCTTCATGTATTTTTTTCTGCTCTTTTTAGCTTTTTTTTTCACTAACTCTTTATTATATCTATTCATTATTGCAAGATTTCTTTGCTTTTTTGTGAAACTATCTTCTTCTATACCAGTTGGTTTAAACTTATTTTTTCCCGATATTTTAAAGGGATCATTGTCAATTCCTATAATGCCGTTTTGACTTTTTAAATTAGAAAAAGAATCTTTTTGTTTTTTAAAAAAAGCCTTAGAGGCTAATAATCCTCTGTGATTATTTTTCTTTATATAAGTTTTTTTTCTTTTTTCAGAAAATGGGTCTCTGTATTGGGAGTATAAGTTATTTGCAGAAAAAAAGAAAAAGAAAATGAGTACTGATATGTAAAAAATATGCCTATTCATAAAGAAGGTTACACCTCTTTCTCTTTCGGAGACTCTAAACTAAGATCTCTATCAAAAAGATACAACCCACCTTTGTCATTTCCGATCATGTTTAGTCGGTCTAAAATCGTTCTGGCTAAAGCCTCTTCCTCTAATTGCTCAGCTACATACCATTGCATAAAATTGTGAGTGGTAAAATCTTTTTCTTCTAAACAAAGTCCCACAATATTGTTAATACTTTCCGTTACATTTAATTCGTGCTCTAGCAATGACTCAAATACATGGGATAATGACTCAAAAGTTTTAGGCGGTTGTATTAAGGCTGGTATTAAGGCATTTCCTCCTCGCTCATTAATGAACTTTACTAATTTCAGCATATGTAATCTTTCTTCATCACTGTGCTGATATAAAAAAGTAGATGACCCGCTAAGACCTTTTGTCTCAGTCCAAGAAGCCATAGATAAATAAAACTGAGAAGAGGAGGCTTCCAGTTCAATTTGTTTATTTAAAGCTTTTTCAATAACGTCTTTTAACATGGTTTTTTTTTCAAATGTAAGTCTTTTAAATTAGCTTAATAATAAACTGAATAGTATTAAACGTAATTTATATAAGTTATAAATACGTAAATAACTTTCATTATGTTTCAATAAAGATTTTATATTCTATTAAATTTCAACCAAGAAATTTATAAATTCGGAAAATATGATTTACAATCAACTATTAGTAAAACTTNATGTTGGGATATTTNTTTTCCTTTTTTCTGTATCAACTATTTTTTCTCAAACTACTATAAAGGGNAAAATAGTTGATTCTGAAACTAATGAAGATCTTATAGGAGCAACCGTTAAAATAGTTAATTCTTCATTTGGTGCTGTAACTGACTTTAATGGTGAATTTATNTTAAANACTAAACTTAATCTCCCCTTTTCAATTGAAATTTCATATATNGGTTACNAACTTCAATTAATAGATTTAAAGGAAAATAAATTTTTCNAAATCGCTTTACAAAGTAAAGATTTACAGCTTAAAGCTGTAGAAGTAGTAGGAGGAATCAGTAAAAAACTTAAAGAATCTCCTTTAAGTGTTGAGTCTATGGATATTAATGATATCAAGCAAACTTCTGCAACGAATTTTTANGAAGGTCTCAGTCATATGAAGGGGGTGGATATGGCTTCTGCAAGTCTTGGTTTTAGAGTGATAAATACTAGAGGATTCAACAGCACTTCGCCTGTAAGATCTCTTCAAATTATAGATGGTGTAGACAATGCCTCTCCAGGNTTAAACTTTGCATTAGGAAATTTTTTAGGGTCTTCAGAATTAGATTTAATGAAAGTTGAAATTGTTTCAGGTGCAAGTTCAGCATTCTTTGGNCCTAATGCATTTAACGGAGTTATTAGCATGAATACTAAAAGTCCTTTTTTATTTGATGGTCTTTCTGCTAGTGTGAAAATGGGGGAAAGATTTATGAATGAATATGCTGTTAGATATGCTAAGAAGTTTAAAGACGAAAATGGTAATAATAAATATGCTTACAAATTCAATGTTTTTTATATGAATGCCAATGATTGGGAAGCAACAAATGCCAATAGTGTTGCTGATTTGGATACTGANGANGGAAACCCTGGAAGCTATGATGCGGTTAATAGATATGGAGATGAAAATTTAAGCCCCATATTAAATAATGGTATTTATGGTCTAAATGGAGTTCCNGATCCTAAATTAATTTCAGATTATCCAGGANTAGGTAGATATCATAGAACCGGCTACTGGGAAAGAGATGTAGTGGATTATGATACCGAAAATTTTAAGGCTAATGCTGCTTTTCATTATTTATTTAAAAATGAAATTGAAGTTATTGCTTCTAGTAACTTTGCAAATGGGACTACTGTTTATCAGGGTGATAATAGGTTTAGTTTAAAGAATATAAAGTTCTTTCAAAATAAAATTGAAATTAAAAAAGAAAATAATTTCTTTTTAAGAGCCTATGCAACTCATGAAGATGCAGGAGATAGTTATGATGCTGTTCTTACGGCTTTTCAATTGCAAAATACTGCAACAAGCGATGAAGATTGGGATTATTTATATAAAGATTATTGGCGAGATAACATAACTNATAAAATTAGAAACTTAGACCCAAGTATTAATTGGACTCCTTGGTATGACCCTGTTACTCAAACTGGATACCCTGCTGATACTGCATCAATCAATCAACTTCTATCACAACCTCAATATATGGATTCACTTTTTATTTGGCACCAGCAGACTGCAGAATATGCAAATACTGGATACGTACCACATGGATCTGAAAGCTATTATGAAGTGGGTAGTAATAGATTTGATTCTTTAGTAAATATAATTACGTCAACTGCATCTGTTCTAAATGGGGGATCAAAAATTGTAGACCAATCGGCACTTTATCACCTTCACGGAGAAAAGAATTGGGATACTTATCTTGGTAAAATAACATTAGGAGGGAATGGGAGAATTTACACACCTAAATCAGGGGGATCTCTATTTAGTGATACTGGAACTAACGTAATTATAAATAAAGAGTATGGAGTATACATGGGAATTGAAAAAAAACTTTTATTCGATCAGTTAATTTTAAAATCTTCTATAAGAGTTGATAAAAATCAAAACTTTGATTTTTTACCGACTCCTGCAATTTCACTTATTTACAATTTAGATGATAATAACACTGTTAGAGCTACTTTCACTTCAGCCATTAGAAATCCAACTTTACTCAATCAATATATGTATTATAATGTAGGTAGAGCGAAATTAGTAGGCAATATAAATGGATATGATTCTCTAGTCACTATCGAATCTCTCAGAACCTATACATACAGCGAGTTTGAAGAAGATTCTTTAGAATATTTCAGTGTTAATCCTATAAGTCCTGAGAAAGTAAAGTGCTTAGATATTGGATACAGAGGTGTCATAAATAGAAAAATTTACGTAGATGCAGGTTACTATTTTAACTGGTATACCAACTTTATTGGTTTTGTAACGGGTGCCGATATTTTTTTAGACCCTTTTATTGGAAACCCGTATATTCTTGACGTATATAGAATTGCCACTAATTCAACTGAAAAAATAACCACTCAGGGTTTCTCAATTGGGTTAAATTATTACCTAGATAATCAATTTACCTTTAATGCTAATTACAGTTGGAATAAATTAAATCAGCTAAGTGATGACCCTATTATTCCCGCATTTAATACACCAGAAAATAAATTTAATATTGGTTTAAATGGAAAAGAATTGGATGTCGGTTTTATGAATATTGGAAAAATCAGTTTTAATACTAATTACAAATGGGTGCAAGGATTTGTTTTTGAAGGATCTCCTCAGTTTACAGGAAAAATTCCAACTTATGGGTTATTAGATTTACAAATAACTAAAGAAATTCCAAAAATGGATTTATCAATTAAAATGGGTGCATCTAATATTCTAAATAATGAAGTAATTCAGGTTTACGGGGGCCCTTATATTGGGCGTATGGCATATGTGTCTTTGTCATTTGATTTCGAAGACTAAACACTCAATATTATTTATTTCCTAAAAATTACATTATATTTATGTTAATTTTACAAAAAAACAATTATTAACTAA
>NZID01000051.1 GCA_002691605.1 Crocinitomicaceae bacterium
AATAATTTTACTTATCAACTAATCGATCCGAATATTGACTCTACCTATAAACCTTATAATTTATCTCTAATAACATATGTTATAGACAGAAACGATATGAATATATTACAGGTTATTAAAACTAAGCCAAATATACATTAAGCACTAGAGTTTTAACTAAAGTAAATTAACTCAGCCCTCTCATAATTCCTTTTGTAGAATTGCTAATAAAATCGAGAATCACCTCTTTTTCATCAGAAATAGGAATTTCTAAATCCGCCACTCTTAAAGCAGTAGTCATATTACTATTTTGAACATATATTACCCTGTAAATATCTTCTATATTTATGATTTGCTGATCATTGAATCCTCTTCTTCTTAGCCCTATAGTATTTACTCCAATGTAAGAAAGAGGTTCTCTTGCAGCTTTAACATAGGGAGGAACATTTTTTCTAACTAATGACCCTCCTGCAATGAAAGCATGTTGCCCTATTTGAACAAATTGCTGAATTGCGGCAGTTCCTTCAATTATTACCCAGTCACCTATTATTACATGTCCAGCTAATTGCACCAAATTGGCTATTACAACGTTATCTCCAATTATACAGTCATGAGCAACATGTACGTATGACATTAATAAACAATTGCTGCCAACTTTTGTTGTTTTTTTATCCGATGTACCTTTATGGATAGTTACATATTCTCTAATAGTTGTATTGTCACCAATTTCGGTTACTGCATACTCTCCTTTGTACTTTAAATCTTGAGATTCCGCGGAAACTACAGCACCAGGAAAAATTTTACAATTATTTCCTATTCTAGCTCCATTCATTATTACCGCATTAGATGCAATCCAACAATTATCACCAATTTCCACATCTTCATAAATCGTTGCAAAAGGCTCAATTTTAACATTCTTACCAATTTTAGACTTGGGATGAATATTAGTTAGGGGGAAGTTATTCATTATCTATATTCTTTAAAAAATTAATTCTTTTCTTCTCTATCTTTCACGACCTGGGCAAGCATTTCTGCCTCAATACAGATTACTCCATTAACATATCCCTTTCCTCTCATATGAACAAGGCCTCTTCTTATAGGAGAAATTAAATTAAGTTCAAAAACTACGGTATCTCCAGGTATTACTTTTCTTTTAAACTTAACATTATCTATTTTCATGAAATAAGTGGAATAAAGATGGGGGTCTTTTACCTTGCTTAATGAAAAAATTCCGCCTGCTTGAGCCATAGCTTCAATTTGAAGAACTCCAGGCATTACAGGGTTACTTGGAAAATGTCCCATAAAATAATTTTCGTTCATTGTTACATTCTTCACCCCAATAATTCCATTATCAGTAATTTCCATTACTTTATCAATTAATAAAAAGGGGTATCTGTGAGGTAACATCTTTTCTATATCTACAATATCGTACAAAGGTTTTTTTGTTAAATCAAATTGTTTGGGTATTTGTTCTTGTTCTTTCATGGCTTTTTTAAGAATTTTAGCAAATGAGGTGTTGAGTTTATGTCCTGGCTTTTTAGTAATAATATGGCCCATAATAGGCATACCAATTAATGCTAAATCACCAATTACGTCCAATAATTTATGTCTTGCTGGTTCATTGTAATATTGTAATTCGCAATTATTTAAAACGTTTCCATTAACTTGAATATCTGAATCATCTTTCCCAAGTAAGTGAGCTAGTTTTTTAATGTCTTTAACTTTTATATCATCTCTATCAAGTAGAACGATTGCATTATGTAAATCTCCTCCTTTAATAAGATCAGCTTGAGAAAGTTTTTCGAGCTCAGTTAATAAAACAAATGTTTTACATGTAGCTATTTCTTCAGGGTAATTATCAAAATCTCTTATTTCAGCATATTGAGTTCCTAGCACTGGATTTTCATAGTCTAATAAAACAGAAAGTGTAAAATTATTAGCCGGTACAAATAGAATTTCGGATCCAGATTCTTTATCGGTATATTGAATTGAATCCGGGAGTTTTATAATTTTTAATGGTGCATTTTGAACTTTTAATCCTACTTTTTGAATTCCCTCTACAAAATATTTAGCACTGCCATCTAAAATAGGGACTTCAAGATTATCTAATTTGATCAAAACATTAGTAACTCCTAATGCATAGAGTGCTGACATTAAATGTTCAACAGTAACTATTTTAATTCCATCTTTTTCAAGTGTCGTACTTCTTTGTGTCTCATTTACAAAATCAATATTTGCGGCAATTATTGGAGATTTTTCAATGTCAATTCTTTGAAACTTAATTCCATAGTTTTCTTTAGCTGGTTCTAAAATCATATTTACATTGCAGCCTGTATGAAGGCCTACTCCCTTAAACTTAATTGAATCTCTTAACGTTTTCTGAGTATTCATTTTTTATTCATATAAAGTTCTGACTGAATTTTTTCAATTTCTTTTTTCAATTGAGGAAAATTTCTAAACAATATAAAACTTCTTTTATATTTATTAGAGTCAAAAGCAGGAGTCCCTTGTAATATTGAATTTTCCTTTAAAATAGATTTAGTTATTCCACTTTGAGCAGCAATTTTAGTTCCTTTAGAGATTTTAAGATGACCACTTATCCCTACTTGGCCACCAATCATCACATCTCTATCAATTTTTGAGGATCCAGCAATACCCGTTTGAGCTGCAATAACTGTATTATCTCCAATTTCAACATTGTGAGCTATCTGAACTAGATTGTCAATTTTGACACCCTTATTGATGACTGTAGATCCTATTGTTGCACGATCTATAGTAGTATTTGCACCAATTTCTACATGATCTCTAATAACAACATTTCCAATTTGAGATACTTTTGTATACTCATTATCCTTATTTGGGGCAAAGCCAAAACCGTCTGAACCTATAACAGCATTGGAATGAATAACGCAATTATTTCCTAATAAGGTGTTTTGATAAATTTTAACTCCTGAATAAAGAACCGTGTTTTCACCGATTGAAGAGGATTTGCCAATATAAGTGTTGGAATGAATTTGCGCATTATCATTAATTATTACCCCTTCTGAAATATAAGAAAAAGCACCTATGTAAACTGATTTTCCAATTTCTGCAGATTCATGAATAAAAACTGGCTGCTCTATTCCCTGGGGTCTTTGCTGTAAATTGTCATAATATCTTAATAACTCAGCTAAACTTTCGTAAGCATTCTCTACTCGAATTAGTGTAAGTGTTTTAGGTAATGGGAGTGAGGGCACAAAACTAGAGTTAACCAACACTACGCTTGCCTTAGTTTTATATATATAAGATGCATATTTAGGATTAGCTAAAAAAGATAAGGAGTTAGTTTGAGCATCTTCAATTTTTGAAAACTTATTTACTAATATATTCTTATCTCCTTCAATTTTACCATTTATTAGATCTGCAATTTGTTGAGATGTGAATTTCATTTATATTTAAAATTAAGAAATAAGATCAAATAATGACTATGAATTAAAAGTTTGGTGCAAATAAATAATATTTTTTAACAGGTTTAGAAAGCGCACTAATATTTAAATTATCTGAGGCAAGGGTAATATCTTTTAATGTTCCATTATTAAAAAGGATTTTAATTTCATCTTTTCTTGGATCATATGCATTATTGGTCATTTGATTTTGAAAAACAAAATAATTCATTTCAAGATTACTAAATCCTAGTTTTTTTTGATGATATTGTTTCGTCTCTTCTATTTCGTCATTAGTAAATTTATGGTGACTTATTTTTACTTTTAATAGCTTTCTGTTGATTAGCATTTGACTAAGCTTTGAAATTACTTGATCACTACTATCAGCCCAAACTTTTACAGAAGATAAAACATCATAATCATCTAATTTTGAAAAAGCAGTTAGAAAATCGTACTCAGAAATATTCTCTTTATGAATGGTGTTTTCAAAAAAATATTTTATACTAGAAAGAACCAATAATTTTTCACCATTATTTATTAGCTCTCTTGCCCTTTCTATAATTTTAGCTAACAAAAACTCTGCAGATAAAACTGTTTTATGTAAATAAACTTGCCAATACATGAGTCTTCGAGCTACAATAAATTTTTCAATAGAATATATTCCTTTTTCCTTAATTACTATTTCATCGTTAACTACATGAAACATTTTGATTATTCTTTGGTTACTTACAACTCCTTCAGAAACTCCAGTGAAAAAACTATCTCTTTTTAAATAATCAAGCCTATCCATATCTAATTGGGAAGAAACTAAGTCGTGTAAAAATCTTTTAGGATATTTATCTTGGAAAATCTGTAATGCTAAATCTAATGCTCCATCAAATTCTTGGTTTAAAGAATTCATGAATTTTACAGAAATATCTTCATGAGAAATTCCTTTTACGAAGCTATTTTCTAATGCATGAGAAAATGGACCATGGCCTATGTCATGCAATAAAATTGCAAGAATTACGGCTTCTTCTTCTTCTTTATTTATTAAAACCCCATTTTTTTTCAAAGTTTGAATTGCTTGGGTCATTAGATGTGCCGCTCCTACAGCGTGGTGAAATCTTGTATGATGGGCACCTGGATAAACTAGATAAGTTAATCCTAATTGTTTTATCCTCGATAATCTTTGGAAATATGGATGGTCAACAATATTCAATAAAATTCCTTTATTCAATGTAATAAATCCATAAACAGGATCGTTAATAATTTTACTAATTGATTTTATATCCATTTTGTATCTTTAAGTTAAAGCAAATCTAATTAAATCAATAAAAGTGGCAAGAATACTTTGGGCAGACGATGAAATAACGAGTTTAAAACCTCATATAATTTTCCTTGAGAATAAAAAACATGAAGTTTTAGCTGTAAATTCTGGAAATGAGGCAATAGAAGAATTTAAAAAAAATTCCTTTGATATTGTTTTTCTTGATGAGAATATGCCAGGGGTGAGTGGACTAACTGCATTGGAGAAAATTAAAAAAATTCAACCCAATGTCCCCATTATTATGATTACAAAAAGTGAAGAGGAGATGATTATGGAAGAGGCTATTGGAAAACAAATATCCGACTATCTCATAAAACCCGTAAATCCTAATCAGATTTTAATGGCTATTAAAAAACAAATTGATAGTAAAAGACTAATTAGTGAGAATAACACCACTTCCTATCAACAAAACTTCAGAGAAATAAGTAATGATCTAAATAACTCTATGAACTTACCCGAATGGATAGATTTATTTAAAAAATTAAACTTTTGGGAATTACAATTAGAAAACTCTGATGAGAATATGTCAGAAATATTTAATATGCAAAAAGAGGAAGCTAATCAAATTTTTAGTAAGTACATTACTAATAATTATTCAGACATTTTAGCTGAATCATCCACTATTTTAAGTCACAATCTTTTAGAAAATACATTGTTTCCAAAACTCAAAGAAGAAAATTATTTTCTAGTAGTAATAGACAATCTAAGACTGGACCAATGGCTCATCATTAAGCCAATAATCGAAGAATTATTCACGATTGAAAAGGAAGATGTTTATTGTAGTATCTTACCTACTACTACTCAGTATTCAAGAAATGCATTATTTGCTGGATTAATGCCATTAGAAATTAAAAACCGTTTTTCGCAAAAATGGGTAGATGAAGAAGATGAAGAAGGTAAAAACTTATACGAGGAGTTTTTCTTAAATGATAATCTGCAAAGAAACTCACTTAACTTAAAGACCTCCTATAATAAAATTACCAATCTTAATAAAGGTAAAAGACTATTAAATAATTTTAACAACCTACTTCAAAATAATTTAAATACTATCGTTTATAATTTTGTAGATACTCTCTCCCATGCTAGAACGGAAATGGATGTTATTAAAGAGTTAGCAGAAGATGAATCTGCTTATAGATCATTAACCTTAAGTTGGTTTAAACATTCTCCGTTGTACGAAATGATGAAAAAGATGAGCAAAAATTCATGTAAAGTTTTTCTCACAACAGATCATGGAACAATTAGAGTTAAAAATGCTTCCAAAATAATGGGGCCAAAACAAATTAATAGTAATATGAGGTATAAAGTTTCTAAAAATTTGTCTTACAATAAAAAAGACGTAATGGAAGTACTACACCCAGAAAAGATATTGCTTCCTAAAAATGCACTAAGTAGTTCTTATGTCTTTGCTAAAGAGAATCATTTTTTTGTATATCCTAATAACTATCATCATTTTGCCAATCTATATAATGATACTTTTCAACATGGTGGAATTTCATTAGAAGAAATGCTAATTCCATATGTGTTTTTAAATAGTAAATAGTTACTTAGTTTGATATTTATTAGCTAAATCTAAATAGTTATACAGTAGCTTAATTTCATGATCCTTACAGTCGTCACAATATTTTTGAGCTACATTTTTCATACTGATTATGGTAATTTCATTTTGACTTAAATACTCTTGAATATAAGATGCCATTTTTTCTAAAAAACAATCACTTTTTTCCAAACTCATTTTTTCAATATTTTCAAGATATTCTTTAGGATTATATAGTAGGTAATTAAATATTGCTGCCTCTAGAAGAAGATTTTGTTCGTCATCTATTTTATTACAATACATAGATAAAGCATTTAAATAATACGGTTTCCATATTTTGGATCCATTATTGAGCCTTTCAATGAAAATATTAAAATAATTATCTGACAAGGTGGTATCTATTTTATAAATAAGTTCTAATGAATATCTTTCAGCAGATTCTTTTCCATTTAAAATTTCTTGATGATTCAATCCATCTATTTTTGAATAGATCATTTGGTGATCATTTTTACAGCAGCATAGAAATAAAAGAGGAACTATATAATTGAAATTCTTCAATTTTTAAGAAAGCTTATAGTTAAAAAGAACCCTGGTCATACATCCAAAAGAAACCATAGCTAAAAATAAATGTATCGGCTGAAGGAGATGCGGAAGATGGTAATCTGCCAAAACTTTACCTACAATAGCTTCAATTAAAACACTTACAAAAAAAATATTAATTTCTAATAGCTTCTGTTTCTTTAAAAATGAATACCCTACTAAAAAAATACAATACAATACGATAATTAATGCCATTGATCTGTGAGAAATAAAAATTCTAAAGTTTTCTAAAATCAGATCACTTCTTAAGTTAGAATCTAACCAATGGTCTACTATTTGTCTTACTTGAGTCCCCATAATTATTTGAAATAAAAAAAATATTACTCCTATAAGAGCAAAAATCTTCATGGTTCTTGAAATAGTAGTTACTGATTTACTCCATTTTGAAATTATTAGTATTTGCCATGCAATCATTAAAGCTGCGATAACCATATGAACTGTTAAAACCCAAGGAACAATATTAGTTGCAACAACCATTGAACCCCACCAAGCTTGAAAAAAGGTAAGAAGAATTAACCCAAATCCTAAAATACCCTTAATTAATTTATCTTTTTTTTGAAGTAAAGCATAAATAAAACCTCCAACTATAAATAATCCAGCTAAAGCTCCAATTAAACGGTTTATATACTCAAGCCAAGTATTCCAAACATTAAATGGTTGTTCGTACAATAGTGATTTATCAGCCTTAATTAATTTAGCTTTATCCTCCAGTCCTATTCTTGATAAAAATACGGTGAATTTTTGAATCTTTTTTTCTCTAACTGAAGAATAATAAGCTTGATAATCGTTTGGTAAATCGCTTTTATTTGTAGGTGGAATATATTGATCAAAACATTTAGGCCAATCTGGACATCCCATTCCAGACTCTGTAATTCTAACAATAGAACCTGCGATTATCACTAGATAAATCATGATCAGTGTTATCCAATGGAATCTCATATACTAAGATTTTAAAAAATTAATATTTCTTTTAAGGCCCGCAAACTTAGTTCTTTTTACTGCAGAGTGTTTAAACAGTTGATTAAAAGTTTCCTCTTTGAGTTCTTCCCAATCCTTATTCGTGTAATCTAATAAGTTAACTGAGGGATTAAAAAGAGGTTCAGAGTGAGGGATTGAAAATTTATTCCAAGGACAAACTTGCTGACATACATCACAACCAAACATCCAGTTATCCATTTTCCCATGGAATTCTCTAGGAATTATTTCCTCTTTTAACTCTATAGTGAGATATGAAATACATTTAGAACCATCTACAACGTAAGGATCAATAATAGCATCTGTAGGGCATGCGTCTATACATTTTGTACAAGTACCACAATAATCTTTTATGGGCAAATCTGTTTCTAATTCTAAATCAAGAATTAGCTCAGCAATAAAAAAATAAGACCCTTTTTCTTTATTTATTAAATTACTGTGCTTTCCTATCCAACCTAATCCACTTTTTTCTGCCCATGCCTTGTCCATAACTGGCGCAGAGTCTACAAAACCTCTAATTGAAATATCTCCAAAATTATCTACAATAAATTGTTCTAAATTTCTAAGTTTTTTCTTTATTACTTTATGGTAGTCATTTCCATAAGAATACATAGATATCTTTGGAGCATTCTTATCTGATTGTTTTTGAGGATTATAATAATTAAATAAAAAGGTAATTACAGATTTTGCTTGAGGAACTAATTTTCTAGGATCTGTCCTAAAATCAAAATAATTTTCCATGTAAGACATCTTACCATGGTATTCTTTTTTTAACCAAGTTTCTAAATTCCTAGCTTCTTTTTCTAAAAACTCGGCTTTAGAAATCCCTACATGAGAAAATCCAAGCTCAAATGCTTTATCTTTAATCAGTTTAGTTCTTTGGAAAATATTCAAAATATTTCTTGTTGACCAGGATTGTTTTTAGCCTTGTTTAAATGTTTATAGGCCATATCCGTTACCATTCTACCCCTTGATGTTCTAACCATATAACCTTGTTGAACTAAAAATGGTTCATATACTTCTTCAATAGTACCTGATTCCTCACCCACAACAGTAGCTAATGTATTGACCCCTACTGGGCCTCCTTTGTATTTATCTATTATGGCTAATAAAATTTTATTATCCATTTCATCTAAACCATGTTGATCCACTTGTAAAGCAGTGAGTGCCATTTGAGTGATTTCATTTGTAATAATACCATCGCCCTTTACTTGTGCATAATCTCTAACTCTACGAAGTAATGCATTAGCAATTCTTGGTGTTCCTCTGCTTCTACCAGAAATTTCAATTGCTGCTTGATCTTTTAACGGAATCTCTAAAATTCCTGCAGATCTATTAATTATTGACTTTAGTGTTTTGTTATCATAATAATGTAACCTGCAATTAATACCAAATCTCGCTCTTAAAGGTGCTGTTAATAATCCACTTCTAGTAGTAGCTCCAATTAAGGTGAATGGGTTAAGTTCAATTTGAACCGTTCTTGCATTAGGGCCAGTATCCAAAACTATATCAATTTTATAGTCTTCCATCGCAGAATATAAATACTCTTCTATTACGGGACTTAATCTGTGTATTTCGTCAATAAATAAAACGTCCCCTTTTTCTAAATTGGTTAATAAACCAGCTAAATCACCTGGTTTATCTAAAACAGGTCCTGAAGATATTTTAATACCAACCTGCATTTCGTTAGAAATAATTTGAGCTAATGTTGTTTTACCAAGTCCTGGTGGACCATGTAAAAGGACATGATCTAGACTTTCTTCTCTCATCTTAGCAGCAGCAACAAATATTCTTAAATTTTCTACTACTTGGGGCTGACCAGCAAAATCTTCTAACCTCTTAGGTCTTAGGGCAATTTCATAAGTTTTATCTGTTTGGTCTTGATTATCAGACCTAAAATCATATTCCTCAATCATTGATCAAATATAATGATGTATTTGTAGGATGAAAAAAGTGATTATGTATTTCTGAAAATTTTAATGAAAATCTTAAAATAATAGTAGGTAAACTCCAATTATCAGTAATAATGGCATTGTCCTTATTCGTTAATCTAAATCCACTCCCCAAACCCAAGCTAAAAAAGTTAAACCCATTATAATTTAAAATTATAGCAGGTTCAAAAAAAGAGTAAGCTCCTTTTACAGGTTGATTAAAAGAAAAAGATTTAATTCTACCTAGACCAAAGTCTAAAGTAGTTTCCCCAGAAATTAATTTCGATAATGTCCAATTATAAGAGCCAAAGAAATTCATTGCATTGACACTTATTGAATGATTATTTAAAAAAAAGGTTTTATCATTCAAAAAGCAAAACCCTATTCCTAATTTAATTTTATTATTTAGTTTATAATAAGGTTTTATCTCATGTATTTTAAAACGATGATTTTTAATAAAAAAATTCTTTACCTCTAGCCTTAACCCATAAGTATCAAGAGATAAAATATTATCAATTTTTTCTTTTTGCGAATAGGCGTTTAGACTAAAAATCAATAGTAAAAAAAAAATCCGCATACTATAAAGCTACGGATTTTAAATATAAATAACTTAATATTTAGTGCTCTTCCTCATTATCATCTAAAGGTATGTTTTGAGGAACAAAATCGGTCTCCTTACCAGGCTTACTATAATCATAAGGCCATCTATAAACAGTAGGAATTTCACCGATCCAGTTCCCATGAACATGCTCAACAGGTGAAGTCCATTCTAGAGAATTGGAGTTCCATGGGTTTTTAGAAGATTTTGGTCCTCTGAAAATACTGTAAAAGAAATTAAAGAAGAATATCACTTGTGCTATTACACCAACGCTGGCAAAAATAGAAATCATAATATTGAGGTCTAAGAAATGATCAAACATTGGGAAATTAGTGTTTTCATAATATCTCCTTGGCAACCCTCCTTCTCCTAAGAAATGCATCGGTAGAAATACGCCGTAACCACATACAATAGTTATCCAGAAATGAACCATACCCATTCTCTTATTCATTGCCTTTCCATACATTTTAGGAAACCAGTGATATATTCCAGCAAACATTCCTAATATGGCTGTCATTCCCATTACTATATGAAAGTGTCCCACTACAAAATAAGTATCATGTTGAGATATATCTAAGGCTGAATCAGCTAAAATAATTCCAGTTACTCCACCGGAGATAAAAGTAGAAACCGACCCTATACAAAAGAGCATTGCTGGAGTCATCATCACATTTCCCTTCCATATTGTTGTAATATAATTAAAGGCTTTAACCGCAGAAGGAATCGCAATTAAAAGGGTTGTAAAGGTAAATACACCACCAAGAAATGGATTCATCCCAGTTAAAAACATATGGTGTCCCCATACAATGAAAGAAAGAAAGCCAATAGCTAACATCGAGCCAATCATTGCTCTATATCCAAAAATAGGTTTTCTGGAACAGGTTGATATGATTTCAGAAGTCATTCCTAGTGCTGGTAATAAAATAATATAAACCTCAGGATGTCCTAGAAACCAAAAAAGATGTTCGTAGAGAATGGGACTTCCACCAGTTGCATCTAAGGCACCAGAAGAAGTAACAATATCACTCATATAAAAACTTGTACCGAATCCTCTGTCCATTAACAATAAGACAGCTGCAGAAAGCAATACTGGAAATGATAAAACACCTAAGATAGCTGTAATAAAAAAGGCCCAAATAGTCAAAGGTAATCTAGTCATTGTCATTCCTTTTGTTCTAAGATTTAGAATAGTAACAATATAATTAATCCCACCAATTAAAGAAGAAGCTATAAATACTGTCATAGATAATAACCAAAGCGTCATTCCTAAACCAGATCCTGGTTGAAATTCAGCCAGAACACTTAAAGGAGGATAAACCGTCCATCCAGCCATAGCAGGACCAGTTTCAATAAAAAGTGAGGCTGCCATCAGTAAGCTGGAAAGAAAAAATAACCAGTATGCGATCATATTCAAAAGACCAGATGCCATGTCACGGGCACCTATTTGTAATGGNATTAATAAATTGGAAAAGGTTCCTGATAATCCACCAGTTAAAACAAAAAAGACCATAATGGTTCCGTGAAGGGTTACTAAACCAAGATACCANTTGCTATCTAATAATCCNTCTGGTGCAGCATCAGAACCTAAAATAGCCTCTAGTAGGGGAAATCTTTCATCTGGCCAACCTAATTTCATTCTAAACAATGCAGATAAGGTAATTCCTATAGCTCCCATNAATATTGCTGTAAGNAAATATTGCTTGCCAATCATTTTATGATCTTGACTAAAAATATATTTAGTTATAAAACTTTCTTTGTGATGATGTGTGTCGTGTGCCATTTCAACTTATTTATTACAAATTTACAAATCAAAGAGATGCTTGTTCTTTTGTCTTACTCCAACTAACCTCTTGCCCGGAAAAGGTTAAACGTTTGTTATCTCCTTTATTCTCAATCCAATTATTAAATTCTTCCTGTGTTTCAACAATTACTTTTAGTTGCATATTAGAATGTCCTGCNCCACAAATTTTATTACACATTAAAACATAGTCAAATACTACTCTTTCTTCTTCTTCTCCAATTCTTCTTTTTCTTTCGTTGTGGATCACATTTATATTTTCCCAATGTTTTTGTACCTCTGGATTACTTCTCATCTCTGCAGTAGTTATTGTAGGTGTTAAAGCAAAACTAGTTTCCATACCAGGAACAGCATTGATTTGAGCTCTAAAATGGGGAAACCAAGGACAATGTATTACATCTTTAGATCTAAACTTAAAAGTATAAGGTTGATCTTTAACAAGGTGGATTTCTTGAACAATAATATCATCGTCACTAGACTCGTATACTGTAGCATTATTATCTTTTCGGTCTATAGAAGCTTCTATTCTATACTTTCTTCTTTTATTTCTATCTAATTCTTCTTGTAATTTATCCACTTTAGCGTCTGGAAGTAAGTATTCTCCTTGGTCATTAATATTATTAGATAAAATAGAGTCAATATCATTAACTCTTTTATCTATTTCAAAATATGTTTCTTTAATGGTCTTGTCTGTTATAACCCCAAGAGGATTAGAAGCAGAAACCATTTTATAATCTGCTTTTCCTAAAGTATTATCGACNCCAGAATATCTTACAATCCAACCAAATTGNTATGCNTATACTTCTACCACTTCTCCTTTTTCTTGGTTATACATAATTTTGTTCCAAGTCATAAGCCCATAAATAACTATAAATGCTAATGCTATAGCTGGAACAATAGTCCAAACAGCTTCTAGTTTNTTGTTGTGAGGGTAATAAAGGGCTGTTCTTTCCTCTCTATGATAATACTTCCAAGAAAAACCAAAAAGTAAAGTGTTGGTNATGAAAAATACTGGTAAAATTATCCACCAATTGAACATTAATAATTCATCAATATCTCTACCATGTTCAGTAGCTGCAGTGTATAAACCAGNATTAGCACCATATTTAAAGATTAACCATATTACAAATCCAAAAAAGGCGAGCATAAAAACCAGCATCAAATTTGCCATTAACATATTTTCACTCCTTGATACTTTTTCCTGAGACTTTTCTCCCCTTACTTTTGCAGCAAGATCATAAACTTTCATTAGTTGCACTAAGGCAATAAAGAAAAGAGCTACAGTAATAATTATTATAAACTTAATTTCCATAATTTTTTAAAATTAATATTCATGGTGTTTACTTTCTTCTAAAAACGGATGATTTTTCTGTAATAATGGTGCCTTAGAAATAGCATTAAGAACAGTGTAGATAAAAATGCCTAAAAACATTAGAAACATACCTATTTCTAATAATCCGATTTCCCACTGATCAAACAAGGTCCCAGGCATGACCATATTAAATACATCAAACCAATGTCCAATAAATATCATTAAGCCAATTACTATAAGAAATCCTGCAGATCGTTTGGTATCTCTAGACATAAAAAATACCATTGGGAAAAAGAAATTGACAATAAATGTTCCAAAGAATAACAAATTATAGTTTTCAATTCTTTCTGTGAAGTAAATTACTTCTTCTGGAATATTAGAATACCATATTAACATAAATTGNGAAAACCATAAGTAACTCCATAGAAAACTTAAAGCAAACATATATTTACCTACATCATGTATGTGGCTTTCATTAACATAAGGTAAATATCCAGACTTTCTTAAATAAAGCGTAATCATCATTACCATAATCATACCGCTTAACCATATCCCGGAAAAAACATACCAACCAAACAAAGTACTAAACCAATGAGTATCAATAGACATTATAAAATCCCACGACATGGTTGAAGAAAAAACAGCAAAAAACACTAAAAATAAGGCACCTCTTCTATACATTTTAAAATGAGTGGCAGTACCTCCTTCAGAATCCTCTTGTCTTGATTTCTTTTTAAACCACCTTAAAAACAAAATAAATGTAGTGAAGTAAGCTACTACTCTTATCCAGAAAAANGGTATATTCAAATAAGCTTTTTTACCATAAATTATAGGATCAAAATGGCTTGAATTAGGGTTTAGCAAATCGGAATCCATCCATGGATATATATGGTGAAGCCCAATAGATCCAGCTATAAATACTACAACTAAAACACCCATGCCTATAGGCATTGCCGTCATGATTCCTTCGGTAACTCTTAACAACACTACACCCCATCCAGATTCTGTAGCATAATGTAGTGCNANAAAGAATAAAGCTCCTAAAGCAATTCCAAAAAAGAAAAATCCGTTTACTAGCAAATTAGACCAAAATCTTCTTACCCCTGAGTCAAAAAAAGAAACTTCTCCACTATCTACTTTATTAACTAAAATATCAGCTCCACTTTCATGATTAGATAAAAGTGTATTGTTGTGACTTTCTGAATGTTTTATATGAATATTCCAATTGAAAGTTGNACCATGATGGGCGTGTGAATCTTCTCCATGTTCATCNTGATTTCNATGAGATGCATCATGAAAATCTAGTTCATATCCTGGCATCTTATTTATAATAGTTTCTTTTAAATTGTCTTGAGATTCAACATCAGCGTGACCATTATATATAATTTCAACAGTGTGATTATCCACTTTTTTAGCATAAACAAAGTCTTTTTGTTGAGAAAAACCAATAATCAATAATACCAAACCAACTATTGCAAGGCCAAGGGTAACTTTTTTTGCTTTATCTGAAATTATATAGTCCATTTTATATTATTTATTTACTTCTAGATTTTCAGAAATTAATTCTTCTAAATTTATATCTCCGTCGAATTGCATTGTTCTTACATACATTGCCACTTTCCATCTTTCATCTTTATTAAGCTGGGACGCATGTGGTCCCATAGCATTTTTACCATGAGTAATGGTATGAAAAACAGATCCTGGTTTTCTATCTTTTAATGTATTGTAAGCAGGAGGAGCAGCAGGATATCCTCCTATTGTAATTGTTTTACCATCACCGTTTCCCTTTTCTCCGTGACAATGAGCACAAAACAATCCATAAAGTCTTTTTCCTTCAGCAATATTGGCCTCTTGTGTTGAGGNATTTGAATAATAAATTTGAGGAAGCGATACTTCTTCATTAGCTCTCAACCTTTCTTCTTCTGAAGGCCCATAATAAAATGGCATATTAACCTCTGATATTTTTTTATTCTTGCTGTAAGGAATTGTCCCTTTTGAAGGTATTCTAGCAGAAATAGNGTTTTTTAAAGAGTCATTTGTCTTATCTCCTACTAAACCATAGTCTAAGTAAGCTTCAATTGCTTGNGATCTAAACATATCATCAACATATTCAAAGCCTGGAGAATCAGGATCTTTAACACANGAGTGAAGCGTTGTAAACACTAGTGTGATAAATNATAATTTAAATAAGGAAATACTTAACTTATTCATAATAAATTTTTTTCTTCAATCTCAATAAAACCAGTATNTTTTATCAACTTTGATAAATCTTTTTCACTAANATGAGAATTTTCTGANGTTTTAATTTCCATAACAAACTTATCGTCTGTTGTCCTTGGATCTGGATTTCTTGGTGGCATNCCNGGNAGTGTTTTATTTCTNATTAAATAAGTNATNGCCATNCCATGAGCAGCNCATAAAACTGTAAACTCNAAAAATATAGGNACAAANGATAACATGTTTTCCCTTAAACTAAAATTAGGTTTTCCGCCGATGTTCATAGGCCAATCAATAATCATCATATATCTTATTCCTATAATAGCTAACATNGTTCCAGTAAGTCCATACATAAATGCTGTAATAGCTAATCGTGTATGCTCTAATCCAATTATTGGATCTATTCCATGCAATGGCATAGGAGAATAAACATCAGATACTTTGACTTTATTAGCTACTAGGTGTTTAGCTCCATCCATTAGCTTATCATCATCATCATACATTGCGAATATTACTTTATCTGCCATAGTTAATTTTTAATGAGCTGAATGTTTATCCCAGTAACCTTTTCCTTTGCCATAACCCTCTTTATAATTTTTCCCTGAAGATTTCAAAATTGTTTTAAGTTCTGCTATAGGTAACACAGGAAAGTATCTAGAGAATAATAAATAAAAAACAAAAAATATTCCTAAAGTTCCCATATATACTCCAATATCAACCCAAGTTGGATGAAAATAAGTCCAGGAAGATGGAACATAATCCCTGTGTAAAGAAGTTACTATGATAACAAAGCGTTCAAACCACATACCAATATTAATAATTATGGACATGAAAAAAGAAAACATTAGACTGGTACGTAATTTTTTAAACCAAAATAACTGAGGAGAGATCACGTTACAAGTCATCATAGCCCAATAGGACCACCAATAAGGTCCTGTTGCTCTATTTAAAAACGCATAGGACTCATATTCAACACCTGAGTACCAGGAAACAAAAAGTTCTGTAATATATGCAACTCCAACAATGGAACCAGTTACAATAATTACAATATTCATATATTCAATGTGCTTAACGTGAAGATATGCTTCTAGCTTATATGCTTTTCTCAAAATCAGCATTAGTGTTTGCACCATTGCAAAACCTGAAAAAACCGCACCAGACACAAAATAAGGAGGAAATATTGTAGTATGCCAACCAGGGATTACGGAAGTAGCAAAATCAAAAGATACGATTGAATGAACTGA
Source organism: Crocinitomicaceae bacterium (assembly GCA_002691605.1). Classification (GTDB taxonomy): domain Bacteria; phylum Bacteroidota; class Bacteroidia; order Flavobacteriales_D; family Parvicellaceae; genus MED-G20. Next base: position 16,923 of record NZID01000051.1, read on the forward strand.
AAAAACTAAAGGCGTAGCTAAACCAGCTAAAACTAAAGATACTTGCTCGAATCTATTCCATGCTTTTGCATCTCCGGTCCAACCAAAACTTAAAACTCTATATGCCTTTTTGAAAATAGGCTTGGTTACTCTGTCTCTGATAGTTGCAAAATCGGGAATTAGACCTATGTACCAAAAAACTAAAGACACAGATAAATAAGTACTTATAGCAAATACATCCCAAAGTAATGGAGAATTAAAATTAACCCATAAAGATCCAAACTGGTTGGGCAATGGAAAAACCCAATAGCCTAACCATAATCGTCCCATGTGAATTAACGGGAATAATCCTGCCATAAATACAGCAAATATTGTCATGGCTTCAGCTGCTCTGTTGATCGCAAATCTCCATTTCTGTCTGAACAAAAGTAACACTGCAGAAATTAAGGTCCCCGCATGACCAATACCTACCCACCAAACGAAATTAGTAATATCCCATGCCCATCCAACAGTTTTATTTAATCCCCAAACACCTACACCAGTACCTAGTAAATAAACAATACAACCTATACCCCAAAGAGCTATTATTATGGAAATAGCAAATAATAAATACCATAATTTTGGAGCTTTTGCTTCAATTGGACGAATAATGTCATCAGTTATATCTTTATAAGACTTGTCTCCTAATATTAATGGTAATCGTATGTCTGATTCTTTATGCATTTCTCTTTAATATTTTAATGATGTTCCGAATGTGATTCTTTTGATACAGCATTCATTGCTACATCATCTTCAATATTTCTTACTTTAAGTTGATACCAAATATTTGGCTTAACTCCTATCTCTTCAAGTGCTTGATATGCTCTATCAGATCCAGATACTTTTCTGATTTTAGATTCAGGATCATTCCAATCACCAAAAGTTATACAGTCATTAGGACATGCATCACCACAAGCAGACATTACATCTCCATCAACAAGTTTTCGTCCTTCTTTTTTAGCAGTTAACTTAGCTGCTTGAATTCCTTGTACACAAAAACTACATTTTTCCATTACTCCTCTAGATCTCACAACAACGTCAGGATTTAGAACCATCCTAGCCATTTGATCTTGGTTTGGATTAAAGTTTTTAAACTTTCTGTAATCACGGTAATTAAACCAATTAAATCTTCTTACCTTATAAGGGCAATTATTAGCACAATACCTAGTACCTATACACCTATTATAAGTCATTTGGTTCAAACCTTCATTACTGTGGGTAGTAGCTGCAACAGGACATACTGTTTCACATGGAGCATGATTACAATGCTGACATAACATTGGCATAAAAACTACAGAAGGATTGTCATCAGGAACTTCTAATTTTCCATAATCAAAATCACCTTCAACTTTATCAGAATTAGCCCAAGATTTTCTATTGTCATCTTCAATAGAAGAAAAATACCTATCCATTCTTAGCCAATGCATATCTCTTGATCTTCTTACTTCATCTTTTCCAACAACTGGAACATTGTTTTCTGAATGGCATGCTGTTATACATACACCACACCCATTACAAGATGATAAATCAATTGACATCCCCCAACGATGTCCTACATTTTCAACAGGATGTTCGTCCCATAACGAATATTCTGTGGCATTAACTTCAGAATGACCGCCTTCATCATGACTGTGTAATTTGACTTTTGGATTGTAAGATTCTTGATTAAATTCATGATTATCCTTCCAAAAATCAAAAGTAGTTTCTTTGACAATTGATGTTCTACCCATTATTGTATGATGAGTTTGAGTACTAGCAAGAGCATACCTTTCATCATTTGCCGAAACCTCAGCAAACCCATTATAATTTAAAAATCCATCTTTAAAACTACAAAACTTAAAGGCATTAGCCCCAACTGGGACTAGAGCACCATTTTCATCTGCTAAATGGTTGCCAAATTCATCAGATTGAAATGCAGCTTTACCAATATCTTCACTATTTTCCCCTCTTCCATAACCCATTGCAATTCCTATGGTTCCACTAGTCTGTCCTGGAAGTGGATAAACAGGAAGTTTGATATCAATATTGTTAACATTAACAGTAGCTACAAAAGCTTTTTCTTCCTGTCCTAAATGAATTCCATCCCAAGCAGATTTAGAATTTGAAGTATCGATTTCAAACAACTTATAACAATCAGAGGGAGACATAGTAATATAATTGTCCCAAACAATTTTTGAAATGGCATCGGGAAGTTCTTGCAACCAAGGGTTAGCAGCATGGTGTCCAACACCTAATTCTTTTTGATAAATAATAAATTCCCAGTCTTTATTTTCTGGTAGATTAGGGATTTCAATTGGGTAATCATTATAAATTAATTCCACTATTTCACTATTATCATCTTGATTGGTAAAACCATTATGAACAGTCCAATTCCAAAAATCAGTAAATCCACTGTAGGAACTTTGATTTCCGATATTATTTTCTACCCAATATTTTTTAATGAAGTCATAAAAAGCCTGACTCTCTGAGTTGGATCTTTGGGCAAGTCCAGACCAAACCAATAATGATTCTTGTGATTGTCTAGTGTTATATAATGGTCTTATTAAAGGCTGCTGAATGGAATAATGGTTATCTACAGGGTTTAAATCGCACCATGATTCTAAATAATTGTGATCAGGACAAACAAAATTACAAAGAGAAGATGTTTCATCAAGATATTCAGAAAAAGATAAAGATAATTCTAACTTTTTAATTGCATTTGAAGTTTTATCACTATTTGGAAGAGAATATACTGGATTAACTCCATAAAAAAGCACTCCGTCAAGTTCTCCGTTTAAAAGTTCACTGTGAAAGGCTTCAACTTCTTCATCATTAGCATTAAATAGATTTAATGTATTATTAGTATCTATTGTGTTTCCGTAATTTTCTAACTTATAATTTATTTTATTGACCAACATTTGGACATTGGGATCATTAGATCCTGCAACCACAAGAGAATTCGCTTTATTTTCAATCAAAGAAGCTACAGCAGCATCTAATTTCTGATTTGTGTCATCACTAAAAGATGTACTTGTAGATTCTCCATTTAATTTATTCAGTATAGAAGAAGCAACTAAAATTTCTTCTGAAGGTTTAATTTTAGCTCTGTAGTCAGAGTTAGCACCTGTTAATGAAAGAACGGATTCAAAATGAAAATGTTTGGACATCCATCCATTTTCTGGCTTTCTTGCCTTACTATAGTCAGTAGAAAATTTTGAAGGAAGAAGCCAATTACAAATAAAATCAGAATTGATTGAGACAATGGTTTTAGCTTTAGAAAAATCGTAATTTGGAATAAAGTTTTCTCCAAAAATATTTTTGTTAGCTTTTCTAATTCCATAATAAGATTGCGCATCGTATTCTATATGTTTAATATCACAACCTAACTCAGTTTCATTACTATTACTTGAAGAATATTTTTTAATGAATTCATCGATTACAGCTTTGGTTGAAGGAGAAATAATGGTATTTGAAAGAATTCTTACTTTACCTTTTTTTGCAGCAATATCATTTAACTTAGTTACTAATTTAGAATCAATATCAGTCCATGATTCTGGATTGTTATTGAATATAGGGCCATTGATTCTAGAACTATTATAAAGATTTAAAATAGAGGTTGATATTCTTGGAATCAATCCTCCCTGAGTATATCCATCTTTTTTGCCTTTTAACCAAATAGGACGACCTTCTCTAGATTTTACTAATAAATTAGCAAAATCATTTCCATCATAGTAAGAACTTGAATACCAGTTAGCAACCCCAGGTGTGATTTCTTCTGGCTTATTAGCGTATGGAATAGATTTAATAACAGGTGACTCACATGAGGCAAGTGTTGCTGCTGCAACACTAAAGCCCATATACTTAAGAAAGTCTCTTCTTCCAGTCTTCATATCTTCAAGACCGTCAGTTGATAGGAATTCATCTACCGAAACATCCTCTTTAAATTCTTTTTTAGAAGATACAGCAAACTCTGGTGTTTGATGCTTCTCATCGTAACCTTTCCAATATGTCTTTGTTTTGCTCATAAGTTAAAATTTCCTGTACTTATTAATAATGACATTTAGCACATTCCCAGCCACCTAATTCTTTAACAGTTACCTTATCATCTTCAAAAATTTTATTATTTACATCAGCTCTTAATTTTAATCTATCATGAATTTCTTCATAATACCCGGAGCTTGCAAGATCAATTTCTTTTTTATTGTGGCATTCAATACACCAACCCATAGTAAGTAAAGGTTTTGTGAGCTGTATAAGTCCTTTTTCCATTCCCTCATCAGTTTTAGCATACGCATTTACTTCATCAATGGTAGAGACTCTTCCTAGGGTATAATTTTGAACAGGGCCATGACATTGTCTACAGTCAATATTGGCCGTATTTGGATGAACGTGTTGAGCATGACTGAAATATACGTGATCAGGCAAATTATGTGCCTTGTTCCATACTATGGGATCCTCGATTCTGTTACCAAATTTATCTAAGTTATAGGCTTGTTTATTTTTATTATAACCTACTGCTTTATGTAATTTGTTAATTTCTTCAGCACCATATTGAGCACCTTCATGAACAACTGCATGACAATTCATACATACGTTAGTCGAAGGAATCCCTGCGTGTTTAGACTTTTCAGCTGAATGATGGCAATATTTACATTCAATACCCATTTTCCCAGCATGTAATTTATGAGAGTAAGCAACAGGCTGAGAAGGCATGTAGTCTTGGTAAACACCTAACTGATAAGCCCTGTTGAAAACTTCTAACCCCGAAAAAAGAGCAATTCCAACGATTAATAATACGGTAACAAACCAATTTCTTAATACCCATTCTTTAGTTGAGTTAACAAATGTTCTTGTAGAGTCGATTTCTCTTCCTTCTTTAACTGCAATAGCAGCTGAAAGTTCTCTTCTAACTCCAAAAATTGCAAATAATACGAATACTAACAAAAAGGAAATAATCCACCACCAGTAATCAGATGATTCAGAATCGTTTGTATTTGCGTTAACGGTATCTCCACCTCCAACAACTGCTGCAACAGGTGGAGCGTAATTATCTACGTAGGTAAATATCGATTCGACTTCTTCTCTGGATAAATGACCCTGAGGAGTCATGGCAGTTGGAGACCAATCCCAAATGGCTTTAGCCATTTTAGATTTACCACTATTATAAAGCTTAGATGGATTTGCAACCCATTCATAAATTAAATCTTCTTCACCTGCATCTTGCCATTTTTGAAGAGCGCCCTGCATTTTGGGACCTGTGGCATTTTTTATTGGATGATGGCAAGAAGCACAGTTAGCTTTAAATAGCTTTTCACCGTCTTGAGCAGTGAAATTAAATAAAGAGAATGAGAGACAAAAAGTAGTTAAAAATCTGCCCAAAATCTTGAAGTATTTATCCATCATTTAATTTTACTTAAATATTACTTTAACAGCAAGACAAATGTAATATGTCATTATAATTATAAACACATTGTTTTAACAATTGTCATCGAAATATCTTAATTTAGAATGTTTCTAAATAATTTGTTTTATGATAGATAAAAAAGAGTAAACAAAACAAGTAAATTAGCTCCATAAAAAGTGAAATTTAGTTTTATTAAATTTGTATAAATTTTATCAATGAAAAAAATTCATTTTGTCATATTTTTATTTTTGAGTTGCACTTTTATTGCTCAAGAAAATTGGATGACATATCCAACAAAAGATAAATTGGATAGTTTAAAGATTAAAAGTGTAAAACAAATAAAAAATACAGATACCATTTTAAAGGCCCCAGTACTAGTTTTAATAGACTCTTCTTTAGAAAAAAAAACTAACTACATTTCTGAAAAAGGAACCTTGATAGAAAATAAAGATGATAAATTAGATTCCATAAATAATTATTTATCGAATTATGGAAATTACAGTGGTTATACTGTACAAATTTATGTTACCCAAGAGACATTGAAAATAAGAAAATTAAGAAAAGAATTTATGACTAATTTCCCTAAAAGAACATTATTCGATGAATATATAGCTCCTAATATATTTTTATATGCAGGTAAATTTCAGGATTATAATTCCGCTGAGTTATTTAAAAAAGAGTTGGAAAAAGTTTTTAAAAATAATCTAATAGTTAGAAAAAAATTTCCATATAAAAAGGAAATAAAGTAGAGTAAAAAAATTAATAAATACTCTATTTAGCAGGAAGATTAAAATCTTAAAACAAGGCTATAAAGTCAGCATTCTCAAAATATTTGATGAACTCTCTATCTTTTTTAGCATACTCTTTCAATGATGCGTCATTTTCAAAAGCAGATTGTAAATTTTCAATTACCATTTCAGTATTTGCTGATCTTGAACCAATAATGGCTCTCAAATAAAATGATTTTGCATCCTCATTTTTTATTTCATCTAAGGCGTCAGTTGCAGCATCGTAGTGCTCTGCTAAAATATTAGCTAAGGCATAATTATACGATTTTGTATTACCCATAGAAGTAATGGCCTCTTCGTACTTACCTTCCTCTATCTGAATTAATCCTAAGTTATATTTTGATTCTTTAGTATTGGACGATTCAAACAGTGCTTTAATATCGTCATTAGATTTTCCTGACTTGACATGATTTACTGCCCCAACATTATTGCTTACAGTAGCGTTATCAGTAATTGATAAAGCTTTTTCAAAAGATTGTGAAGCGCCATCAACATCCCCCATATTATATAGTAAATATCCAATATTATTTCTAATTCTCCAGTCATTTGGATAAAGTCTTTGTGCATTATTTAAATTCTTTAATTGCACATTCATATCCTCTTCATTTAGACTAGCCTGTATAATTTCTTCAAGGGATAGAGTATCTGGGTTGGAAGCAACTAAGTTTTTAAGTTCATCGTCGCTAAATCCGACTTCATCATAATTTAGTGTAATGGTAGCTCTTCTTAATTGAGGAAGAACTTTTTTCTCTAAAAAAGAATAAGTTTTAGCCATGTTTCTAATTTCTTTTTCTCTTTTATTTAAGTCCGAAGTCATTTGAAGAACTCTTAATATTAATTCTTTGTCTTCATGATCTGTTTTAGAAACTTCGGTTTTAAACCCATTCCAATCTTCCCCTTTAGGTGAAACCGAATAAAAGGCATCTTCTTTACCAGCTTCAAATTTCATTCTTTTAAACTTAGAAATTATAGCTTTTTTAGCACTATTCCCTCTGTCCTCTGCTAAATCATTATTTAAATCAACCTCTCCTTCAGGAGATGCAAAAGAGCTGATTAGAATAGACTTAATAGCCACTTTTGAGTTTTCTTTGATAGAATTCTTTACAAAATCTAAAAGATCTTTAATGTCGTTATCTCTCATTTCTTTAGATGTAACTGAATGCTTTCCTTTAGAAAAATTTATAGTAGCAGATTTACTAAAGGAATTGGTTCTTTGGAAGTTACATTCAGAAGTCATAATAACTTGGTCGTCTAAATCTATCAAGAGCGATGAAATGATAGTTCCATCAGCAATTTTAGGACTCATAATTTGTTCAGGCTCCTTAGATCCCATTTTGAAAAGTATTCTTACTTTAACTTCCCCTTCCGCCATACTTTTCTGATAGGGAATAGTACTAGAATAGGAAAATTTTAATCCTTCTGATGGAACAACTTTACCATTACCAGCAGCCTTTGACCCTTGATAGATTTCAGTAACAAAAGGAACTTCATTACCATCTGCACAGAAAAAAATTGGGGTAATTTCAGCAATTCCTTTGGGGTTAATCCCTTTTTCAACGAATTTCCCATTAATTTGTAAGGTTACGTCTCCTCCCTTCATATGTAAGGGATTTTGGGGAACATTGTACTCTAGTTCTTTAATAGTTGAACAACTAAAAATAATAGATACTAAAAAGGAAAATATACCAAGTTTCCTAATGTTGAATGTATTAGTTTTCATTTGAATTTTTTTGGTTTGCTTATAAGTTGTTGCAAGTATAAGGACTTTATTTTATAAATAAAAAACCCTTCATTGTAAAAATAAGAACGCCATATTGTTGACAAGTGTATAGTTTAATTTATTAATAGAGACTATTTTAAGCGTTAAGAATAGGTGAAAAAATGTTTTTTAGTTCATCGAAACCTTTAAATAACAGCTTATTGGAATTGATCTTGAAAACCGGTATTTCAAGACTCTCCAACCAGTGATTATAATTCAATGATAGTTTCTCTAAGTATTCCAAACTAAATTTTTGTTCGTAGGCTCTATTTCTTTTCGAAATATTGCTCATAATACTGTCCAAACTTCCATCTAAATAAATAATCAAATCAGGCTTTGGAAAATGATTAAATAAATTAAAGTGGGTCTGATTTATAATTTCAAGACAAGTGTTATTTAAATTCATTTTAGAAAATATCAAACTTTTATCGATATGAAAATCTGAAAATATTTTTGCATGATCTTTAGAAAAAAACTTATTTATTTGAATGCTCCTATCTAGAAGAAATTGCATTTCCATTTCGAAAGCATAACTTCCAGAAGCATAAAATTCTTTAAGAAATTTATTGTCCTTAAATTCTTCTAAAAGGATTGATCCTTTAAATATTTTACATAATGATTGAGTTAAAGTAGTTTTTCCAACTCCAATATTTCCTTCTATTGCAATATATCTTCTTCTATTGTTCAAACACTTCAATTTTAGAGTAATCTTTATTTCTTTTTAACATTTCATCTGCAGTATTATTCAACCCAGGAATTAGCTCATAGTTGTATAAATCTTTTAGTATTAACAGAGAAAATTTTCTCACTCTTATCTTTGGATGGGGTAAAGATAGTTTAGCAGAATTAATGGTAACATTATTGTAAATTAAAATATCTAAATCTATAATCCTGTCTTCATATTGATTTGTAGTTTTCTCTTTTCTCCCCATTTCTTTCTCAATATTCTTTAAATTTGTTAAGAGCTCTAAGGGTTGGAAAGGAGAGCTGACTAATAAACCCATATTTAAAAATGAGTTTTTGGATTGATAACCCCATGGTTCTGTCTGAAAAATTTTTGACTGAGATACTATTTTAGAAAAATTCTTGATTCTATTAATAGCCAAAAATAAATTAGCTTTTTTATTTCCTAAATTAGTTCCAATAGATATAACAATGTGATCATTCACTGTTTGAAAGTTAGCTAATTTTTACAAAAACTTAAATCGATTCGAAATTAGTTAATTAGATTCATTTTATTCATATTTTTATCAAAATTAAAAAACTTAAATCTATGAGACCTTTTTGGAGATCCTTTTGGGCGTCAATTTTTGCCTACATTGTTTTATCAGCTTTTGTCATTCTTATTATTAACGTTGTTATTTTTTCATTAGCTGGTACTTTAATTGAAAGTAAAGAATTTAAAATTTCTAAAAACTCTTACTTAGAAATGAACCTCGACTTCAACATACAAGAAAGAAGTGGTGTTGAGACTTCAAATAACTTGCAAAACCCCATTTCTAAAAGCTATGGCATTCATGAAGTTATTTCCATTTTAGAAAAAGCTGAAAATGATGAGGAAATCAAGGGTATTGTTTTAAAGATATCAAAAGTCAATATGGGTTTATCAACTATTGATAATTTACGAAATGCTTTAAAAGATTTTAAGAAATCAGGAAAGTTTATAGTTGGATATGAAGAGAACTTTTCTTTAGGCGCATACTATTTAAGTAGTGTTTCTGAAAATTTATATCTATATCCTGAAGGAATGATAGACTTTAGAGGGTTAGGTTCAGAACTTATGTTTTTTAAAAAAGCAATTGATAAGTTAGATTTAGATGTACAAATTATTAGAGGGAAAGAAAACAAATTCAAAGGTGCTGTAGAGCCATTTATGTATGAAAAAATGAGTTCTGAAAACAGACTTCAAATTCAAAATCTTTTAGACGATGTTTGGTTAAATATGACCAACAACATCAAAGAATCTAGAAATATTTCTTTAGAAAAATTAAATTTAATTGCAGATTCTATATACAGTTACAATGCCATTGGTTGTCAACATCAAAATCTAGTTGATGGACTTATATACGAAGATCAGTTGGATTCTATTATTAGAATGAAAATGAAAATTGATGAAGATCAGGATTTTCATAAAGTTTCTTTTAAAAAGTATTTACAAAATAATTCTGTAAAAACCCCCTTGGTTTTTGGAAAAGAGATTGTAAATAAAACAGGAAATATTGCAATTGTTTATGCAGTTGGAGACATTATAAGTGGGGAAAGTAATAGCGGTAGTATGGGATCTAAAACAATAGTCAAAGCAGTAAATAAAGCAAAAAATGATTCTTCCATAAAGGCTGTTGTACTGCGGGTAAATTCACCCGGAGGAAGCGCATTAGCGTCGGATGTCATTTGGAGATCTATTGAGAAAACTAAAGAAGTTAAACCAGTTATTGTTTCTATGGGGGATGTAGCAGCATCAGGTGGTTACTATATTTCTTGCGGAGCTGATAGAATTTTTGCTGAACCCAATACTATAACAGGGTCTATTGGAGTATTTGGAATGATTCCAAACTTTGGTAAAATGATGGAAAATAAGATAGGAATTACATTTGATAGAGTAGAGACTAATGAACATGCTGCATTTTCCATGTTTGGAGAATTGGATAAAAAAGAATTATCTATATTTCAAAAGGGAGTTGATGAAATATATGACACATTTATTTCAAAAGTAGCTAATGGAAGAGACGGTCTTAAAAAAAGTGATGTTCATCAAATTGCTAAAGGCAGAGTTTGGTCTGGAAAGGAGGCCTTAAGCATTCAACTTATTGATGAAATTGGCACTTTGAATTCCGCCATTATTTACGCTGCTAATAAAGTTGGAATAAATGAAGATGGTATTCAAATTATTCAATTCCCAAAAGTTAAGAATGATGAACTTCTTGAATTACTTTCGTCTATTGAATTTCAATCTAAATCACAAAACGAGATTAGTGAATTAATCAAGAATATTAATAATAAATTTAATAAATCAGTAAAATCAAGTGTTGGAAAAGATAAATTTCAAACTATATTTCCATTTGAAATAAGAATTTTCTAATATGATTATATATTTGTAAAAAAAAATTATGTCTTCAGATAAAAATTTTCACGGTAATACAGGAATAATAGGATATATATATGTTTCCATTGCTTTAATTATCATAGCTGGACTCATATTTTTTGGATAAAACTTTTTTCCAACGATGAATTCAATTGGAAATCCATTAAATTCATTTTTTTCTTGGTATATAAAAAAGAGGATTGAAGAAATCAATAAGTTTATTAAATTCCCTATTCTATCTCAAAAAGCAACTCTTTTAGAACTTATCAACTTAAGTAAAAAAACAGTTTTTGGAGTAAAAAACAACTTTAGTTCTATTAATTCAGAGTCTGCCTATAAAAATCAAGTTCCATTAAGTCGATATCTAGAATTTGCCCCTTTCATTAAAAGACAAAAGCAAGGAGAACCTAATGTATTATGGCCAGGGAAAGTCAAGTGGTTTGCTCAATCTTCAGGTACCACGTGCGGGACAATTAAACATATTCCTATAACTAATGAATCTTTGAAAAAGTGCCACTACAAAGGAGGAAAAGATCTATTATCATTATATTACCATAATAATCCAAATACCCAATTATTTAAGGGCAAACATTTAATTATAGGAGGAAGCACACAAAAATTTTCCAGTGATCCGCAAATAAAAATTGGAGACTTATCTGCTATTATTATGGAAAATCTTCCTTGGTGGTGCGAGTGGAGAAGGTCTCCCAAAAAAGTAAATGAACTTGTTGAAAAAAAATGGGAGCAAAAAATACATTACATTATAGAAAACTCTTCCAAAGACGATGTTCGTATTTTAGCTGGCACACCGTCTTGGGTTTTAGTTATAATAAATCAGCTTTTAAAAGAAAATGAAATATCTAGTATTCACGATATATGGCCTAATTTAGAATTGTACCTACATGGAGGCTTAAATATAGAGCCCTATAAAAACCGTTTTCTAAAGTTGTTCAAAAAAAATATCAACTTTTATCAAAACTATAATGCAACTGAAGGGTTTTTTGGACTTCAACAAAAAAATGATGATGATGATATGTTATTAATGCTCGATTATGGAATTTATTATGAATTTATCCCCAAAAAAAACTGGCAAGAAGATCAACCAAAAACTTTATGTCTTGAAGAAATAGAACTTTTGAAACCTTACGAAGTGGTGATTAGTACTAACGGAGGATTGTGGAGATATCGACTAGAAGATACTGTTGAATTTACTTCTAAAAACCCATTTAAAATAAAAGTAGTTGGTAGAACTCAACAATTCATTAATATTGCGGGTGAAGAAGTGATGATTCAGCATATTGAAAAAGCACTTGAAAAAGCTTCAAAGAGGTGCAATTGTTCAGTATCAGATTTTATTGTTACTCCAGTTTTTGAGAAAAAAGAAAAGTCTATAGGACATCATTTATGGATAATTGAATTTATTAAAATCCCAAAAAATATAATTAATTTTAATACTATTTTAGATGGTGAACTTCAAAAAATAAATATAGATTATAAGGCAAAAAGAAAAAATAATTCTCCTTTAAAGCAGTTAAGTGTTAAACCAGTAAAGAAAAAGACTTTTTATAAGTGGTTGAAAAGTCATGATAAGCTAAGTGGCCAGAGTAAAATTCCACGTATAAATAATGATTTTAAAATTATCCATGAACTATTACAAGTTGACCATAATTATTAACGCTTTCCTCCTTTTGGGAATTTTCAATAATGCATTATCACAGCAATCATCAAAATATAACCTTTTAGAATTTCCTAAAAATAATCAAATAGAAATTGATCAATATGGCTATTTCTATGTCATAGATCAAGATAATCTTATTAAGTATGATAGCGAGGGTCATACGTTATATCACTACAGTAATAAATTGTTGGGAAATATTGACCAGATTGATATAAGCAACCCCCTTCGTCCGCTATTATTTTATAAAGATCAAGGATTAATAATTGTTTTAGATAATACTTTGTCACAACAAAAAGAGCCTATTTCGTTGAATGAATTGGGACTTTATCAAACTAGTTGTATCGCAAATAGTAATTTTGATAACGGAGTTTGGCTTTATGATATTGATGTAAATGAAATAATAAAAATCAACCATTTATCTCTAGTCAATTACCGAAGTGGAAATCTATCAGTTTTAATCCCGAATATGGAATTTCCTATTTTAAATCTAAAAGAAAAAAACAGAAAACTTTATGTTGTAACACGAAATAAAATATTTGTGATGGATCAATTTGGTTCACTTTTAAGCGTGATTACTTTATCTGCAGAGAAAGGGTTAATCATAAAAGAAAAAAACATTATTACTTATGATGGAAATGCTATTTGTCAATTCGATTTTTTAGATTTTAAAATTGATACTTTACTTAAAACTAAAGAGTACTTTAAAATAATGAAGTTAGAGAACAATATTGTCGCTGTTTCTAAGAACAGATCAAGAATTAATTATGTAAATTTAAATCAATAACTATCGCGAAAAGTTATTAACATTGCTCCGGTTTTTACTGCTATTTTTCTACTTTAGATATATAAATTATTTAAATATGCATATAGCTATTGCTGGAAATATTGGAGCTGGAAAAACTACATTAACAGGACTTCTTGCCAAGCACTATAATTGGGACACCCATTTCGAAGACGTAGACGAAAATCCCTATTTATTGGACTTTTATGATGAAATGCAACGATGGTCCTTTAATCTTCAAATTTACTATCTCAATAGTAGGTTTACACAAACCCAAGAAATAAGAAACAGTTCTAAAACGGTAATACAAGACAGAACCATTTATGAAGATGCTTATATTTTTGCACCTAACCTCCATTCTATGGGCTTAATGACCACAAGAGATTTTGAAAATTATTTTAGTCTTTTTAATCTTCTCGAGTCTTTCGTTTCTGCTCCGGATTTGTTAATTTATTTAAGGGCTTCTGTTTCTAAGCTTGTAGAAAATATTCAAAATAGAGGGAGAGAATACGAAGAGAGTATAAGGTTAGATTATTTAAAACGTCTTAACGAAAGATATGAAGCTTGGATTTCTACTTATGACAAAGGAAAACTACTAATAATAGATGTTGATTCTAATCAATTTAATGAAAATCAAGAAAATCTTGGTGAGATTATTTCAAAAGTAGATGCCGAATTGCACGGACTTTTTTAGAATTAATTCTTTTAGGTAATTATTTACAGTTATTTATTATTGAATTTGTTCATGGTATTTGTCATCCCGTTAAAACAGAAGCTTAGAATCATATCGTTAATAGTTTTTAATTTCTTTTCAATTAAGCTGGATTCGTCATTATTCCAATCTCCTAAAACAAAATCTATTTGTCTACCTTTTAAAAAATCGTTACCAATTCCAATTCTCAACCTGGGATAGCTCGTAGATGCTAGTTTTTCTTGAATACTTTTTAATCCATTATGCCCTCCGTCAGATCCTCTATTCTTCATTCTTAAAGTACCTAATGGCAGGTTAATGTCGTCGGAAATAATTAATAAATGAGAGTTTAATATTTTTTCTTTCTTTAACCAAAAATCCACCGCTTTTCCAGACAAATTCATAAAAGTATTAGGCTTTAACAAGAAAATTTGTTTGCCTTTATATTTAAAACTGCACTTTTCACCATATTTCTCAGAAATAAAAAAGGCATCAGCCTGTTTTGCAACATGGTCTAATGCCATAAATCCTACATTATGTCTGGTGTTGGAGTATTTTTCACCAGGATTACCTAATCCAACAATTAGAAATTTCAAAATTAGAGAATTAATCTATTCATCTTTCTTTGTTTCTTCAGATGGATTGGATTCAGTAGAACCTTCTGCTGCTTCTCCTTCTGCACCTTCCTCTTCTTCCTCCTCCTCTTCGTCTTCAATTACCGCCCTTGCAGTTTGAACACCTACCACAACTGCATTTTCAGGATCTAAAAAAACAAGCCCTGAAAGAGTTAAATCAGAAACCCTGATTTTATCGCCAATTTTAATTGGAGTTATATCAATTTCCACAGCATCAGGCATATCTTTTGCCAAGCCAAAGACTCTTAGACTTCTAAAGTTTTGTCTTAAATTTCCTCCATTTCTAACTCCTCTTGAAAACCCCTCTAACCTTACTGGTAAACTAATTTTAAATGGCTTATCATCTGAGATTTCTAAAAAATCTAAATGTAAAATTCTGTCTGTGACTGGATGAATTTGAGTTTCTTGCAAAATTACTTTTCGCTTCTTCCCATCAATATCTAATTCTAATAAATAGACATTTGGGGTGAAGACAATTTTTTTGGCTTCGTTTTCTAAAATGGAAAAATGAATTTGATCTTTGCTACCGTATACAACAGAAGGAATACTTCCATTTTTTCTTAGGTTAGCAGCACCTTTTTTCCCTACGTTCGTTCTTACCGAACCGCTCAATGATACTGTTTTCATAGTTATATTTTTATTATTTATAATTTAATTACCAAACAAAAAATGTTTGCTAATAGAGTTGAAATTTATATGTTGTTTCATGACTTCTGAAAATAAATCTGAAACTGAAAGTACTTTTATTTTTGAATTTTGTTTTTTAAGNTCTATAGTATTGGTCACAATAAGTTCTTTCAGAGCACTATTTTCAATTCTCTCATTTGCAGATCCCGAAAGTATTGGATGTGTACAACAAGCAGAAACTGACTTTGCACCATAATCTATAAATAGTTGAGCAGATTTTGTTAGAGTTCCAGCAGTGTCAATCATATCATCAATTATTACTACATCTTTATCTTTAACATCTCCAATTATAGTCATATCAGAAATCTCGTTTGCCTTTTTTCTTTGCTTGTAACAAAGCGCTAAGTCTACATCTAAAAATTTAGCATATGCATTAGCTCTTTTAGAACCTCCTGCGTCTGGTGCAGCAATAATTAAATTATTTAAGTTTTTAGACTTTAAATAAGGAGCAAAAAGAGTAGAAGCAAATAAGTGGTCTACTGGGACTTCAAAAAACCCTTGAATTTGGTCTGCATGTAAATCCATTGTCATTATCCTATTAACTCCTGCTGTTACCAACATATTGGCCACCAATTTGGCTCCAATAGCAACTCTCGGTTGGTCTTTTCTATCTTGTCTTGCCCAACCAAAATATGGTAAAACTGCCACAATTTTATGGGCAGATGCCCTTTTAGCTGCATCTATCATTAAAAGCATTTCCATTAAATTTTCTTGCGGNGGGGTAGTACTTTGAATAATAAATACGTCACAGCCTCTAACAGTTTCTTTAATAGAAATCCCGAACTCCCCATCACTAAATTTTTGTAACTCTACATCAGCTAGAGNTTGACCGTAACTTTTAGCTATTTCAGAAGCTAAAATTTTGGAAGCAGAACAAGCTAATATTTTTACTTTATGTGACATTAGGGGTGCAAATGTAATCGATTTCTTATAAATATTAAATTATTTTTGCTAGTATAAAAACATAGACTAAATTCGCAAATCACTTGCCGAAGTGGCGGAACTGGTAGACGCGCACGACTCAAACTCGTGTGCCTTAGGGCGTGTGGGTTCGATTCCCACCTTCGGTACAAAATTTTCNNAAATTATTAATAAACAGCTAAAATATGACTTTGCTTATTTAAAAATGGCAAGAGAATGGAGTGAACTCTCACACTGCACAAGAAAAAAAGTAGGTGCTATTATTGTTAAAAATAATATGATAATTTCAGATGGATTTAACGGGACTCCTTCAGGATTTGATAATAACTGTGAAGATGAAAATGGTGAAACTAATTGGTATGTACTTCACGCTGAAGCTAATGCGATTTTAAAAGTTGCTAAAAGCACAAATAGCTGTAATGAAGCGACTCTTTATCTTACTCTTTCTCCTTGCAAGGAATGTGCAAAATTAATACATCAGTCTGGAATTAGAAGGCTAGTATATTTAAAAGGCTATAAAGATTCAACAGGTTTAGATTTTCTGAAAAAAGCAGGCGTAATTATAGACCAAATTAAAGAAGAAGATTTTGAAAAAAAATAATAGAAATTTAGTATTGAGTCTTTTGTTATTTACAGGTTTTTTTTCTGCTGCCACCTATTGGATTGGCATTCAGCAAGGTCAGATTCTAACTCCNANAGAAAGTNACAAATGGAATAATGTAGATATTGTTTTAGAGCATCTTCTTAATAATTATGTTGATTCTTTAGAAACTAAAACTCTCTCTGAAAAAGCGATAAATAACATTTTAAAAGATTTAGACCCTCACTCAACATTTATTCCTTCAAATCAAAGAATAAGACTTAATGAATCATTAGTAGGCCATTTTGGAGGTATTGGAATACGTTTTATGATCTACAATGATACACTTACAGTTGTTGATGTTATTGATAATGGACCTTCAAAAGCTGCAGACATTAAGAAAAGGGATAGAATAATATCAATTGACAAAGAAAATGTAGCAGGTATCAATCTTAAAAATGAGGACGTACTTAAAAAACTCAAAGGAATTATTGGAAGTCCAGTAAAATTAACGATTTTAAAACCTAATAAAACTATAGTTAGTAAAACCATTATAAGAGGAGCNATTCCTTTAAAATCTGTTCCTGCTTTTACTATGTTAAATAATGAAATAGGATATATCAAAATAAGTAGTTTTTCTAATACAACAGACCTAGAATTTAAAGCTGCTCTTCAAGATATTGTCAATAAAGGAGCAAAAAATCTAGTTTTAGACTTGAGGTTTAACGGAGGGGGATACTTACATCAAGCCATTAATATTGTAGATGAATTTCTAAATAAAAATCNACTAATTGTATACACTGAAGGAGCTCATTCTCAAAAAAGATCATTTTATGCAACTAATCAGGGNTTATTTAAAGACGGNAAGCTAATTATTCTTGTCAATAGTTCTACAGCATCAGCAAGTGAAATTGTTAGTGGTGCTATACAGGATAATAAAAGAGGTAAAATACTAGGTAGAAGAACTTTTGGAAAAGGGTTAGTTCAACAACCCTTAATATTACCCGATTCGTCTGAATTAAGAATAACTACTTCTAGGTATTATACCCCATCTGGGAAATGTATCCAAAAACCATATGGAGATAGTATTAACTATGAAAATGATTTAATCGACAGAATTGAAAGTGGCGAGTTAACTAATAATGATTCTATGCTTGATCAAAGTAAATTTAAAGGCGGCATTATTCCCGATGTTTATTCTCCGATAGACACTGTGAATTATAATGATCAAGTAAATAAAATAATTTACACTAGAAAGTGGAGAGACTTTTGCTTTAGTTATTATGAAAAATATCCCAATCATGAATATAGTGATGTTAAAGAATTTTACTACAAGTTTAAATTAAAAAATAATGAAATAGAACGCTTTTTAATTACTAGTTATTCAGATACAAATAAAATAGATTCTACTACCATGAAAGATTTAGAATGGAGTCTAAAAATTGAATTGAGCAGTTATTATTTTTCTGACCAAGCGAGATATATTATCAATACATTTAAAGATCTAGATGTAGAAAAAGCTATTTTAGAATTAAATAAATAATAATTTATTAGATATGTACAGAACTCATAACAATGGAGAACTAAGAATTTCAGACATTGATAAACATGTGAAATTATGTGGATGGGTACAGAAATCTAGACATTTAGGAGGAATGACATTTATTGACTTAAGAGATAGATTTGGTATAACTCAATTAGCTTTTAATGAAAATATCAATAGCCAACTTTGGGAGGAAGCAAGAAAAATTAATAGAGAATGGGTAATTGAAATAGAAGGAACAGTTAAAGAAAGAAGTAGTAAAAACTCTAAAATTAATACCGGTGATATTGAGATAGAAGTTAATAAATTAAATGTATTAAATAAATCTAAAACACCTCCATTTACTATAGAAGATGAATCAGATGGAGGAGAGGAATTAAGAATGAAATATAGGTTTCTTGATTTAAGGAGAGATCCATTACAAAAAAATTTAGTTTTAAGAAGTAGATTGGGAATGGAAATAAGGAATTATTTACAAAAAAATAAATTCTTAGAAATTGAAACTCCTTATTTAATTAAATCCACTCCTGAAGGAGCTAGAGATTTTGTAGTACCAAGTAGAATGAATCCTTCCGAATTTTATGCGCTCCCTCAATCACCCCAAACTTTCAAACAATTATTGATGGTCAGTGGATATGATCGATATTTTCAAATTGTAAAATGTTTCAGAGATGAGGATTTAAGATCCGATAGACAGCCAGAGTTTACTCAAATTGACTGTGAAATGGCCTTTGTAAATCAGCAAGATGTAATTAATACATTTGAAGGTTTGATAAAATATTTATTTGAAAAAGAAAAAAATATTTACTTTAAAGAAGACTTTCCAAAAATTACCTATGAAGAAGCAATAAAAAGATTTGGATCTGATAAACCGGATATGAGATTTGGTATGGAGTTTCACTATATCAAAGATTTAACTTTAGGGTATGACTTCAAGGTGTTTGACGAGGCTAAAACGGTAATTGCAATTTGTGCAAAGGGAGCCAGTACTTTTTCAAGAAAAAAAATTGATGAACTCACTAATTGGGTTAAGATACCTCAAATAGGTGCAAAAGGGTTAATATATGTGAAATGTAATGAAGATGGCACCTTTAAATCTTCAGTAGATAAATTCTTTGACCAAAAATGCTTATCAAAATGGGCCAATAATTGTCAAGCAGAAAAAGGGGATTTATTATTAGTATTAAGTGGAAATAAATCTTCCACTCAAAAACAGATGAATGAGCTCAGATTGAGGTTGGGGAAAGATCTTGGATTGTACAAAGAAGGTGACTATCAACCAGTATGGGTGATAGATTTTCCTTTATTTGAAAAAGACGAAGAATCTGGAAAATTTCATGCTATGCATCACCCTTTTACATCTCCAAAAAAGGAAGATGTAACACTTTTATCTTCTGCACCTGAGAAAGTGAGAGCTAATGCCTATGATTTAGCTA
The DNA here is from genome assembly GCA_002691605.1 of Crocinitomicaceae bacterium. Lineage (GTDB taxonomy): Bacteria > Bacteroidota > Bacteroidia > Flavobacteriales_D > Parvicellaceae > MED-G20. The sequence continues at coordinate 36,905 of NZID01000051.1, forward strand.
TAAATGGGGTTGAGTTAGGTGGGGGATCTATAAGAATTCATGATAGAAATCTTCAAGAAAAAGTTTTTACCTGTCTTGGTTTTTCTGAGAATGAAGCATCGTCTCAATTTGGATTTTTATTAAATGCGTTCGATTATGGCGCCCCACCACATGGTGGTATTGCATTTGGATTTGATAGATTGTGTGCTCTTATGTCTAATCAAGACAACATTAGGGATTTTATTGCATTCCCTAAGAATAATGCCGGAAGAGATACTATGATTGATGCTCCTTCTGAGTTAGATGAAGAGCAGAAAAAAGAATTAGGAATTAATGTGGTTGGTAAGATTTAAGACTCTTTTTTTATAGCAAAAAGTGAAAGAAGTCCTAAAATTATCATAAAAGCAGTTTGAGTAGTCCACATTATTATACCAAAAGAGTTGGCAACTTCCGATGGGTATCCGTATAGGTTAATTAGGACCGAAGCTACCATAATGGGGTATAAGCCAATACCTCCTGGAGTTGCACCTATAGCAATTGTTCCTGCTATAAAACAGGCAAATATGGCATTAGTTGAAATAGATTCCATTTCGGGAACTGAAAGGGCTGTTAGCCACAACATGACTATATAAGCTATCCAAATAAAAATTGTGTGTAAAATAAATGCCAACTTTTGTTTTAGTTTTAATATTGTCATTCCCCCTTCTATAACTCCTTTAATAAAACTAACAGCCTTTGATCTTATTTTGGGAACAAATGCGATTAGTAAAATTACTAATACTACTAAAGAAGTTATTAATGGTACTAACCAATCAGGACTATTCCCCTCTGAGTTTGCTTGTCTTAATTGGTTGAAAGTATCTTGGTCAGATTGCAAAAAAAGAGTAATTATAAAAACCAAACCCAACATTAATAAATCAATAACTCTTTCAACTACAATGGTTCCAAATACTTTTTCAGATGATGATTTTTGATATTTACTAAAGTATCCAGCTCTTGCCACTTCTCCAGATCTAGGTATAGTTAAATTAATAATGTATCCGATCATTACACTGTGATACATCAAACTTAGTTTTGGATTCAAACCAAGTGGTTCTAATAAAAATTTCCAACGATATGATCTACTTAAATGACTTAGAAAGGCTACTGTAAGGGCTAGAAAAATCCATAAATAATTAACATTTTTAAATGAGTTTATAAAATCTTGCTTTGTAACTTCAGGTTCAATGTTAGCTATGTAAACTAGCTTATTATTGTCATTTTCAATAATCGGTTTCAACAAGGTTTTAGAAGGAGAATTAAAAACTTTTTCTGCTACTAAAGTAGAATATTCATCTTGTATTTCATCATATATTAACGGCTTTTGGAATTTAAAATGAGTATTTAAAAAGTCATTTTTTAAATCCAACTGATCCCCAGAACTAATTGCAGTGTTGAAAAGCTCCAAAGCTTGTTTTTCTGACAAAGAAGAAGCAATAAAAAAAGATCTTTTTTCGGCAGTAATGGCATTGGTTAAAAAATACCAAGAAAGATAAATACCAATAAAAATTGGTAAAATCACCTTAAAGAATTTAATAATTTTACTCTTCACGTTTAATTAATTGATTGCTAAATTATCAATTAACCTTACATTACTTAATTTTGTGGCGACAAATGCTCTGCATTTATCCTCTTTATTGATTTTATTAGAAAGGTTTATTGAATTTCTTATTTCAAAATATTCTGGGTCAGAAAAATCTTTCAATTTCTCAAGACAAACGCTTTCTAACTCTTTAATTTTTGAAAAACTAAAATTCATTTTACAAAAATTTAAAGTTTCATAAATTTTTGATGCGATTTTTTGCTGGTCCGGACTAAGTCTACTATTTCGTGAACTCATTGCTAATCCTGTTTGAAGTCTTCGAGTTGGGCAAAGTATAATTTCAATATTTTTAAATTGGTTTTTAGCTAACAAATTGACGATTAAAAACTGTTGGTAATCTTTCTCCCCGAAAAAAGCATATTGAGGTTTAATTAATTTAAAAAATATATTTAAAACTCTTAAAACCCCATTAAAATGTCCTTTTCTATGACGTCCTTCTAATACTTGATCCAACCCATTTAAAGGAAAGTTGACTTTATTTTCTTGTTGAAAGAGTTCTTTAAATTTGGGGATAAATACTAAATCAATATTATATTTTTTTAATACCGAAAGATCGTATTCTAAATTTACTGGGTAATTACTAAAATCATTTGGATTGTCGAACTGAGTAGGATTTATAAAAATTGAAACCACTGTAAAGTCTGATTTTTCTTTTGATCGCTGAACTAAAGAAAGATGTCCATCGTGTAAGTCTCCCATCGTAGGAACAAAACCAATTGACTTATTCGTTTCAACATGAAGTGCTTTATTTAAATCTTGAAGATTATTAACTACTTGCATTAGATATAAAACTGTGTTAAAGCTACTGTAAATGTTGGGTTTATGTATTTTTTTTTTATATTTTTATACCTCAATATTTTAAAGAAGGAGATTAGTAGTTATGGAAAAAAGCAAAATACTTTACGTCACCCAAGAAATTAACCCATTTTTAATAGAGTCTGAAATAGCTGAATTTGTAAGAAAAATAGCACAGGGTGTTCATGAATCTGATAAAGAAATAAGAATATTTATGCCAAGATTTGGCGTTATAAATGAAAGGAGACATCAGCTTCACGAAGTAATCCGTCTTTCTGGTATGAACTTAATAGTAAATGATTACGACCACCCTTTGATTATAAAAGTGGCTTCAATTCCTCAAATAAGAATTCAAGTTTACTTTATTGATAATGAAGAATATTTTAAGAAAAAATTCATTTTTAAAGGGGCAGATGGAAAATATTTTAAGGATAACGATGAAAGATCCATGTTTTTTTCTAGGGGTGTTCTAGAAACTGTTAAGAAACTTGGTTGGATACCAGATATTGTTCATTGCCATGGTTGGATGACTGCTTTAATGCCTGTGTATTTAAAATCGATGTACAAAAATGACCCTCATTTTTCAAATGCTAAGGTTATTTATACTATATACAATCTAGATAAAAAATTGAAGTTTTCTAAAGACTTTAAAACCAAATTAAGTTTTGATGAAATTCCTACTGAAGAATTAAATTTACAAGGAGTAACAGATGTAAATAAGCTTCATGAAATTGGGTGTAATTGGAGTGATGCCGTTTCAATTGGTAGCTCAGAAATAGACGAAAAGATTTTAGAACATACTCAAAATTCTGTAAAATCTGTACTTGAATATCACGATGAAGAACAAACAATAGAAGCTCATCAAAATTTTTATGATAAAGTTCTTAGTGAAAATGGAGTTCTTGCATAACCAGTATTCTTTTTTTTGTAGGAATATTTTATCGCTAATTTTTTTTCAAATATTTTTTCTCAACATTTCTTGCGATAAAAATAATGAGTTTGGATTAGAGATTAATCCAGATTCTAATAATTTAGAAGCTTTCATTTCTGATACTTTTGAATTAAATACTTTTTCAGTTTATTCAGATAGTGTAAAAACGGACGAGTTAGTTGGTTCTAGCCAGTTTGTAAGCGGTAGCGGAAGTCCCCTTGGAAATTATATAGATCCAGTATTTGGAGAAGTGAATGCTTCTATTTATACCCAAATTCGATTAGAACAAGCTTATGATTTCACTCCTTCCAACGGAACTTTAAACGATGTAGTGGTAGATTCTGCTGTCTTATATTTAGCAGTAGACGGATCTTTTAGCACTTTAAACGAACAAGAATTTTTAGTAGAAATAATTGATGAAGATTTTTATAAAGACTCAAGCTATTACAGTAACCAAAGTTTATCTACCAAAGGAACAAATATTGCAACATCTGGGAGTTTAAAAGTAGATCCACTTTTTCCTGGATTATTTGCCGGAGGGTATGTTGATCAATCTATTTTAAGAATTACTTTAGATGTAAATGAATTTGCCCAGCCTATTATTGAAGAATCTGGAAACGATGCTTTAAATGGAAATGATGGAAATAACGAATTTTTATCTTTTTTTAAAGGCCTTAAAATATCTAGTTCGTCTGGTACAGATGGTGGGCTTTATTACATAAATTTATTAAACTCATTTTCTAGAATAAGATTGTTTTTCAGAGATACTAGTGGGTTAGCGTCTGAGCATGATACATTAGATTTTGATTTTAATATCAATTCTAACTGTGCTTATTATCATCAGGTAATACATGATTATTCTAATACTTCTGTTGAGGCTGCGGTAAACCAACCTGAACTTGGATTGAATCAATTCTACATTCAAACATTAGGAGGAGTAAATGCAAGATTTACCATCCCAAGTATAGATTCTTTAATTGATCAAAATATTATGATAAATAAAGCTGAAGTAATTCTTCCTTTTGAAGATTATTTATATGACGAATACACTCCTCCTACGAGTTTATTTATTTATAGAAAAAATAGTGCAGGAAATTATGAGTTTTTACCTGATTTATTTGAGGGAAGTCAAGGAGGTAGTTACGATTTTATAAATAAAAATTACAAGTTTAATATAACTAGACATATTAACGAGATATTAACTGAGAAAACTCCCAATGATACTATTAAAATATTACCTAACGGTAATGGAGTTACTGCTAACAGAATAGTTTTAAATGGTCGAAATTCAACCAAAAAAAATAAAGCTAAAATTATAATTTCTTATTCAAAATACTAAAAATTTATGTGTGGTATAGTTGCTTATTTAGGGCCTAAAAATGCTTACGAAATAGTGATAAAAGGTCTTCAAAGACTAGAATATAGAGGTTATGACAGCTCTGGAGTGGCTATTCATAATACAAAATCTGTAAATGTTTATAAGCAAAAGGGGAAAGTTCAAGATTTAATTGATTACGCAGACGAAAAAGATACTGAAGGAAATTTAGCCATCGGTCATACAAGATGGGCTACCCATGGATTACCAAATAATATTAATGCACATCCGCATCAATCAGGAGATCATAAAATAAGCTTAGTACATAATGGAATTATTGAAAATTATTCCATCCTTAAGAAAGAGCTAGAACAAAGAGGTCATGAATTTAAAAGTGAAACAGATACTGAGGTCTTAGTACACCTTATTGAAGAAATACATAAAAACAGTAAATATGATTTATTTGACGCTGTTAGATTGGCTTTAAATGAAGTTATCGGTGCTTATGCAATTGTGATTATAAATAATGAAAATCCACACGAGTTAATTGCTGCTAGAAAATCAAGCCCTTTAGTAGTGGGAATTGGTGATGGAGAATATTTTTGCGCTTCTGATGCTACTCCTATTGTAGAATATACAAAAAATGTAGTTTATTTAGAAGATGGAGAAATTGCTCAAATAAGTCTCAAAAATGGCTTGAAGCTAAAGACCATAGCTAATCAAGAAATAACTCCTTATATACAAGAACTTGAACTACACTTAGAAGCTCTTGAAAAAGGTGGTTACGAACACTTCATGCTTAAAGAAATATATGAACAGCCTAGATCTATATTGGATTCAATGAGAGGGCGAATTAGTGTTTCTAAAAGTAAAGTAGCTCTAGGAGGAATTTTAGACTACGAAGAAAAGCTAATCTCTGCTAAAAGATTAATTTTTGTTGCTTGCGGGACTTCTTGGCATGCAGGGCTAGTAGGAGAGTATTTAATTGAGGAAATAGCTAGAATTCCTGTTGAAGTGGAATATGCATCTGAGTTCAGATATAGAAATCCCATTATTAATAATGATGATTTTGTAATTGCTATATCGCAATCAGGAGAAACTGCAGACACACTAGCCGCCTTAAAATTAGCTAAGGAAAGAGGAGCTACTCTTATGGGAATTTGTAATGTAGTCGGTAGTTCTATTTCTAGAGAAACTGATTGTGGATCTTATACTCATGCTGGTCCTGAAATTGGAGTGGCTTCTACAAAAGCATTTACCGCTCAAGTTACCATATTAACGTTAATGGCCTTGATGATGGGCAAAAGAAAGAAAACCATTACTAATGAGCGATTTAATAGGTTGTTAATTGAGCTGAAAGCTATTCCAGATAAGCTTAAAACAGTATTAAAAGAAAATGATTTAATAGAAAAAATTGCCAAAATTTATTACCAATCAACCAATGCTCTTTATTTGGGAAGAGGCATTAATTTCCCTTTAGCATTAGAGGGAGCTCTGAAACTCAAAGAAATATCTTATATACATGCAGAAGGTTATCCAGCTGCAGAAATGAAACACGGCCCTATAGCTTTAATTGATGAAGAAATGCCTGTTTTTGTAATTGCTACCCAGGACTCTAGTTATGAAAAAATTGTTTCCAATATTCAAGAAGTGAAAGCAAGAAAGGGAAAAATTATTGCTATAGTTACTCAAGGTGATAAAGAAGTTAAGAAAATTGCAGATCATTATATAGAAATTCCCAAATGTGACGAATTGCTGGTCCCTTTATTAGCAACCGTACCCTTACAATTACTTAGCTACCATATTGCACTATTAAGAGAATGTAATGTTGATCAGCCAAGAAATTTGGCAAAGTCTGTAACTGT
>NZID01000052.1 GCA_002691605.1 Crocinitomicaceae bacterium
TTTTATTTGATTTAGAAACTTGAACTGAATATACAGAGTAATCTATCTTATTTATTGTCTCTATGAACTGTTCAAAATACCAATCTAATTCTAAACCACTTTCCTGCTCCATTATTTTTTTAAAGTCAGTGGGGTTAGGGTGTTTGTATTTCCAATTTTCAAAATATTTTTTCATTCCTGATTTTAAATCTTGAGAACCAATAATATAACCTAACTGATTTAAGAAAATAGATCCTTTATTATATGCATTTACACCATATACATAATTTAAATTATAAAAGTCAGCATGTGTAGTTAAAGGTTCTTGGAAATTAGAATTGGCAAGTCTAATATAACTTTTATACTGTCTTAATAAAGGGTTTAATTTTCTTTCATTGTAAAGGTAATTCATCACTTCACTTTGAGCATAAGTACAAAAACCTTCATCCATCCATTCGTACTTAGACTCATTTGTCCCCAATAGACCTTGAAACCAGCTATGAATCGATTCATGAACAGTTACACTTACTAATCCTCGGAATGAACCTTCTGCAGTTATTAAAGTACACATAGGATATTCCATCCCCCCATCTCCGCCTTGAATAATTGAATATTGTTTGTAAGGATAAACTCCATAGTTTTCATTCATATATTCAAAACATTTAACAGCATAAGGTTGTAAAAGCTTCCAATTATTATTTAAAGAGTCGTCTTTGTGTAGAAAATGGATTACTGTGCCATTGGATAATTTAGTTTCTTCGTGTATAAAAAAAGGATCAGCAGCCCAAGCAAAATCATGTACATTTTCTGCTTTAAATTTCCATTTCAACTTGTTATTATTGATTTTTTTGCTCTGAAATTTATTATTTTCATAACCATAGCCTAATTCATTAGGATTTTGAATAATTCCTGTACCACCTAAAATAAAAGAGCTATCAATATTAATAACTACATTATATTCTCCCCAAACTCCGTGAAATTCTCTTCCAATATATGGATTAGAATGCCAACCTTCATAGTCATACTCACACATTTTAGGATACCATTGTGTCATTGAATAAGCTACGTTTTCCTTATTATATCTTCCAGTTCTTCTAATTTGTAAAGGGATTTGACTATGGCAAAGTATATTTAAATTTAATTTTTTTCCTGACCGTAGAGGTTTATTTAATAGAACTTCTAAAATTGTACCTTGAACATTAAATTTTAAATCATTTTTTCCATTTTCTTTAACACTAATTATTTTTTGAAATCCTATCTCATTTTCTTTTAAATGATATATCCTATTACCAACTCTAGAGTCTGGATCAGCAATAGTTCTAGATCTTACATCCATCATAGATCCTGGTTGAAAAGCATTATAATACAAATGAAAAAAAACTTTGTTTAAATCATCTGGAGAATTATTGGTATAGGTAATTTCCTCGGATAAATTAAATTGATGAATTTGATGATTAAAATCTACATCAATATCATACTTTATTTCTTGTTGCCAATAGCTAATTTGTGCACTAAAACAAAAACAAAAAGACAACAAGGAAATAAATAACAAAATAGGATTTCTCATAAGTAATCTTCTTTATTTATATTTAACCATTCTAGAGTACTGTTACAAAAAATATCTTCTAATTCGGATGATTCCAAATTCATTTGATTAATAAATGCTCCAATCTCCAAATCTCCTAATGGAAAAGGATAATCACTTCCTAAAGTCACTCTTTTGGATCCTTGCTTTTTTAATACATATTTTAACATGTCTCTATCATGGGTTATACAATCAACCCAATAATGACCACAATATTTTTTTGGATTTATTGGATTATCGATTGCAACTAAATCTGGACGAGAATTAAATCCATGTTCTATTCTACCTAGTGTCGATAAAAAAGAACCGCTAGCATGGCAAAAATTCACTCTTAAATTTGGAAATTTTTCAAAAATACCACCAAAAATAATTGAACAAATTGCTCTTGAAGTTTCTGCCGGCATTCCAACCAACCAAGGCAACCAATAATTTTCCATTTCTGCTTTTCCCATCATATTCCATGGGTGTACTAAAACTGCCAAGTCTAACTGTTGACAAGCTTGCCAAATTGGAAAAAATTCTGGTTCGTTTAAATTCTTATTATTAATATTTGAACCAATCTGAATTCCTTTTAATCCAAGATTTTTTATTCTTGTAAGTTCACTCACAGCTAGTTCTGGTGACTGCATAGGAATAGTCCCTAATCCAATATAATTTTTTGGATATTTTTTTACCACTGACGCCAAATCATCATTCAAAAATTGAGCTGTTACTAAGCCGTCTTTAGGTTTAGCAAAGTAAGAAAATAAAACAGGAACTGTGCAAATTACTTGAACCTGCGTATTGAATTTTTGATACTCTTTAATTCTTACTTCAGGATCCCAACAATTGTGATTAATTTCCCTAAAAAACTTATCGCCTTGCATCATCTTAGCCCATTTTGGTTTATAATGATCTAATTTTATAAATCCTCCATAACCAAATTTCTTCTCCCAGTCTGGCAGATGTTTGGGCAAAATATGGGAATGCATATCAATTTTTAACTTCACTTTTTTTAAGTTATTTGACTGGGTCGTAACCTGTTCCACCCCATGGATGGCATTTTAAAATTCTTTTTAAAGCTAACCAAAATCCTTTAAAAGGCCCTTTTTCCTTTAAAGCCTCAATTGCATAGTTAGAACAAGTTGGATTAAACCTACATGTTGATGGAAAAAATGGTGAAATTAGTTTCTGATAGAACCAAATTGGAATTATCAATAAATAAGAAAGAAACTTTAACATTATTTAATTCCTAATTTCTTTTTCAAATCTTTTTCTAATGCATCCTTATGAACTAAAATATTTAACGTTTTATATTTAACATATGGAAAAGAGGCAAAGAAATATCCATCAAGTTCATTACTCTTTCCCCATGAATTTTTAACTATAAAATACTTAGTTCCATTTTGATCTTCTACTAAACCAGTTACATGCATCCCGTGATCATCCGTNGTTTCCTGATTATCAAAAGCAATTTGTCTTTCATTTTGAGTNACATTACGTTCTTTTACAGGACTAATAAATGCGTTACCTTCTCTTAANGCCCCAGCATTATTATATCTTTTATTATCATTACCATTTTTTCTTATAGTATTCTCATCTTGTGGTAAGATAGCTAGAGCATCTCGATATCCAAATCCTTTTTCCGAAACATCGGCTCCCCAAGCAAAAGTATAGTCGTTTAAAACAATATTTTCTAAAACCTTCATAAATTCATCAATAGGTAAATTATAGCTTGGTTTCAAAGCCCAATTATCTTGAACTTCTAATACAAATTTTGAGTAAAAAGGATGATGACTAAAGGATGTTAATGAAACGTAATCATCCATATTCAGACCTAATGAATTTGCATATGATTTTGGGGTATATTCTATTCCCTGATAAGTAAACTTAAAGTCTTCTGTATTTTCTGGCAAATCACCAAGGTAAGCATCCAATATCCCAATAATAGCTTTTTTCCAGTTAGAGGTGAGTTTCCCATTTTGCGGCTTTTTAGCTAAGGCTTTCATGACCGATTCTAAAACAGCTTCCATTTCTGTATGTTGATGTTTAGATGCTCCATCTAATAACCCATTGTAGACCTCTTCTGGTACAATACCATATCTTTTAATAACCCAAGGAATATCATGAAAAGCGCCTCCAGGACCAAAAGTAAAAGTACCATACATCCTTAGAAAGTTNTCCGCTTTTCCNAAATAAGCATTTCTTGCAATAAACATTTCGGATAGATTGTGTTTTTGTTTTTTTAGTCTTATAATCTCTGACTCAAAAAAAGATAGGGAAGAAAAACTCCAACAAGTACTAGTTCTACCTTGATCTTGTACCTCATTTACATCTAAGTTTTTAATCACTTTAAATTGGTAATTACTTCCTTCACGATTAGTTTCAAACTTTTCTTGAGAATAAATAGTGAAACTAGATATAATTATGGACCATATTAAAATATTTTTCATAGACTTTTAATTTTGATTTATATTGATGATTTTCTTTGTTGAACCATCTTTGAATACTTTAACTTTAATATTATTTAAAGAACCTTTTCTTCCTAAGATGTCAAATTCATTAATGAGTTTCTTTTGAGAAATAGGTTGGATAATTCCTACATAAGAATTAGGAATTAGCTGAACATCTAGTATTGTAGTGCTTGAATTATTAATTGCTACATCAACAGACTTACTTTGATAGCCAGGACAACTAAAGTTAAATGAATAATTTCCCTGATCAATATAACGATGATAATTACCTACAGGGAGATTTGAATAAACATGAGAGCTATCAAAATCATGACCAAATATTTCAACTCTTGCTTTCAAGGGATGTCCAGAAATACTATCTGTTACTATACCTCTTAAGCCATATAAGGATTGTTTGATATAATTTATCAGGGATGATTTATTATCATTCCAAAATCCAGGAAGTGTAGTTGGGTTAGGAATTTTAGTATTAGAAAGTTCAATAGTTGATTCTCTACAAAGCTTGAAATAGTTCATAAAATCTTGTCTACCCCCATCAACTTCATACCAGTCCCATCCATTTGTAACACCATTATTTAAATAATTAAAATAACCAGCATTAGAATACTGGTGAACTGTATCGGCATACATAGCTCCTAATTCTTGCCACCAACTGTCATCTGCAGTAAGATTACTCCATGTATCCCAAGGATAATTAAAAACCTCAGCACCTGTATGAAAGTTACAAGACATAGAAAATGGAATTGAATCTGCTAAATTCATAAATATAAGAGTTTCTTCTTGCCATGAATTTCCGTCAGGATGTTGTCCGTCTTGAGGATCAGGATAGTTTCTATTTAAATCTACCCAATTGGCATTATTTCTAGTTGCTCCACTCACACTTTGATCACCTGCTGCATATGCTCCATCAGGATTTGCTAAAGGATTAATCCATATATCAATTTCATTAATAATATCTTGGTAAAGACCACTAGAATATCCATTTAACAAATCATCTATAAGTCTTAGCATAAGAACATATCCTGTCAATTCATTTCCATGCATTGAGGAAGTATATAAAAAAGAAGGTTCATTTTCAGGAATACCAACATTATCAGAAATTTGAACAGCTAGTATTTTATGACCTGAACTCAATGTCCCTAAATTATGAATTTTGCATATATTAGGAAACGAATCTGCAAATGCCTGCATTATGCTTTCATATTGCTGATAGGTAGGATAATAGTTCCAATTAGATTTTGAAGAATTAGATGAGGGAACTTTAATAATGTCATTTAATAAACTATACTTTATTTCTAAGGACAGAAAATTGATAAACTCTGTCTTATTTGCATAAGCATATATAGTATTTTGATTAGACTTATGGTCTATTGAAATTAATTTACTAATTGTAGATAGATCAATTTGATTGTCAATTTCAAAAGAAAAATACAGTTCTCCTCTCTTATCAAAGAGAGAGTCTATATAATTTTCAGAAACTTGTGAATACATATTGTTGGAAAAAGCACAAATAAATAAAATGATTGAGTTTTTTAAATCTTTAATCATTTATTTTCAATTGTAAAAGTTGTTCCTTCTTTTCCATCATTTAATTGGATTCCAATATTTAAAAGACGATCTCTAATTTTATCGGATAATTTAAAGTCCTTATTTTCTCTAGCTTCGTTTCTCATAGCTATTAATAGTTGAACTGTTTCTTTTAATTTACCTTCAAATTTAGTATCAGAAAAAGTATCGTTTTTTAATCCTAGTATATCGAATACAAATTCTTTTAAATGAAGATTGATTAAATTCAAATCATCGGAACTTACAAAGGCTGATCCATCTTTAATTTGATTGATAAACTTAACTAATTTAAATAATTCTGCAATAAGAATTGGAGAATTGAAATCATCGTTCATTGCTTTATAGCAATCTTTAATCCATAATTTCACATTCATCCCTATTGTTTCATCTGATTTTTTTAGACTTGGAAGAATATTAATGGCTTCCATAAGTTTATTATATCCTTTTTCAGATGCTAATAATGCTGTATTTGAAAAATCTAAGACACTTCTGTAATGTGCTTGAAGAATAAAAAATCTAACAACACTAGATGAGAATTTTTTTGATAAATGTTTACTATTCCCTGTAAAAAAATCATTTGGAAGGATAAAATTACCTGTTGATTTGGCCATTTTTTGACCATTAAGAGTAAGCATATTCGCATGCATCCATACATTTACTGGGCTTTTCCCATGAGAGGCTTCTGATTGGGCTATTTCACATTCGTGATGAGGAAATTTTAAATCCATTCCTCCTCCGTGAATATCGAAGTTTTCACCCAAATATTTAGTACTCATTGCTGTACATTCTAAATGCCATCCAGGAAAACCGTTACTCCATGGAGATGGCCATCTCATAATATGGTGTTGCTCTGCTTTTTTCCATAATGCAAAGTCTTGAGGATTTTTTTTGTCTGATTGACCATCTAAATTTCTTGTATTATGTATTAAATCTTCAATTTTTCTTTTACTTAATTTTCCGTAATTTTTAGTTTCATTGAATTTTATTACATCGAAATATACAGATCCATTTACTTCATAGGCAAAGCCATTTTTAATAATTTCTTTTATCGTTTCTATTTGCTCAATTATGTGTCCTGTTGCTCTGGGCTCTATACTTGGAGGAAGAAAATTAAAATTATTCAAAGTTTGGTGAAAGTCAACAGTATATCTTTGGACTACTTCCATCGGTTCTATTTTTTCTAAATGTGCTTTTTTAGCAATTCTATCTTCTCCAGAGTCAGCATCATCTTCTAAATGACCTGCATCGGTAATATTTCTAACATACCTCACTTTGTATCCTAAATGCTTTAAGTATCTAAATACCATATCAAAAGACATAAAAGTTCTAACATTTCCTAAATGAACATTGCTGTAAACAGTAGGTCCGCAGACATACATTCCTACAAGACCTTCTTTAATTGGTTTGAACTTTTCTTTTTTACCTGAAAGAGAATTATATATGAACAAATCTTTCATGAATTTTTAGAAATAATTAGATTTAAGAATTCGTTTTTATAACTACTTTCCAAAAATTTTCCCGAATATTCAGCAGTAGTTGTCCAACTATTTACATCTTTAATTCCTCTCATACTTACACATAAATGTTGTGCGTCTATAATACAGGCAACATCTTCTGTTTTTAACTCCTTTTTTAAAAATTCAACAATTTGAATAGTTAGTTTTTCTTGGACCTGAGGTCTTTTGGAAAAGTAGTTTACAATTCTATTTAGTTTCGATAACCCTACAATTTTATTATTTGCAAAATATCCAACATGAGCTTTACCTACTATAGGAACAAAATGATGTTCACATAACGAGTACAAGCTTATGTTTTTTTCCAAAATCATTCCTTTATATTCTAAAGAGTTTTCGAATTTTTTAATGTGAGGTATTTTATCTTTGTCTAAACCCTCAAATAACTCTTCTACGTACATTTTAGCTACTCTATTTGGTGTATCTTTAAGGCTATCGTCATTTAAATCAAGATCTAAAATTTTCATTATAGAGCTAAAATGGCTTGCAATTGCTTCTTTTTTTTCTTTGTTGGTCAATTTATGTTAGCTTTTTTTAATTAAGTCTTAATGAAATATTATAATCATATTTAATTAAAAAATTTAAAACAAATATAGAGAGCATATTCAATTGAAATCAAAAAAGACATTTTTTTTAATTCTAATTTTTAATTTCTTGAGTATTTTTAATATAATTTTAAAAATTGCCATTATTAAAAAAAATAGATACCACCGATTATCAGATTGGAATTTGGAAAGTTGTTCGATCTGAATTCGATACTATCAATACTAAAAAACTTTCACCCAATTATCATCCAGAATTTTTAAGCTATAAAAGTGAATTTAGGAAATGGCAAATACATGCTGTTAAATTACTCTACAGAGAATTAGATCCAAAAAACGAATTGTTTACTAAAAAAGAGATTCCCTATCTTAAAAAAAAAGGCTTTGTTTCCATTTCACATACTAAAGATATTGTTGTAATAATTACTGCAAACTATGATTGTGGAATTGATATTGAAAACAGGGACAGAAATACTTCAAAAATTAAACATAAATTCATTAATTCAAATGACTTTTCAACAATAAATAACAGAGAAGATTTTCTGAAAATTTGGTGTATGAAAGAAGTATTATATAAAATAAAAAAAGATTCGTCTTTATTATTTAAAGATCATTTGTTTATTGAAAAATATATGGATGGTTATGTTGGTAATTGTCAACATCCCAGATTTTCTTTTCAGAGTTCTTTAAAAATCCTCAACTTTGAAAATTATTTTTTAGCTTTCAACACTAATTACCGTGAATAAGAGGACAATGATTAAAAACCATATTTTAAATAAAATATCATTAGGTAAAAAGATTTGGTGTATTTTATTGGATCCTGACAAATTACCAATAGAAAAATTTGATTATTTATTTTCTTTAATCAATAAAAGTAGTTGTGACTATATATTAGTAGGGGGCAGCTTAATCAATAACTTTATTTTTAATAACTATATTAAAAAAATTAAGGCCATTTCAAAAAAACCAATTATTATATTTCCTGGAAATAATCAACAAATATCTCAGCACGCAGATGGTCTTTTTTTACTTTCTTTAATAAGCGGAAGAAATCCTGATCTTTTAATAGGTCAGCATGTAAAAGCGGCATTTAAATTAAAAGCGTCTAACCTTGAAATTTTACCATGTGGCTATCTGTTAATTGAGGGAGATTCACTAACATCTGCAATCTATATGAGCGAATCTCTACCCATACCAAAAAATAAAAGTGATATTGCTGCAGCTACTGCTTTAGCAGGTGAATTATTGGGACTGCAATTTATTTATTTAGATAAAGGTTCTGGCTCAAAAAGCACTGTGCAAAATCAAATGATTAAGACCGTTAAGAAAAATATCGAAATTCCTTTAATTGTTGGAGGTGGAATAAATGACAGAAAAGATTTGGAAAACGTATGGAAGGCTGGAGCAGATATTGCAGTAATAGGCACATCCATAGAGAAAAATTTAAATAACGTTCTATTGTTTGATAAAATTTATCAATAAAATGTTAAAAAAATCTAAACTTCATTATTTAGCTTACATATTAGCTTTTATTTTTTGGACTACTGGAAAAGCTCAACATATTACTAGAAGAGATTATATTAAAAAATATGCTCCTTTAGCTGTAAAACAGATGCAAGCCCACCGAATACCTGCTAGTATCACACTGGCACAAGGAATCTTAGAAAGTAATAATGGAAATTCAAGATTAGCTGTTCAAGGAAACAACCACTTTGGAATAAAATGCCATAGCTGGGAAGGTAAAAAAATTTACGAAGATGATGATAAAAAAAATGAGTGTTTTAGAGATTACAAAAGTGTATTAGAATCTTTTGTAGATCATTCTTTATTTTTAAAAAAATATGATCGTTACAATTTTCTATTCAGTTACTCTATTAAAGACTATAAATCTTGGGCTAAAGGATTAAAAACAGCAGGATATGCTACCAATAGTAAATACCCAGATTTGTTAATTAAACTAATTGAAGAAAATGAACTTTATAAATACGATAACCAATACGATAAAGACGATTTTGTTGCCCTTAAAAGAACTATCTATTTACATCCAAATAAAATTAAGTACGTAATTGCAGAAAGATTGGAAACCTATACAATAATTGCTAAAGAATTAAATATTAAAACATGGCAATTGCAAAAATATAATGACTCTAAAAACAATAATAAATTTAATTCTAGTAGAATAGTTTTTATACAACCTAAAAGAAATAAATGTAAGAAAAGAATACATCTTACAAATAAAAATGAAACACTTTATGATATTTCTCAAACATATGGATTAAAACTTAAAAAGCTACAAAATAGAAATCCAAGTTTAGGGTCTGAAAAATTAAAAAATGGTCTTAAAATCATTTTAAGATAAAAATTTCTTTTTACATTGTATTAATTCCATTATAAATGATATCGATAGAACAATTAAAAACAATTAAGGATCGTCTGGAAGCGTTAAGGGGGTATCTTTGACATTGAAGAAAAAAGAGAACTGATTAAGGAAGAAGAGCTAATAACTCAGGATCCTGAATTTTGGAACAATCCTAAAAAAGCAGAAGTTATTTTAAAGTCTATCAAGAATAAAAAATCTTGGGTAAATTCTTTTGACTACCTAAAATCTGAATTGGAAGATACAGAAGTTTTAATTCAATTTTTTAAAGAAGGAGAGGTGGAAGAAGTTGAATTATCAAGCCAATATGAACTTCTAGTCAAAAAATTAGAAGATTTAGAACTTAAAAATATGTTGTCTTCAGAAGAAGATAGTTTAGATGCTATACTTCAAATAACGGCTGGTGCCGGTGGAACAGAAAGTTGCGATTGGAGCGCAATGCTAATGAGAATGTACTTAATGTGGTGTGAAAAACAGGGTTATAAAGTGAAGGAAATACATTCTCAAAATGGCGATGTTGCTGGAATAAAAACTGTCACTTTAGAAATATCAGGAGATTTTGCTTTTGGATATTTAAAAGGGGAAAATGGAGTACATAGGTTAGTAAGAGTCAGTCCTTTTAATGCTCAGGGAAAAAGAATGACTTCTTTTTCTTCGGTATATGTTTATCCAAGTGTGGATGATTCCATAGAGATTAATATAAATCCAGCGGACATTAGTTGGGATACTTTTAGAAGTGGTGGTGCAGGAGGGCAAAATGTAAATAAAGTGGAAACTGGCGTAAGACTAAAACATGCTCCTACAGGAATTGTCATTGAAAATACGGAAACTAGATCACAACTTGGCAATCGAGAAAAAGCCATGCAATTATTAAAATCTCAACTTTACGAAATCGAATTGAGAAATAGAAGAGAAAAACAAGATGAAATTGAAGCGGGCAAAAAGAAGATTGAGTGGGGATCTCAAATTAGAAGTTATGTATTAGACGATAAAAGAGTTAAAGATCATAGAACTAATTTTCAAAATAATGACCCCTCCAAAGTCTTAGATGGTGAATTACAACCATTTCTAAATTCTTACTTAATGAGTTATGGCAAAGCAAAATAAAATGAAATATTATCACAACAACAGATGTCGTAAAAGTAGAGAAGGATTGGCTTTTCTAGAATCTAAAAACATACATCCTGAAATTATTAATTATTTAGAAAATAGAATTTCTAAAGATGATTTAATAGATCTTTTAAAAAAATTAAAGATTACAGCTACAGAACTTATTAGAAAAAGTGAATCTGTTTATAAGGAAAATATAAGAGGAAAAAATCTATCTAATGATCAATTAGTTGACTGGATGATAAAAGAACCTAAACTGATTGAAAGACCTATACTTGTAAACAATGAATTAGCAGAAATAGGAAGACCTAAAGAAAATTTCTTAAAAATTATAACTTAAACATCTTTTATGATTCCTCTTTTTGAAAGTTGAGCTTTAGTGATTTCTATAACTCCCCATTGAACCCAAAGCCCAACAAACCCCCCTAAAAACAACAATACCCAAAAAGCCATACCAAAGAAAAATAAAAAAACTGCCGTACCTAAAACCATATGTTATAAATTTGAAAGAAGTTATTGACTAAATTAATAATAAAAATTAAAAATGAGCTTTAGAATTGAAAAAGATACCATTGGTGAAATAAAAGTTGAAGCGGACAAATACTGGGGAGCACAAACTGAAAGATCTAGAAATAATTTTAAAATTGGCCACCCTGGTTCTATGCCTATAGAAATAGTTCATGCATTTGCTATTTTAAAAAAGGCTGCTGCAATTACTAACAATCAATTAAGCGACTTAGAGAATCATAAAAAAGAATTAATAGCTAAAGTTTGTGATGAAATATTGGATAATCAATTAAATGACCAATTTCCACTGGTAGTTTGGCAAACAGGTTCTGGTACTCAAAGTAATATGAATATTAATGAAGTAATTGCTAACAGAGCTCATGTTCTAAATGGTGGAAAACTAGGGGATGGTCAATCAGTTCTTAAAGCTAATGATGATGTCAATAAATCCCAATCATCAAATGACACTTTTCCTACCGCTATGCACATAGCGAGCTATAAAATTATTATTGAAAAAACTATTCCAGCTATTGAAATGCTAAAGAGTACATTTGAAAAAAAATCGAAGGATTTTAAGGATGTTGTTAAAATTGGAAGAACTCATTTAATGGATGCTACGCCTTTAACGCTTGGACAGTTGTTTTCTGGCTACGTATCTCAACTGGACCATGGAATAGATGCATTAAAAGCAACTATGAAACATTTAGGAGAACTAGCTCTTGGAGGAACCGCAGTTGGGACAGGACTAAATACTCCAACAGGATATTCTGAAAAAGTTGCTGAAAATATTGCCCACCTGACAAAATTACCATTTGTGAGTGCTGAAAATAAATTTGAAGCTCTTGCCGCACACGATGCTATTGTTGAAACACATGGTGCACTAAAACAAATAGCTGTTTCCTTAAACAAAATAGCTAACGATATTAGACTTTTGGCTTCAGGTCCAAGATCTGGAATTGGTGAACTAATTATTCCTGCAAATGAACCAGGCTCATCAATTATGCCAGGTAAAGTAAATCCTACCCAATGTGAAGCTTTAACTATGGTTTGCGCTCAGATTATGGGGAATGATGTCGCTGTTACAATTGGTGGGACTCAAGGACATTTTGAATTAAATGTGTTTAAACCAGTTATGGCTAAGAATTTAATTGAAAGTGCTAATTTAATCGCCGATTCATGTATCTCATTTAATAATCATTGCGCTAAAGGAATTGAACCCAACTATAAAAATATAACCAGACTTTTGAATAATTCTTTAATGTTAGTAACAGCTCTAAACACTAAAATTGGATACTATAAAGCAGCAGAGATTGCTAACACTGCTCATAAAAATGGAACTACTCTGAAAGAAGAAGCAATTAACCTTGGATATGTAAGAGAAGAAGACTACGAAAGCTGGGTAGATCCAAAAAAAATGATTTAATGAATAATAAATATATTCTAAGTATAATTTTAAATGTAACTTTAACATCACTACTATTCGTATTAACATTAATGTATGCCATAAAAACCAATCCTATTATTAAAATCTTGGCATTATTTTTGAACGTGTTAGCAATATATAATACCTATAAAACAATTAAAAACAAACCAAAATCATGAGTGAAATAGAAATTGAACCCAAAAATATTTTAAAAACTGCATTAGCCGGAGGAATTGGAGTCATCATATTATCCTTATTTTTTATGTCATGGACCGATGTAAATCCTGGAGAAGAGGGTTTTATTTACAGACCTTATACTGGTGGAATTGATCAAACTAATGTATATACTGAAGGTACTGTTTTCATTGCTCCTTGGAATGAAATGATTACTTATAATATTCTTCAACAAAGTAGAAATTATAGTTCTAAGGTAATGGAAAAAAATGGTATGGAAATAGGAATTGATGTAACTATCAACTATAATCCAATGCAAAATAATTGTGCAAAGCTTCACTTGAAGCATGGAAAGGCATTTGAAAGTTCTTTTATCGATGCAAAAGTAAGAGGGGTGATCAAAGATGTTATAGGAAGATACACCTATGAAGAAATATACTCTACAAAAAGAGAGGCCCTTGAAACAGAAATGGATACTATTTTTCAAGCTGAATTTCCTGCCAACTACATAGCTTATAACTTCTGTGAAATAGCAGATGTTAACTTACCAGAAAATGTAAAAATTGCTATTACCGAAAAAGAAACTCAGAAGCAAAGGAATCAAAAAGCTAAAGAGTTGGAAGAGGAACAACAGTATTTAGCCAATGCAGAAATCAAAAAAGCTGAAGGGGAGAAAACAGCTGCAATTCTTAGAGCTCAGGGTAGAGCTGAAGAAATAAGATTAGTCCAACAGCAGTTAACAAGATCACCTAATTATATCGAACTTGTAAAATGGAAAGGATATGCTGATGGTAAAGGGTCTCCTTATGGACAAGACAACGTTTTCGGTGGAGGAACGTCCGTTATAAAGGGGCTAAAATAAATAACCCATTGGAGTAAAAACAGGTATTATTAAACTACTTCCTGATTTACTTTTTGCTTAATCCTTTTTTCAGAAAAAAATAAATAGCTATGAATGTATTATTCAGCTATTTTAGTTGGTCTATCCCTTTTTTAAAAATTTTAAAATATTTTCTATCACATTATCATTCCACAACATCTTATAATGTCCTACATTTTGGTATTTTATCAATTTGGTTCTTGTCTTATTTTTTAATGCAATATCTTGAGAGTTTTTAAAAGGAATAATTTTATCGTACTGATCATGAATCAATAATAATTTGGAAAAAGATATTGAATTAATTTCTTCTTCAATATTTAAATCTTTAATCTCTCGATTGAGTACTTTTTGAGCCATTTTTAATAACAAAGAAAATGATGTGTCTGATAATTTTATTAGATTTTTAAAATCTTTAAAGATATCTAACATATAATTAGGTGAAGTTAGAAATATCATGTGATCAATAATATATTTTTCTTTTGATAAAGCATAAGTTGTTACTGCTGATCCAAAAGAATGAGCTACTACGTTAAATGGTTCTTTTGGATTGATAAATTTTAAAACAAATTTAAAGGCTTCTTTACATTCATAAAGGTTAGTATAATTTGATTTATAATTTGCATGTCCTGGTAAATCAAAACTTATAACCCTATAATTATTTTTAGATAAGCTGAAGGCTATTTTAGATAAACTACCTGCATTGGACTCCCAACCGTGTAATAAAAAAACTAGTTTTTTATTTTCGGGAGACAAATCATAACATAATATGTCTGCACCATTTGATGAGACTTTAAAATGCTTGGCATTTTTATAAAAGTCTTTCTCTCTATCTCTTATTGATTTAATTTTTACTTTTTGAAAAAGGTTAAATGCCTTGAAACTTGCATATTTAGGAAATATGGTTGAGAGAAAACTAAAGTAATAGCGTAAAATCTGAATTTGAAAATTCAACTTTTATTTATGGCTTTGATGGTATAATCTATTATTTCTTTGTGACTTCTACTTTTGCAACGGGTTCTGAAATGGCTTCTTTATCTAATGTAAACTTAATAGCATCAGTGGCCGACTTAGTTCTTAAATAATACATCCCTGTTTTTAAACCTGCTTTCCATCCATAAAAGTGCATTGAAGTTAATTTTGCAAAATTGGCATTTTCCATAAAAATATTAAGAGATTGAGATTGGTCAATGAAAGCCCCTCTGTCAGCAGCCATATCTAATAAAACTTTTTGAGATATTTCCCAAGCTGTTTTATACAGATTTTTTATATTATCTGGAATTTCATCGATGTTTTGAATTGAACCGTTAGAGGCCATTAATTTATTCTTTAATCGATCATCCCATATTCCTAACTTCACTAAATCTCTAAGTAAATGTTTATTTACAATTATAAATTCTCCTGAAAGTACTCTTCTGGTGTAAATATTGGAGGTATAAGGTTCAAAACATTCATTATTCCCTAGAATTTGAGCGGTAGATGCTGTTGGCATTGGAGCTAATAATAAAGAATTTCTGACTCCGTTTTTCTTAATTTCGTCTCTCAATAAATCCCATTCCCATCTTTCAGATGGCTTAACATTCCACATATCAAATTGTAGAACACCTTTAGAAACTGGAGAACCTTTATATGATTCGTAAGGCCCATTTTCTATTGCCAAGTCTTTAGATGCAGTAAGTGCTGCATAATAAATGGTTTCAAAAATATCTTTGTTGAGTTGCTTAGCCTCGTCCGATTCAAAAGCCTGACGCATCAAAATAAATGTGTCAGCTAGTCCTTGAACACCAATACCAATAGGACGGTGTCTCATATTAGAGTTTCTAGCTTCTGCCACTGGATAATAATTAGCATCTATCACTTTGTCAAGATTTTTAGTGACTCTGTAAGCGACTTTGAATAATTTTTCATGATCGAACTTTCTTTCTGCAACAAATTTAGGTAAAGCAATTGAGGCCAGGTTACATACAGCAACCTCGTCAGGTGCAGTATATTCAATAATTTCTGTACATAAATTAGAAGACTTTATTGTACCTAAATTTTTCTGATTTGATTTTTCGTTTGCTGCATCTTTGTAAAGCATATAAGGTGTGCCTGTTTCAATTTGACTTTCTAGTATTTTAAACCAGAGTTCTTGGGCTTTTATTGCTTTTCTACCTTTTCCTTCAGATTCGTATTTTTTATATAATTTCTCAAAATCTTTACCATGAACATCCGCTAGTCCAGGGCATTCGTTTGGACACATTAAAGTCCAATCTCCATTTTCTTCAACTCTTTGCATGAAAAGATCTGGAATCCATAAAGCATAGAATAAATCTCTAGCTCTTTGCTCTTCTTTTCCATGATTTTTTCTTAAATCTAAAAAATCAAAAATATCAGCATGCCAGGGTTCTACATATATAGCAAATGAACCTTTTCTTTTACCTCCTCCTTGATCTACATACCTTGCTGTATCATTAAACACTCTAAGCATTGGAACGATTCCATTAGAGGTGCCATTTGTCCCTTTAATATAAGATCCTGTAGCCCTAATATCGTGGATAGATAGTCCTATACCACCTGCAGACTGAGAAATTTGAGCACATTGCTTTAGTGTATCGTAAATTCCAGGGATACTGTCTTCTTTAGTAGTTAATAGAAAACAGGAAGACATCTGAGGTTTTGGTGTTCCAGAATTAAATAATGTTGGTGTAGCGTGAGTAAACCAACCTTCACTCATGTAATTGTAAGTTTCTATAGCTGAATCTAAATCGTCTTTATGGATACCAACAGCAACCCTCATTAACATTTGTTGGGGTCTCTCTGCTACTTCACCTTTAAGTCTTAACAAATAGGATCTTTCCAAGGTTTTAAAACCAAAAAAATCGTATCTAAAATCTCTATCATATATTATAGTGGAGTCTAAAATATCTGTATTTTTAATTATTATATCATAAACTTCATCAGAAATTAATGGTGCTTTTTTATCTGTTTTAGGATCAATATATTCATATAGGTCCTTTACTACATCTGAAAATGATTTTTTAGTGTTTTTATGTAAATTTGAGACCGCAATACGAGAAGCCAATAATGCATAATCAGGATGTGTTATTGTATTTGTTGCAGCAACTTCAGCAGCTAGATTATCAAGTTCACTAGTTGTAACACCGTCATACAATCCTTCAATAACTTTCATTGCTACTTTCTCGGGAGTAACTAAAGGATTTAATCCATAGCACAACTTTTTGATTCTAGCTGTAATTTTATCAAATTTTACTGCTTCTCTTCTTCCGTCTCTTTTTACTACATACATATATATTATTATTAAAATTTAAAAATCAGAGTCTAAACTAAATGTGGTGTTATTCTCATTATTTAGCACCCCTGCTTTTTGATACTCTCCTACTCTTTTTTCGAAAAAATTAGTCTTCCCTTGGAGGTTAATCATATCCATGAAATCAAAAGGGTTGGCAGTGTTATAAATTTTTTCATTCCCTAGTTCTGTCAATAATCTATCCGCTACAAATTCAATATATTGAGACATCAAATCTGAATTCATTCCAATTAATCTTACTGGTAATGATTCTGTAACAAATTCCTTTTCAATTTCTACTGCATCTGCTATAATTTTTTGAACTTGTTCTTTTGGTAACTTATTTACTAAATGGTTATTATATAACATACACGCAAAATCACAATGCAATCCTTCGTCTCTAGAAATTAGTTCATTAGAAAAAGTCAAACCTGGCATAAGACCTCTTTTCTTTAACCAGAAAATTGAACAAAATGATCCAGAAAAGAAAATACCTTCCACAGCTGCAAATGAAATTAATCTTTCAGCATAAGTGCCATTTTCAATCCATCTCATAGCCCAATCTGCTTTTTTCTTCACTGGATCGAAAGTCTCTATAGCATTAAATAGATAGTTTTTCTCTTTGGTGTCTTTAATATATGTATCGATGAGTAAGGAATAGGTTTCAGAATGAATATTTTCCATCATAATCTGAAAACCATAGAAAAATTTAGCTTCGGTATATTGTACTTCACTTAGAAAGTTTTCAGCTA
Source organism: Crocinitomicaceae bacterium (assembly GCA_002691605.1). Lineage (GTDB taxonomy): Bacteria > Bacteroidota > Bacteroidia > Flavobacteriales_D > Parvicellaceae > MED-G20. The sequence continues at coordinate 18,149 of NZID01000052.1, forward strand.
AATTTTCATTTACAATCCCATCAGAGGCAGCAAAAAAAGCTAAAACATGTTTAATAAAAAAACGTTCATCATCATTAAGTTTGGTTTCCCAATCATTGAGGTCCGGAGATAGATCCAATTCCTCAGCAGTCCATATACTGGCTTCTTGCTTTTTGTACATCTCCCATATATCGGCATGTTGGATTGGGAAAAGCACAAATCTGTTGGGGTTTTCTTTTAATATGGGTTCTTCAACAGTAATATTAGGATCTAAATCTTTTTTTAAATCTATAGTTGTTTCTTCTTTTGTAGTGGTCTTTTTATCCATGTTAAATTATAATATTAATAAAAATTAAAGCAAAAAGTAGCTCTATCAAAAAACAATTTTTTTGAAAATTTGCATTAAAAAATACGTTTTGGGTACCTTACTAAAAATATTTAGCGGAACACAAAAATTAGAATTTATCTTATTTCTAACAACAAAAAATAAGAAACATTTTTAATAGTTTTCAACAAAAAATAGTGTTTGAAAGCTAACTTGCTGAAAGTCAAAACGATTGGTGTTAATGGCAAAAAAAGAACTCTTATTTAAGCCATATAAAGATAAATTATACATCATTAATGTAAATAAAAATATAAAATTTCTTTATCAAAAATAAAGTGTTAATAACAATAATATATTAATGAATGGAATTATTCAAAATTAAAATCTTTTAATAATAAAAATTATAAAATATTATTCTGTTTTATCTTTTTGAAAGAACTCTCGATTTACAGCATCTAACTGACTATAGAATTCTTCACCCCACACTCTAATTATAGGTTCTTTCAAAAATTTAAAAACTGGAATATTTAAGTTTATTCCACAATTACATGCAGGTTTACAAATGTGCCAATTATGAATATTTATGGCTTCGAATGAATCATAATTTTTAACTCTTATTGGATATAAGTGACAACTTACTGGCTTATTAAAATTTATTTTGTTTTTTCTATGAGCAGACTCGATAGAACATTTTGCAATATTATTTTGGTCATAAAAAACAAAAACACATTCTTTTCCATTTACTAAAGAGGTAACTTCTTCTTTGTCTTCATCAACATAATAAAATTTTTTACTTTCTATTGCTTTTTTNCCAATAGGTGACATTTCTTCTTTAATAATAGATAGATTAGACTCGATATCAACNACCTCTTTTTTTGAGAGAGGTGCCCCAGAATCTCCCTCAACACAACATGCCCCTTTACATTGTTGAAGATCACAAACAAATTTCTTTTCAAACAAGTCTTTAGATATTATTTTATCATCAACTTCAATCATTATAATTCAAAACTATATAAATATTATAATTAAACATANCCCTTTCAATGGAAGTTCTATTTTTGTGGTATTCTANATTAAACATCTCTTTAAATGAATGAAGAACATTTTAAAAAAATAATCAGTCACGCAAAAGAATTTGGTTTTATTTTTCCAAGTAGTGAGATTTATGATGGATTGAGTGCCACTTACGATTATGGTCAAAATGGAGTTGAACTAAAAAACAACATAAAGAAATATTGGTGGAAATCAATGGTGCAAATGAATGAAAATATCGTTGGAGTTGATGCAGCAATATTTATGCATCCAAACACCTGGAAAGCATCGGGGCATATTGATGCATTTAATGACCCTCTAATAGATAACAAAGATTCTAAAAAAAGATATAGAGCAGACGTACTACTTGAAGATCATTTAAATAAAATTGAAAATAAAATTAACAAAGAAATAAGTAAAGGCAGAAAAAGGTTTGGCGACAAATTTAATGAAACAGAATTTGTAAATACAAATCCAAACATTCTAAGAAGAAAAGAAGAAATTCACAAAATTGAAAAAAGTATGGAAAAAGCATTTGNAAATGAGGATTTAAATGCTTTATATGAATTGATTGTTGAACTTGAAATTACCTGCCCAATAAGTGGTTCTAAAAATTGGACAGAAGTAAGACAGTTTAATTTAATGTTTCAAACAGAACTTGGTTCAGTATCGGGAGAATCTTCTAGTATTTACTTAAGACCGGAGACAGCACAAGGTATTTTTGTGAACTTTCTTAACGTTCAAAAATCAGGNAGAAAAAAAATTCCATTTGGGATTGCTCAAATTGGGAAAGCTTTTAGAAATGAAATAATAGCTAGACAATTTATTTTTAGAATGAGAGAGTTTGAACAAATGGAAATGCAATTTTTTATCGCGCCAGGAACACAAGATGAATGGTACAATCATTGGAAAAATGAAAGGATGAAATGGCATAAGTCTCTTGGAATGCCTGAAAATTATTTAAGATTTCATGATCATATTAAATTAGCTCATTATGCTGATGCTGCATGTGACATAGAGTTTCNATTTCCATTTGGATTTAAAGAATTGGAAGGAATACATTNTAGAACTGATTATGACTTAAAACAACATGAAAATCTTTCCAAAAAGAAAATAAGATATTTTGATCCTGAAAAAAAGGAAAGTTATGTCCCTTATGTTATTGAAACTTCTATAGGNTTAGACAGAATGTTCTTAGCTCTTTTAACACANAGTTTAAANGAAGAAAAACTGNAAGATGGAACTTCTAGAACAGTNCTTTCTCTGCCTTATACACTNGCTCCTAANAAAGTNGCTATTTTACCGCTTGTCAAAAAAGATGGACTTCCTGAAAAAGCCAAAATGATATTCCATGAACTTAAGTTGAAATACAATTGTATTTATGACGAGAAAGATTCAATTGGTAAAAGATACAGAAGAAACGATGCCATTGGAACCCCATTTTGTGTCACTTTAGATTATGACACTATTAACGATCTTGACGTTACCATTAGAGATCGTGATAGTATGATTCAAAAAAGAGTACCAATTAGCCAACTAAGTCTTTACATTGAATCAGAAATANNTAGAAATNTAACTNCATGAAATTAAAGCCCTTTTTTACCTCCTTCATGGAAGCAGGCTGCGATGAAGCAGGAAGAGGATGTTTGGCAGGTCCTGTTGTAGCTGCAGCGGTAATATTACCAAATAGATATCAAAATAAGCAGTTAAATGACTCCAAGAAATTATCTGAAAAATTAAGAATCAAGTTACGTAGTGAAATAAATGATAAAGCTTTAGCAGTAGGAATTGGAATTGTTAGTGAAAAAAAAATCGATGAAATCAATATTTTACAAGCTTCCTTATTAGCAATGCACTATGCAATTGAAAATTTAAAAATAAAACCTCATTATTTAGTGGTCGATGGCAATAAATTTAACCCTTATCCAACAATTGAACATACCTGCATTGTGAAAGGGGATAGTAAATTCTTAAACATTGCAGCAGCATCAATAATAGCTAAAACTACTAGGGACGATTTGATGAAAGAGTTATCCAAAGAATTTCCAAACTATGGGTGGAAACAAAATAAAGGATATCCAACAAGAAAACATAGATTGGCTATTTCAAAATACGGGGTTNCCAAATACCATCGTAAAAGCTTCAGACTAACTAAAACTTAAGATACTAGTACGATTACTTTATTTTGAGAAACCTCTATAACNCCACCTTCAATTTTAAAAAACTCTTCTTTTTCATTCAAAACTATTTTAATCTCCCCTTTTTTCAAAGAAGACACNAGAGGAGCATGATGGTTTAAAATCCCAATAGACCCNGAAGACCCTGGNACAGTTATTAGATCTGCTTGTCCTTGGTACAAAGATTTATCTGGGGTTATAATTTGAACATCCATAAAGAATACAATTAACTGACTTCTGCCAACATTTTTTCACCAGCTTCAATTACCTCATCAATAGTTCCTTTGAGATTGAAAGCTGCTTCAGGGTATTTATCAACTTCTCCATCCATAATCATGTTAAATCCTTTGATAGTATCTTCAATACTTACAAAAACTCCTTTCATTCCAGTGAATTGTTCAGCAACATGAAATGGTTGAGATAAAAAACGTTGCACTCTTCTTGCTCTATGAACAGCTTGCTTATCTTCTTCAGATAATTCGTCCATCCCAAGAATTGCAATAATATCCTGTAATTCATTATATCTTTGAAGAAGCATTTTTACTCTTTGGGCACAATTATAATGTTCGTCACCTAAAATTTGCGGAGTTAATATTCTCGATGTAGAGTCTAAAGGGTCTACCGCNGGATAAATCCCTAATGCAGCTAATTTTCTAGAAAGTACTGTTGTAGCATCAAGGTGAGCAAAAGTAGTTGCGGGTGCAGGATCTGTTAAATCATCTGCAGGAACATATACGGCCTGAACAGAAGTAATTGAACCTTTCTTAGTAGAAGTAATNCGTTCTTGCATAGCGCCCATTTCAGTAGCTAAAGTAGGTTGATAACCTACTGCAGAAGGCATTCTACCTAAAAGTGCAGAAACCTCGGACCCTGCCTGAGTAAATCTAAATATATTATCAATAAAAAATAAGATATCTTTNCCTTTACCTTCTCCATCACCGTCTCTAAAATTTTCAGCAAGTGTTAAGCCAGATAAAGCAACTCTTGCTCTAGCACCNGGAGGTTCATTCATTTGTCCAAAAACAAATGCTGCTTGAGATTCTTTTAAAGCTTCTTTGTCAATTAAATCTAATGGCCAATTGCCTTTTTCCATTTCTTTCATAAAATNNTCTCCATATTTGACAATTCCGGATTCTAGCATTTCTCTNAGTAAATCATTTCCTTCTCTCGACCTCTCTCCAACACCCGCAAAAACCGATAGCCCATCATGACCTTTGGCAATATTATTAATTAATTCTTGAATTAATACTGTTTTACCTACTCCAGCACCACCAAATAATCCAATTTTACCTCCTTTAGCATAGGGTTCNACTAAGTCAATTACTTTNATTCCTGTAAATAAGACTTCAGTAGATGTAGAAAGATCTTCAAACTTTGGAGCTTCTCTATGAATTGGCAGCCTTTCTCCAACTTCAACTGCATCAATTCCATCAATAGGATCTCCAACTACGTTAAATAATCTACCTTTTACTTCTTCTCCCGTAGGCATACTTATAGGTTTTCCCATAGCTATAGCCTCCATACCTCTCATAAGGCCATCCGTAGAGTCCATAGCAACAGTTCTAACACTATCTTCACCAATATGCTTTTGGCATTCTAAAATAACTTTAGTACCGTCTTTTCTAATGATTTCTATAGCATCTAATAAATTTGGTAAACTTTCTGAATTAGCGAAACTAACATCAATTACTGGACCAATAATTTGTGAAATTTCTCCCTTAATTTGAGACATTTTTTATTTTTTAAAATTACGCTGCAAATCTAACATAATTTATATTACATGTAGACTAATGTTNATAAAATAGTGACATCTTGTTTTAACTCTTAATTCGATACCGAGTATGATTAATTTTTTAAATGTAAATTCGCAAAAAATTTANTAAAAATAATGAAGGTTCATTATGGAATAGAGTCTAGCAAGGATATAAATAATCCGGTAGTTACNGTGGGAACTTTTGATGGTGTTCATTTTGGTCATCAAAAAATAATTACTAGACTTNAAAAAATTGCTAAGGAATGTAATGGNGAATCTGTACTTCTAACGTTTGATCCTCACCCAAGAAAAGTGCTTTTTAGGGATCGAAAAATTAAACTAATCAATACCATTAAAGAAAAAATAAATATACTTTCAAATTTAGGCTTAGATCACCTAGTAATTTACCCATTTAATATTGAATTTTCTAATTTGAGCGCCGAAGAATACATATCAAAATTATTAGTTAATAAATTAAAAACCTACACTCTTGTTATTGGATACGATCATCATTTTGGAAAAAATAGAGAGGGTAATATTCAATTATTAAAAGAAANAAATAAATTACATCCTTTTAATCTTGAAGAAATTAAAGCTCATGAAATTGATGAAATAAAAATTAGTTCTACCAAAATAAGACAAGCTATTGACAATGGGAATATTCATTTATTCAAAGATTATTGCGGTAGGTTTTTTGAATTTTCTGGGAAAATAATATATGGAAATGGATTAGGAAAAACCTTAGGGTATCCTACAGCCAATATAGAAATTGAAAATGAAGATAAAATTATACCTGCAAATGGTGTTTATGCAGTAATATGTCAACTTAAAAGCGAATTAATACATGGAATTATGAATATCGGTTTCAAACCTTCCATCGAAGAAAATAAAATAAAAACTATTGAAATTCATCTTTTTGAGTTTGATAAAAACATTTATGACCGCTATTTAAAAATAAAAGTATTGAATAGAATAAGAGATGAAATTAAATTCTCTTCCATTGAAAAGCTCAAAATNCAAATNTCGAAAGATATTAAAGAAGCCCAGGATATAATAAATAAGCATTAATTACANCTCACATTTACCCCNCCAGTTAAATTTGAAATAGCAATAACTTGTTCNGATGAGTCACAACAAAATTTATATNTNTCTGTTACTTGNCCTTTACATAATTCTAAAACGGTACCATTAGACATAAAGGACGTCAATGATTTACTATACTTACTACCAAACAATCCAATACCATTTTCAATATTTGTAAAAATAGGTCTTTCCGTTACAATACTTGTTACGGGTTCGTTCACCTGCATATAAGTATTCAAATCGTCATTTCCAGNAGTTAAAATAAACTCTATAGCATCACTTCCAAAAGTTCGTTTAAGTACATCTTGCTCTAAAGAATAATTACTTAATTTACTGTTTATCATTTCAAAAAAACTACTTCCTGAAATTATTTTAAACATGGTTTCAGAACCATCAGTTGAAATACTTGTTTGATCACCTAGATCCCAATCAATAAATTTAGGTTCCGAAATGCCTCCGATAAAATGTTCAGTAAAATGAAGTCTTAAAATAAGCTCATATCTTTTGCCATTTAAGGTTGTATTCCATTCTAATCTAGGACTGAAAAACTCATCTAGTGTTGCTAGATCGTTATCAGCACATCTAAAACCATTCAATTGTAATGTTATTTTGGATAAATAATCAAAAATTAAACCATTACCATTAATCAATTCCGTTTCTGAACCAAAATTTATATTTTTATCAGGAGCGGAAACATTTAGTTTATAAGTATAATCATCATTTAAATAACTGTCAGGTGTTTCTAGGTAATATATTTTTTGAGAATCTTCATAAAAGATCCCTNNATCTAAATTAGAAACATACATTTCCTTAAGAGTATCAACCCGGGTTAAATTATTACTCTGATTATATTCTTCTAATAAGGCTATTATAAAATTAAATTGAGTACAATCATTTATTGAAGCAAAAGCTACATTATTGGTATTACCNAGATAGGATTTGTTGATTTTTATGAACTGGGTATCTAATGATTGATCTAATAAGCCATATACAACAGGAACTGTTTCGTAAGGTGCATTCAGGTCAAAGTCTGTTTCGCAAGAGGATAACAAAAATAAATTTATAAAGACAACCTTGAAAAAAAATTTCATTAATTTATAGTTTTAAAAATTTAGTAGCAAAAGACTTTTCGTTAGAAATTATTTTTACAATATACCACCCTGATTCTAAATTAGAAGATGATATTTCCAAATTGTTTTCGCCTTTTGAAAAATTNTTTAAATAGGTTGAATTGATAACTCTTCCAGCNCCATCCATAATTTCTAAAAATGGATCTGTTAGATTAGTAAGTGAGNTAAATGATACTACTAACTTATCAAGAACAGGATTTGGGTACACACTAAAGTTAAATACATNTTCCNATTGATTAATTGAAACCGATCCAGATAAATTAATATCGTCAATATATAAATCGTTTCCTCCTCCATTAACAAATTTAAATTTAAATCTAAAATCACTAACTAAATAATTGGAGAANGATCCTGGACCTATCACAATCGTTTTCCAGTCTGATCCAGTTGGAGTGAAATTTGAATTAGTATTGGCCATCGTGCTAATTATAGACGATGAAATATTTTTTCTCATAAACCACGATTCACCACAATCTTTACTTGCNAAAATTTGTAAATAATCGTTATTACCGCTATTTCTTTTTGCAAATGCATATTTGAAAGAAATACTTGCAGCACCACTATTTGAAAGATCTATTGTATTACTTATTAATTCATCTATAGATCCATTTTGACCTTGAGAATTATCTAACTTTACAGACTGAGCACCACTTGCAAAACCTGTTGTTACAACGTCAAAACCAGGTCCCTCTGAGTTGGAAATAGTCCAGTCATTGCTTGGTAAAGAGGAAATATTTTCAAATCCTTCGTAAATTGGTGGAGGATAGCCTGGATTACCAATAACAGAAATAAAATTAGGAAAAGTCTGTGTCATGGTATTACCAAGAGCATCAGTGACTTCTAAGGTTACATCAAATGACCCAGATCCTGAGTAAGAAACCATTGGATTCTGAACAGACGAAGAACTTGGAGTACCATTTGGAAATGTCCAATTCCAAGAGGTTATATTATTATAGGATTCATCAAAAAACTGAACATCGTCACCTCCACAAACAATATCTCTTTCTACTCTTATAGCTACAGCACATAAAGATGGTGTTGTATTCAGTCCAGTTGCAGTGAGGTTACTAGAAGTCCAAATATTATTTCTACCACCTACACTACTCAACAAAGCCGATCTCATTCTATTCTTTTGACCTGTGGTAAACATCTTATTACAATAGGAGTATTCCATGTAGTTCTCTACATTATCTATTACATCAGAAGTCCAGTACCCATCTATTGCATCATTAGAACACGTATTAGAATTTAAATTACAGGAAGTAACTCCTATACACCTGGGTGTATCATCCACAGCGTCGTCTTGTGAACAACTAGATGCATTCCCTGGATTGTTATTGTTTCCCCATAAATGATCTANGTTTAACCAATGGCCTACTTCATGGGTTAATGTTCTACTAGAGTAAGTATCAGATGTTCCTATAGATCCAACATAATCATGTAGCACCCAAATTCCATTTGTCATACTGGTTCCTGACCAATTACTTGGGTTAGTGGTATAGCCTGCAGCTCCATCNGCATCATTAACAACAAAAATATTTAAATATTTGTTGCCTGGCCAAGTTCCATTATAAACATCGTTTCCAGCAATAATTGCAGATACTTGATTTTGACCATTCGCGCCACTATTAGTAAGTGGACTTTGTGTTCTAGTAATTCCNCTAAAGCACTGNCCATTAGGTGCCTTAGTAGCCAATTGAAACTCAATTTCAATATCNGCAGGCATTCCAGAAAATGTAGATTGGACAGTATTAGCATCCGCATTTTGTAATCTGAAATCTCGATTTAAGATAGCTACAGCATCTCTTATTTGATCACTTGAAATATTTTCAACGCCTCCATTATGAATCACATGAAATACCAATGGAATATTGTAAATTACTCTCATTGGTTCTCCATTAGCTAATTGGTCTTCTATCTTTTTAAGTTCAAGCTGAGATTCCGTAAATTGTCTTAGAAATTCTGGATTTTTTTTTAATTTGTTCATTACCTTATGAGTTTTACAATATTCTACGTTTTCTCCGTCNCGACAATTTGATAAATCAATATTTTTTGGAATAATGTGCTGTGAGAATAAAGTAACTTGNANTAAAATTAAAATTATTGATACTAATTTTTTCATATTTAAATTAAATTTTTAAAGCATTTTCTAAATCGCTAATTAAGTCGGTTGAATCTTCNACTCCAACACTTAATCTGATCAAAGAATCAACTACACCTGATTTTACCCTTTCTTCTTTAGGGATTGAGGCATGAGTCATAGTTGAAGGATGACCAATCAGAGATTCAACTCCACCTAACGACTCTGCTAAAGTAAACAATTCTGTATTGCTAACTACTTTTTTGGCCATATCTAAATCATCACCCACCAAAGTAAATGAGATCATCCCACCAAAACCATTCATTTGGTTTTTAGCAACTTCATGATTTGTATGAGATTCAAGCCCTGGCCAGAAAACTTTATCTATGAGAGGATGGTTTACTAAAAAATGAGCGATTTTTTCACCATTTTCACAATGTCTTTGCATTCTTAAATGTAAAGTTTTGATTCCTCTTAAAACAAGGAAAGAATCCATAGGGCCACATACTGCACCACTAGAATTCTGTATTCTATAAATTTCTTTAGCAATCGTTTCGTTGCTNGTAATTAATGCACCCATTACCACATCTGAGTGACCGCCTAAATATTTGGTTACAGAGTGNATAACTATATCAGCTCCTAACTCTAATGGACGTTGCAAATAGGGGGTAGCAAAAGTGTTATCAACCGCAACTACTATTTTATTTTCTTTTGCGATTTTACAAACTTTTCTTACATCGATAATATTCATCATTGGATTAGTTGGTGTTTCTATCCAAATTAATTTTGTATTTGTATTGATCTTTTCTTGGATATTATTTACATCCATCATATTTACAAAATGAAAATTAATTCCATACTTTTCGAATATAGTAGTGAAAATTCTGTAGGATCCACCATACAAATCATTAGTTGAGATTACTTCATCTCCAGGGTTCAGCATCTTAATNACAGCATCTATTGCTGCTAATCCACTANCAAAACAAGCGCCAAACTTTCCTCCTTCTATTGCCGATAAATTATTTTCTAATNTAGCTCTAGTTGGGTTTCCAGTTCTTGAGTATTCAAATCCTTTGTGAACCCCTATTTCTTCTTGCACATAAGTNGATGTCTGATAAATGGGAGTCATAATAGCTCCAGTGGCAGGNTCTGGATGAACTCCAGCATGAATTACTTTAGTATTGAACTTCATTATTAATTTTTNAAAGAAACACAAAGCTAATAATTTATATATTCAAATTAATTTGTGTAATAGACTTTGAAACAAAAAATATTTTATGCTCATTTAGCCATATTCGGAGCCAACTTAATTTATGCAATAAATTATGGTTTTGCTAAAGATGTAATGAACGGGGGTTATGTACCTCCTTTTGCATTTATACTATTACGAGTTGTTGGAGCTAGTTTTCTATTTTGGATGACCTCTTTATTTTTTTACGAAAAACTATCAAAAAAAGATATTCCTCGATTTATTTTGTGCGGAATTTTTGGAGTAACCGCCAACCAATTAATGTTTTTTAGTGGTCTTGAATTAACGTCTACTATTCATGCGTCTATAATAATGGTTACAAGCCCCATAATAGTGAGTATTCTTTCGGCATTGATCCTTAACGAAAAACTACAAACTCAAAAAGTTATGGGGATAATTATTGGGTTAATTGGAGCAATACTTATAATAATGGAAAACACTTCGGATTCTGGTACTAGCGGAATTAAAGGGGACCTACTTATTTTTTTGAATGCAACCAGTTTTGGTCTTTACTTGGTTCTTGTAAAACCGTTAATGTTTAAATACAGCCCCATTACTGTTATCAAATGGGTTTTCACGTTTGGATTTATGGGTGTATTACCATTTGGTATTTATGAAATTCAAGATGTGAACTGGGAAATGAATAATGAAATAATTTCAAAGATTGGTTTTGTTATTTTCTTTACTACCTACTTATGTTATCTCTTTAATATTTTTGGAGTGAAACACGTTAGTCCAACAATTGTAAGTACCTATATCTATTTACAACCATTACTAACTAGTTTTATTGCTGTATTTAGCGGAAGAGAAGAGTTGGAACTTAAAGGAGTTATATGTTCTATATTAATTTTTGCCGGTGTGTATTTAGTTAGTATTAATACTGATAAAAAAATCAATTGATTACTTTTGAATAAAATATGTTTATATGACTCTATCAATGACCGGTTTTGGAAAATCAGAATTTACCATAAAAAATTTTCATGTAAACATTGAAATTAGATCGCTAAATAGTAAGTTTTTAGATCTTTCTGTAAAACTTCCCAATATCTTTAAAGAGTTAGATTATCCGGTTAGAAAACTATTAAAAGAAAAACTAAAAAGAGGAAAAGTAGAATTGTTAATTCATTACGAAAAAATTAATCTAACTCATAAATCTTTCTTAAATAAAGATAAAATAATAGGCTATCACAATGACTTAAAAGAAATTTCTGAAAAGCTAAACTATAGCGCTGATAAAGATTTAATTGGTTACGTTCTACAATTGCCAGATATTATTCAGCATTCAAAAGAAACTCTAGATGAAAAAAGTTCCAGCAGAGTGATCAATTCCATAGAAAAAGCATGTAACAAATTAATTGATTTTAGAACAAAAGAAGGATTGGCTCTTGAAAAAGAGTTGGTACAATATTTAAAGAATATTTCTAAAAACCTGATAGCAATTACTGCTTATGAAGAAGATAGACTTACAAAAGTAAAGGATAAATTACTTAAGGCCATAGATGAATCAAAATTAAAATCTTTGGTTGATGAAAAAAGGTTGGAACAAGAATTAATTTATTATTCTGAAAGATTGGATGTTACAGAAGAAAAGGTACGGCTTAATGAACATTGTAACCATTTTAAAGAAGCACTTAAAGAAGAAGAATCAGGAAAAAAACTTGGTTTTATTACCCAAGAAATGGGGAGAGAAATTAACACCTTAGGCTCTAAGGCTAATAACATAAATATTCAAAAACTAGTCGTTAATATGAAAGATGACTTAGAAAAGATTAAAGAACAAGTTCTCAATATCCTATGATAAAAACTGGCACTTTTACTGGAAAAGCTGTTATTGTTTCTGCACCTTCTGGTGCCGGTAAGACAACTTTAGTTAAAAAATTATTGGCAACTTCACTTCCTATTGAATTTTCTATTTCGGCTTGTAGTAGAAACCCCAGAAAAAACGAAGTAGATGGAATAGACTATTATTTTTTAAATTCTAATATTTTTAAATCTAATATTAAAAAAAATATGTTTATAGAGTGGGAAGAGGTTTATAAAGAAAACTTTTATGGTACTCTTAAAACTGAAATTGATAGAATTTGGAATTTAAGTAAACATGTAGTTTTTGATGTAGATGTTTTAGGGGCAATTTCACTAAAAAAATATTTTGGTAGTAATGCAATATCTATTTTCATTCAACCACCATCTATAAAACATCTTTCTGAGAGATTAAAAAAAAGAAATACTGAAAGCGAAAAATCACTAAATATTAGAATTGGTAAGTCCAAGAAAGAGATGAACTACATTACTAAATTTGATAAAGTAATTGTAAATGATAATTTAGATATTGCTACGAATGAATTAATTAATTTAGTGACAAATTTTTTAAGTAAATGAAAAAAATTGGATTATACTTTGGTACTTTTAATCCAATACATGTTGGTCACTTAATTATTTCTAATTATATGGCAGGTTACACAGATTTAAATGAAGTCTGGTTGGTGGTAAGCCCTTTAAACCCCTTAAAAAAGAAAGAATCTTTATTAGAAGATTATCATAGATTAAACTTAGTTAGAATTGCTGTAGAAGACAACCCTAAACTGAAAGCTTCAGATGAAGAATTTAATTTACCCAAACCCTCTTTTACAATTAATACTTTAACTTACTTAAAAGAAAAATATCCAAATTTTAAGTTCAATCTTATTATGGGTGAAGACAATCTAAGGTCTTTCAAAAAATGGAAGAATTACGAGCAAATTATTGATTCTCATAATTTATATGTTTATCCTAGAATTTTAACTGAACAGGAAAAAAAAGAAAAAAAATTATTTGAAATATATACCATTCAACATCCAAATATTATTAGATGTGAAGCCCCAGTAATGAAAATATCATCTAGTTTTATAAGAAAAGCTATTTCTGAAAATAAAGACGTAAGATACCTTTTGACACCTGAAGTATTTAAATATGTTGATGAAATGCGTTTTTACAAAAAAAAATAAACTAGTTGTTAATTATTTCAAACAACTCATCTAATTTAGGGATTAGCACTACTTCTATTCTTCTATTTTTTGCCTTATTTTCTAAATCTATAGGAATAAATTGACTTCTACCAGAAGCGCTAATTGTAGTTGGGTCCATTTTGCTATTTCCTAACATAATTTTAACTACTGAAGTGGCTCTTAAAACACTAAGTTCCCAGTTGTCTTTAGGATGTGCATTAGATCTCATTTTATCTGTATCAGTATGTCCTTCTACTAAAATTTCTAAATCTTTTTGATCTTCAAGAACTTTAGCTAATTCTTTTAGCGCTTTTACACCTTCAGTGTCCACCTTTGTACTTCCAGAAGCAAATAAAAGTTTGGCGTCCATACTTACATACACTTTTCCATCTTTTTCAATAACGGAAAGCCCTTTGTCTCTAAAACCTAATAGAGCTTTTGCTACTTTATCTTTAAGAGCTTTTACAATTGCATCTTTATTTGCAATGATTTCTTCTAGCTCATTAACCCTTTGTTCTCTTTTTTGAAGTTCAACAGACATATCTTCCAATTGCTTCTTTTTATTATTCAGATCAATTTCAAAATCTCTTAATTGGTCCTCAAGAACTAGTAAATCAGATTTTCTTTTTTCCAAATCAGCCATTAATCTTTGCTTTTCAATAGACTGCCCTTTTTGTAACATTTCTAACTGATCTTGAATTCTTTGATTCAATAAATCAATTTTATCATACTGCTTTTCTTTTATTCTCAATGATTTTCCTAAGATTGTAGAATCATCAATTAATCTTTTGTTAAGATCATTTAACTGTTGGTTTTCAGATTGTAACTCGGTATTCTCTGTTTGTAACTCAGTTTTTAGGGTTTTTAAAGTTTTGAGTTCTGCAGCACATACTTCTTGTTTGTCAGATATTTCTTCAAATTTTCTAACAGGGACACATGCTTGTAGAATCAGTATTGAAATCCATAAATATTTAATCTGTATTTTCATTAATTAAAATTAATTAAAACAAAAATGGTTCCAAATTTTGAGAAAAATTCATTTGGTACTTTTATTTATAAACAATAGGCTCTTAAAACCAGCTTAATAAAATATTTATTTAAATATTTTACTAATTACAATTCTTAAAAACAAATCTAATTATCTTACGTTCTATAAAAGATGAAATTCTTAGGCGACATTTGAATTATAATGGTTAAAAATATAATTGTAGGTGTTTTTATTTGTTTTCTCTGTAAGTCGCCTTACAGTCAAGAAATAGATTTAGATCCTATTACCATTAAAAGATGGGTGAACAGTGATACTCTTATTTTGGATTCTTGCTCTATCAATCCAAGGACTTTTCAAATATTGGATTTAAATGAAAATAAGTACTCAGGTAATTACAAAGTTGATGCTCGACTTGGCAAAGTTTTTTTTTCTGAAACACCTTTTGACACTTTAATTATTCAATACCATCGTCTTATTTTAGATTTTAGCAAAAATTATTTTATTCATCCAATTAGTTTAAATATACCTGAGTATCAAAAGCATTTTTATAAACCAATAGAAATTGAAACTAGCCAAAATGAAAAAGAATTTTTCAGAGGAACTAGCTTAAATCGAACTGGAAGTATTTCTAGAGGCTTAATGGTTGGAAATAATCAGGACTTTTCACTTAATTCCAACTTAAATCTGCAATTATCCGGTATGCTTAGTCCTTCGATGAAAATTTTAGCGTCTGTTACAGATGACAATATTCCTATTCAACCACAAGGAAATACTCAACAGCTTCAAGATTTTGATAAGGTTTTTATCCGAATTTCAGAAAGGGATTGGGAATTAACAGCTGGTGACTTTTGGGTTAAAAATCGGGATGGATATTTTTTAAGATATAATAAAAGAGGACAAGGAGTTTTAATAAAAAATCAATTGGAAAATAATCAAACAAAAATTACTACTGAAAATAGTGCTTCGATTAGTAAAGGTAAATTTGGAAGAAATGTTATTCAGGGAATTGAAGGTAGTCAAGGTCCTTATCGTTTATTTGGAAATGAAAATGAAAATTTTATAATCATATTAAGTGGAACTGAAAATGTATACATAGATGGAAATCTTTTAAAAAGAGGACAAAATAATGATTATACTATTGATTATAATACTGCAGAAATCACTTTTACTGCAAACACACTAATTACAAAAGATAAAAGGATAATAATTGAATTTCAATACAGTGATAAAAATTATGCACGTTCATTATTGCAATCCTCTACTATTTTTGAGAAGAATAACTCTTCATTTTTTATATATGCATACGGTGAGCAAGACAGTAAAAATCAACCTCTACAACAAGATTTTGATTTATCTGACCGAGTAACACTTGAGAATATTGGAGATAATATTGATTTAGCGATTGGTTCAGGAATTGACAGTATTGGATTTAATGAAAATTTCAACATGTATAAAAAAATAGATTCATTAGGATACGAATTATACCAATATTCCAATAATCAACAAGAGGCTATCTACCAACTTGTCTTTAGTAATGTTGGAGATGGAAACGGTAATTATGTATTAAAGGATAATAATGCTTTAGGAAAAATATTTGAATGGGTCGCACCTGACACTATTCAACTAACCAATATTATAAAAAATGGGAATTACAGTCCAGTTAAAAAATTAGTTACTCCCAAAAAAAGACAAATAGTAACTATCGGAGGTCAAACAAAATGGAGGTCAAGTAATTTAAAATATGAATTGAGTAGTTCCAACATGGATTTAAATACTTTATCTAAATTGGGAAATCAAGATAATCTTGGATTGGCAGGGAGAGTAATTTATGATTTACAAAAAAAGATAAATGATGAATGGGTTTTAAAACAAGAAATTGGAATTGAAAGTATTTCCAAAAATTATGAAAGAATTGAAAGATTTAGAGAAGTTGAATTTGAAAGAAACTGGAATATTAAGCAGTTGACTTCCAAAGAAGATCAAATATTGACTACTGCAAAATTATATTTTAATCATTCAAAAAATGGTTTCTTTAAATATGGATTTAATTCCTATTTAATTAGAGAAGACTTTAACGGTTATAAAAATGACTTTAAAATAAAATGGAATAAGAAGTTTTACTTAGATTTTGATGGTAGTTTATTGAATTCTAAGGGGATATTTGAAACTAATTTTTTAAGACACCAAACAAAGTTTTATATTCCTGTAAGTAAATGGAAAATAGGATTTGAAGACATTAATGAAAATAATCAATTTTTCAAGTCAGAAACATTAAGTAATAATAGTTACAGATTCTATGACTGGAAATTTTACTTAGAAAATTTAGATTCTTCTAAAAATTTAATTCGTTTTTTTTACCAAGAAAGATACGACTGGTTTAAAAACAGGTCTATATTAGATAGAGCTACCAAAGCAGTAAGTCCGGGGTTAAATATCGGGATAGTCAATAATCAAAAATTTCGTTTAAATTATTCTATAGCTTATAGAATTTTAGAGATTTTAGACACTACTTTGACTAATATTCTTCCAGATACCTCGCTAGCGAGTAGACTTAATTATAGTTTGAAAATGTGGAGAGGAAGTTTTACAACTAATTCATTTGTTGAAATAGGATCTGGACTAGAATTACAAAAAGAATTTATATACTTAGAAGTACCTGCTGGACAAGGAATTTACACTTGGAATGATTATAATGAAAATAATATTAAGGAACTTAATGAGTTTGAAATTGCTGCCTTTAATGATCAAGCCAGTTATATCAGAGTTTACACTCCCAATAATACTTACACCAAAATTTATAACTTCCAGTACAACCAAAATATAAATATTGACTTCAGGAAACTTGTTAAAGAAAAAGTAGTATTGAAAAAATTATTAGAAAAATTTTATAATCAAACTGCTTTAAATACACAAAAAAAAACCAATGAATTAGACTGGTATACACTTATAAATCCTCTTGTAAATGCAGATAATTCTATAATTCAACAAATGTCCAATAGTTTGAGAAATAGTCTTTTTTTTAATAGATCTAGTTCTAGATATAGTATTGAACTAGTTACACAACTCTTTGCAAATAAAAACTTACTAATAAATGGCACTGATTTTAAATCCATTCAAAAAGAAAAGATAAAATTGCGTTGGAATTTGAATAAAACCTTAATGCTTAATTCTCACGTTAGTAACGAAATTAAAAATAATTCCTCTACTTATATGGTGAATAGAAATTTTAGTATTACTAGTAGAGAATTCTATAATCGATTTTCTTATCAACCCAATACCTTATTTAGAATTGCTTTTAAAAGTAGGTATTCTGAAAAAAGTAATTCTGAATCTTTTGGAGATGAAAAGGCTTTTTTAAATGATTTTGGTATTGAAATTAGAAAAAGTAAAAGAGATAAGGGATTATTAAATGCGGAGTTACACTTTGTTAAAATAAATTATAATGGACAAAGTAATAGTACCATTGGATTTGAAATGCTAGAGGGGTTACAAACTGGAAGCAATATTACTTGGAAAGTGGGGTTTCAGAAAAACATGTCCAAAAACTTACAATTATCGGTTTCCTATAACGGAAGAAAATCTGAAGAAAATAGGGCCATACATACTGGAAGTATGCAAATGAGGGCTTTTTTCTAATCTAACTTAAGAACCGCTAAAAATGCTTCTTGAGGGACTTCAACTCTCCCTACCTGCCTCATTCTTTTTTTTCCTGCTTTTTGTTTTTCTAATAGTTTTCTTTTTCTTGTTATATCTCCTCCATAACATTTTGCTGTTACATCTTTTCTTAATGCTTTGATGGTTTCTCTAGCAACTATTTTAGCCCCTATGGCCGCTTGTATTGGTATTTCAAACTGTTGCCTTGGAATTAGCTCTTTAAGTTTTAAACATATTTTCTTTCCTAAGGTAAATGCATTAGATCTATGTACTAAAGCAGAGAGGGCATCTACTTGTTCTGCATTCAAAAGAATATCTAGTTTTATCAAATCTGACTTTTTATATCCTATTGGAGAATAATCAAATGAAGCATAACCACGACTTAAAGATTTTAANCTATCATAAAAATCAAATACTATTTCAGAAAGTGGCATTTGAAAAGAAAGTTCTACTCGGTCTTGAGTTAAATAAACTTGATTGGTCAATTCTCCTCTTTTTTCAATACATAAATTCATCACTGCACCAACATAATCAGTTTTAGTAATTACCTGGGCTTTTATATACGGTTCTTCAATCCATTCTATTTTAGATGGCTCAGGGAGTTCAGAAGGGTTATTAACCTTCATTTCTTCTAATTCTTTTTTCAAAAAAACATTATAAGAAACGTTAGGAACTGTGGTAATAACAGTCATATTAAATTCTCTTTCTAACCTTTCTTGGATAATTTCCATATGAAGCATTCCTAAAAATCCACACCTAAAGCCAAAACCTAATGCCGCTGAAGATTCTGGTTCAAAAACTAAAGAAGCATCGTTNAGCTGTAGTTTATCCATAGAATTTCTCAACTCTTCATAATCNTCTGTNTCAACGGGATAAATACCTGCAAATACCATAGGTTTGACATCTTCAAAACCTTTAATTGCTTTTTCGCAAGGATTGGAAATAGAGGTTATCGTATCTCCTACTTTTACTTCNTTGGCTTTTTTTACNCCGCTAATAATATATCCTACNTCTCCAGATGCTAATTCATTTTTAGGATTCAAATCCATTTTCAATACTCCGATTTCATCNGCACAATAGGTTTTACCTGTATTAAAAAACTTTACTTCCTGACCCTTTTTNAAAACGCCATTGAAAACTCTGTAATAGGCAATAATTCCTCTAAATGAATTGAAAACGGAGTCAAAAATCATGGCTTGAAGGGGCTTTTCGTCACTGNCTTTTGGAGCAGGAATTTTACTTACAATTCTTTCTAGGATAACGTCTATTCCCATGCCTGTTTTACCACTTGCAGGAATGATATCATTTTTAGGACATCCTATTAGATCAATAATTTGNTCGGTTACTTCNTCTGGCATAGCACCAGGTAAATCCATTTTATTTAAAATTGGAATTATTTCTAAATCNTTTTCAATAGCCAGGTAGAGATTGGAAATAGTCTGAGCTTCGATTCCTTGAGATGCATCTACTATTAATAAAGCTCCCTCACANGCAGCAATAGACCTAGAAACTTCATAGGAAAAATCAACATGCCCTGGAGTGTCAATTAAATTTAATTTATAAGTCTGTCCATTCTGTACATAATCCATTTGAATTGCGTGACTCTTTATAGTAATTCCTCTTTCCCGTTCAATATCCATATCGTCTAAAGCTTGGTCTTTCATTTCTCTTTCAGANATGGTTTCTGTAGATTGCAATAGTCTGTCAGCTAGTGTACTTTTTCCATGGTCTATGTGGGCNATTATACAGAAATTTCTAATATTTTTCATTTAGAGCAAATGTAGTATATAAAGCATTAAAAGAGATTGTTGATAAACATATTATTAATCGAAAAAATTAAACACAAGTTAGTTTGTTTAATTTTTATTAGTTCATATCTAAAAATAATTTTGGTTTTGAAAGCTTTAAGGCTTTATTTTGCCCTTCTAATGAAAGTTGTAGACTATATTAAANNTAGTAACAAAACGATATTTTCTTTTGAAATTATTCCTCCATTGAAAGGGAAAGGAATTGAAGATATTTGTAAAGGTATTGACCCTTTAATGGAATTTAATCCCCCTTTTATCAATGTAACCTACCACAGAGAGGAATATGACTACAAAAAAATGGGAAATGGCCTTTTGAAAAAAGTGGCTGTAAGAAAAAGACCAGGAACTGTAGGTATTTGTGCTGCTTTAATGAACAAATATAAAGTTGATGCAATTCCTCATATTATTTGTGGAGGATTCACAAAAGAAGAAACAGAAAGTGCACTAATTGATTTAAAATTTTTAGGGGTTGATAATATTCTAGCCTTAAGAGGTGATCCNATGAAAAATGAATCTTCTTTTGTTCCAACTAAAGGCGGAAATGGCTTTGCTATAGACNTGATTAAGCAGATAGATGAAATGAACAGAGGACAATATTTATATGAAGAGACCTTAAATAGTCCATCTAATTTTTGTATTGGTGCTGCTGGATATCCAGAAAAGCATTTTGAAGCCATGAATCTAAATAGCGATTTAAAGAATTTAAAGCTAAAGGTAGATGCTGGTGCTGAATTTATAGTAACACAACTTTTTTATGATAATAACAAGTATTTTGACTTTGTAGATAAGTGTAGAGAAATTGGAATAAAAGTTCCTATTATACCGGGACTAAAACCCATTACTAATCTTAGACATCTTACATTTATACCTAAGTTTTTTAATACCAATTTTCCTGAAGAATTTTCTAATGAACTAGAAAAATGTAAATCTAACGAAGAAGTTAATCAAATAGGAACTCAATGGGCTATTGAGCAATCCAAAGAACTTATTAAAGCTGGAGTTCCTGTATTACACTTTTACACCATGGGAAAAGGAGAGGCAGTTAAAAATATTGCTAGCAAAATCTTTTAAACTTATTACTCTTAATTTAATTTTTAATTTTAATTTTTTTAGGATTAATTTAAGAATATATTAGTCATTCGAAAGTTATTATTCTAATAATGAAATTGATAAAACTAATCACCTTAATTATATTAATTATAATAAGTTGGGTTGGATACAGTCAAGATAACGTTAGAATAAAACTCAAAATAAATCTTATTCCAGTTGAAGATAGAAATGGCCATTTAAAAGACTGTAATATTAAAATTCTTAGAAATAATATAGAATTACAAAGTTACAGTTTGTCAAACAGTAAAATCAAAAAAACAATATCTACAAGAGGGATTTATAAATTTGAATTTTCTAAAAAAAGTTATGTGTCTAAGCATGTTATTATTGATGCTGTTGATATCCCACCAAAAAGAAAAAAGTACCATTTAAAAGCAGATATCACTTTATTCCATTTCTCAGATGATGACAACGTTGATTTTTTGAAAAAAGAACCTATATCCATAGCTTATTACGATTATGTAAATAAAGAAATGAGGTGGGATTTTGAGTATTACAGAGGCGTTGTAGAAAAAATTATTAAAGCACAGATCTCCAAATAGAGTTTAAACTGTCTATTAAAATAATTATTGTTTATTTATTCAAATTTGCTGATAGAAATTCTCTATTCATTCTGGAAATATTATCCAACGATATCCCTTTGGGACATTCTACTTCACAAGCTCCGGTATTGGTACAGTTTCCAAAACCTTCTTCATCCATTTTATTAACCATATTTAAAACCCTGTCCTTTGCTTCTACCTTTCCTTGTGGCAATAATGAAAATTGAGATACTTTTGCTGAAACAAAAAGCATAGCTGAAGAGTTTTTACAAGATGCAACGCAAGCTCCACATCCAATACAAGTAGCTGCATCAAAAGCAGTATCAGCATCTTCTTTTGGAATTGGAATACTATTGGCATCTTGAGTGTTTCCAGATGTATTTACTGAAATATAGCCTCCAGCTTGTTGAATTCTATCAAATGAAGATCTGTCTACCACTAAATCTTTAATAACAGGAAATGCATTAGCTCTAAATGGTTCAATAAAAATAGTATCCCCATCCTTAAATTTTCTCATGTGAAGCTGGCAAGTAGTTACTCTTCTGTCAGGCCCATGAGCCTCTCCATTAATATAAAGAGAACACATCCCACAAATTCCTTCTCTACAGTCGTGATCAAACGCCACGGGATCTATCCCTTTTTCTATCAACTCTTCATTCAATACATCCAGCATCTCTAAAAAAGACATGTGTTCAGAAACATCACTTATTGGATATGTCTCTAAAGAACCCTTGTCTATACTGCTTTTTTGTCTCCAAATTTTTAGTGTTAATTTCATTTCGTTTTTATTTATAAGACCTTTCTTTTAATTCTATATTTTCGAATTCTAATTGTTCTTTATGTAATTTGGCTTCCGAAGGTTCTCCTACATATTCCCAAGCTGAGACAAATGTGAAGTTTTTGTCGTCTCTTTTAGCCTCTCCTTCTTTAGTTGCGTATTCTTCTCTGAAATGACCTCCACAAGATTCATTTCTTGTTAAAGCATCTTTTGCAAATAATTCTCCTAACTCTAGAAAATCTGCCACTCTTCCTGCTTTTTCTAATTCTTTATTGAGCTCGTTAAGTTGTCCTGGGACCATGACATTTTTCCAAAAATCTTCTCTCAACTCTTTTATTTCTTTAATGGCTTCTTTCAGCCCAATTTCTGTTCTTGCCATTCCGCACTTATCCCACATTATTCTCCCTAATTTCTTATGATAATAATCTACTGAATGATTTCCTTTATTATTCACTAATTGTTCTAATAGTTCTTTAACATTAGATTCTGCCTTTTCAAATTCTGTCGAATCGGTAGAAATAGGACCAGTTCTAATATCGTCAGAAAGATAGTCTCCTATGGTATAAGGCAATACAAAATAGCCATCAGCTAAACCTTGCATGAGTGCAGATGCTCCCAACCTGTTAGAACCGTGATCAGAAAAATTAGCTTCGCCAATAGCATAAAGCCCAGGAACAGTAGTCATTAAATTATAATCTACCCAAATGCCTCCCATGGTATAGTGAACAGCTGGATAAATCATCATTGGTAATTCATAAGGATTTTCATCAACAATTTTTTCATACATCTGAAAGAGATTCCCATATTTGGATTTTACTATATCTTGACCCAATTTTTTTACCAATTGGAGGTCATTTTCATCTTCTCCTTTAAGCAATGCTTGCTCTTTTCCATACCTCATAATGGCTGAACTAAAATCTAAATATACTGCTTCTCCAGTTTGATTAACACCATAACCAGCATCGCATCTTTCTTTGGCTGCTCTAGAAGCGACATCTCTTGGTACTAAATTTCCAAATGCTGGATATCTTCTTTCTAGGTAATAATCTCTATTTTCTTCTTTAATATCAGTGGCTTTAATAGTTCCTTCTCGAAGAGCTTTTACATCTTCTAAATTTTTAGGAACCCAAATTCTACCATCATTTCTTAGCGACTCCGACATTAGGGTTAACTTCGACTGATATTCGCCAGACCTAGGTATACAAGTTGGATGAATTTGAGTATAACAAGGATTGGCAAAAAAGGCTCCTTTTTTATGAGCTTTCCAAGCTGCTGTAGTATTACTTCCCATAGCATTAGTAGAAAGAAAATATACATTTCCATATCCTCCAGATGCAATTACTACTGCATGAGCAGAATGCCTTTCTATTTCACCAGTTACTAAATTTCTTGCAATAATACCTCTAGCTTTACCATCTATAACAACAACATCGAGCATTTCATGACGATTGTGCATTTTAATTTTTCCTCTAGCTATTTGTCTATTCATTGCGGAATAAGCACCTAATAATAATTGCTGACCTGTTTGACCTTTTGCATAAAATGTTCTTGAAACTAATACCCCACCAAAAGATCTATTATCTAGCAAGCCCCCGTAGTCTCTAGCAAAAGGAACCCCTTGTGCAACACACTGATCTATAATATTAGTAGATACTTCGGCTAAACGATAAACATTAGCTTCTCTTGATCTATAATCGCCTCCTTTTACAGTGTCATAAAAAAGTCTGTAAGTAGAATCGCCATCGCCTTGATAGTTTTTAGCAGCATTAATACCACCTTGCGCAGCTATGGAATGTGCCCTTCTTGGGCTGTCTTGATAACAAAAAGTTTTAACATTATAACCTAGTTCAGCTAAAGTTGCTGAAGCAGATCCTCCAGCTAGTCCTGTTCCAACAACAATTACATCAATATTTCTTTTGTTAGCTGGGTTAACAAGATTTATAGAATCTTTATATTGAGTCCATTTGTCTTGAATTTCCCCTTTTGGTACGCCAGAATTTAATTTTGCCATAATAATTAATGTTGGGTTAAATAGTGAAAAATAGCAATTACTATAAAGCCAAAAGGCACCACAATTGCAAATACATTTCCAATTTTACTAAAAGTTAATCTCGTTTTGTTAGTGGAAGCACCAACACTTTGAAAAGAAGATTGAAACCCATGTAACAAATGAAGAGACAAAAACACAAAAGCAATTACATAGGCAATAACTCTAGGTAGAAGAGCAAATTTTTCATGCAATTCGTGATAATATCTTGTAGGATCTTCCGGTAAAAATTGAATGTATTTAAAATTAATTTCCGGTATCCAAAAATCTATAAAGTGAATGGCTAAAAAGGCTAAAACTGTGATCCCACTAATAACCATATTTCTGGAAATCCAAGATGAATTAGCAGCAGGTTTATTAAACTCATAGGAATTAGATCTTGCTTTTCTATTCCTTATATCTAAAAAGAATCCCATAATAAAGTGAAAAACAACTCCAAAAATTAAAATTGGTTGAAGAAGAAATTGAACAACTGGATTAGTTCCCATAAAGTGTGATGCCTCATTAAATAAATCAGGGCTGATAACTGACATTGAATTTATTACTAAATGTTGCAGTAAAAAGACCATTAAAAAAAGTCCTGAGAGCGCCATTAATATTTTATATCCAATAGAAGTGTAAAAAGTAGAACTACTCATTTGTAAAAAATTTCTCTAACAAATGTAATAAACAATGTAATGTCAGAGTATTAGGTTTGAAAAAATATGATTGAACAAGAAACTTTTTACAACAATTTATATCGATTATAAATAAATTATTTAGATTTCACTATTTAAAATAACTATTGCAATGTTGTCAGAAATATTATTATGTAAATTATAAATCTCTATATTAATTGTCAATTTTTGTTATTTAAAGTTTAGAAAATTTAATAGTGACGCACTACTGATAAAAATGCAAATCAAACTGGTTTATTCCAAGTTTATTGATTTTTCCTTTATCTTTTTTTGGTATAATTAACTCAAAAATTTTACCTGTTTTGCAAAAACAAGCTAAACACAATTCAGCTTTTGTAGAATCGTAGAAATGGGTTACAGAAATTAATTCAATATTTTCACTAGATAAAAAATCTTCTATAGATAAATATTGTCCTTCTTGAGTAAATGAATCCAATGTATAAAAGTCTAACCAAGGATCTGAACAACCTGTCTCGTCCCAATAAAAAGTAGTGGGTTTTGTATTTTTATTACAAGAAAAAAAGAGTATAATTGTAGCAATTGTGAAATAAATTAAAAACTTCATATCATTAGATTAAGAAAATAATTGTAAAAGAAAGTTGGAAAGAACAAATGAATGCCAAAATAAATATAATTTTTTCATTTTGAGTATTTTAAAATGTCGTTTCTAATGTCTTTTTTGACCGATTCTAAATACTTTTTCCTCTTTGATTCATTTACAAAAGGAACAGACCAGAATTGCTTAGTCTTTGTAAATAAGGATAACCTCCATCCAAAAACAAATGTGTATACTCCCATTACGAGTCTAAGTTTAACGGAATTAACATATAATGTTAATATAGGCAAAGAAGGAGATCCGTGGGTGATATAAGTTCTGACACTTTTATCCTTTAGAAATGGTTTAGGATATGCATATGTTTTAGTTAAATTAATGAATTTATAAGCAAACCCGGGAGTAAAAACTTCGTCAAAAAAAATTTCTGTTCTAGGAGTAAGTCTAAACCACCAGACTGGAGAAATTATATAGATATTTTCGGACCAAGTTATTAATTTTTTAAATGAATCCATTAGCTGGGTTCTAGGCCTTGCAAAACTACATCTATATAAATCTATAATTTCAACTTCATTTGAAGTTTCCTTTAATTCTTCCACAATAGTTTTAAAAATTCCATTGTAACAAAATGAATCTTTATCGGGGTGTCCAATTATTATCAGATTTTTCATTTAAATAAAGATAAATTAATAAATCAGAGAGACTTCACTGCCACCTTTAAATTGTTGTCGTTTATCATCCCAAAGTCTTAAATCAACTGTTCGCTTTAAGGATATTTCTGATGATTTTCTATTTACAATGATTCTAACATATAAATGATCATTGTTATTTCGGTGTTTAATAAAAAAGCGGGTAGTGAAACTAATTCTTGTCATTAGCAAAAAGGTCAAACATTTTATTTAGCAGGTCAAAGATAGGTAAAACATTTTAGGTGATTATTTGTCTCTATTTAATCTCATTTGTTTTTCAAATATGAGATATTAACCTGTTATTTGTCTATTTTTGCTTATTTAATTATTAACAACATATTAAAAAGTGGTCCCAAAGGGACAGATCTCGAACTGTTTTTATTCTGATTTGAAAAGACTTATTTGATTTTTATACATTAATTAGCAGCAATGTTACCATAGTTTAAAGCCAGGGTTAAGGTTTTAATTTTTTTTACATCTTTATGTTTAGAACTATTTTAATTGGTTGATTTTAATTTGACTATTAAACATTCTTTTGTAATGTGAAATTAATAGAAAATATTTCTAGAAATCTAATTACTGCTGGCGGTTTAGTAATTAATAACAACAATAAAGTATTATTTATTTACAGAAAAAATAAGTGGGATCTTCCAAAAGGAAAACTAGATGATGGTGAAAATTTGGAAGAAGCTGCTA